>DAIOGO010000265.1:0-1514 GCA_036745195.1 Actinomycetota bacterium | reverse complement strand
ATCCAGCAGCTACGGGCGGCGGGGGCGGTGGTGGCGGTGTGCAGCCACCTGGGACGCCCCAAAGGACTGGATCCCGCTTTCCGGATGGACCCGGTCGCCCGCCGCCTGGGTGAGCTGGGAGGGTTCGGGGCCGTCAAGCTCGACAGCGTGGCCGGACCGGAGATGGCGGCGGCGGTGGCTGCGGCCGGTCCGGGGGACGTGCTGGTGTTGGAGAACACCCGGTTCGAGCCGGGGGAGACGAAGAACGACCCTGAACTGGCGGAACGGTTGGCGGGCCCATTCGACCTGTTCGTCGAGGATGCCTTCGGCTCGGTTCACCGGGCCCACGCCTCGACGGTGGGGGTGGCGGAGCGGATCAAGTCGGTCGCCGGGCCCCTGCTCGATGCCGAGATCGACGGCCTCGGCAGGTTCCTGGGCGAACCCGCTCGTCCCTACCTGGTGGTGCTGGGCGGCGCCAAGATCTCGGACAAGCTCGGGGTCATCAACCATCTGTTGCCGAAGGTGGACCGGATGCTGATCGGGGGCGGGATGTGTTTCACGCTGATGGCGGCTCGGGGTGTCCCGATCGGATCCAGCCTGGTCGAGGAGTCGATGCTCGACGAGGTGAGGGCCATCCTGGATGGCCCGTTCGGCGACAGGATCGAGTTGCCTGCCGACGTGGTGGTCGCCGACCGGTTCGCCGCCGACGCCAATCACAGACTGGTGGCGAGTGACGCCATCCCGGACGGTTGGATGGGTCTGGACATCGGGCCGGTGACGGTGGCCCGGTTCTCGGAACTGATCGCCGGGGCCGCTTCGGTGTTCTGGAACGGGCCGATGGGGGTCTTCGAGTGGGAGCCCTTCCGGTCGGGTACCGAACAAGTAGCGCAAGCCCTGGCCGCCTCCTCTGCCTTCAGTGCCGTGGGTGGCGGGGACTCTGCCTCGGCTCTGCGCACGCTCGGGCTGGCGGATCGGGTGTCACATCTGTCGACCGGGGGCGGGGCCGGTCTCGAGTTGCTCGAGGGCCGGGATCTGCCCGGTGTCTCGGTGCTGGAACGGTGGTGCTGATGCAACGCAAGGATCTGATCGTCGGTAACTGGAAGATGCATGCCAACCATCTGGAGGCGATCCAGATGGTCCAGAAGTTGTCCTACCGGCTCGACCCCTCCGACTACGACCGGGTGGAGGTGGTGGTGGCACCACCCTTCACCGCCCTCCGATCGGTGCAGACCACCATCGAGGTGGACAAGATGCGGATCGGTCTCGGCGCCCAGAACGTCCACTGGGAGGAGAAGGGCGCCTTCACCGGCGAGGTCTCGCCGCTGATGCTGGAGAAACTGTCGGTCCGTCATGTGATCGTCGGCCATTCCGAGCGGCGGGCGCTCTTCGGCGAGACCGATGGCACGGTCAACAAGCGGGTCAAGGCGCTGGCGTCGACTTCGATGACACCGATCATCTGCGTCGGCGAGACCTTGGACGAACGGGAGGCCGAGGCAACCGAGCAGGTGGTGGCGACCCAGGTGCGGGGTGCGCTG
>DAIOGO010000264.1:0-1529 GCA_036745195.1 Actinomycetota bacterium | reverse complement strand
GGACGGCTCCCAACCGAGCGCCAACGCGGTCTCATCGGGGGACGGCGCCCGCCCCAGTTCCACGAAAAGCCGGTAGGTGCGGTTGCGAAGCCGGAGGTCGGTCTCGTCCATCGGACGCCCGGCGGTCAGGCCGTCTTGGGAGTGATCGGGTGGGCCTTGGCTCGCCCCCAGGCGACGAACAGCATGATCAAGACCAAGAACACGTTGAAGCCGATCTGCTGGTACTCCTCCCGATTGATGTGGAACACCACCGCCCCGGCCATCACGATCGCCAGTCCGATCGCCGCCAGCGGAACCAACCGGGGCTGGATGCGAGTCACCGCCGGCAGGATCAGACCAAGACCACCGAGGATCTCGGCGGTGCCGGAGACGAGATGGAGCGTGTCGTCGAGGTCGTACATCCACTCCATCATCGCCGGTAGCCCATCGGGCACGATGAAATGGGAGACGCCCACCCCCACGAAGTACACACCGAAGAGAATCTGCAGCACCCACAACACCTTGTTCATTCCGTCCTCCGCTCGTCGAATCGTCGAATGAGCCTACCCACCCGACAACAACGGGGCCCCCGAAAACCGGGGGCCCCGTCTCACTTGCGGTTGGACACCGATGTCAGGGACCGACCGCCGTTCCGGCATCGACCATCCCGGCCCCATAGGCGTCGGTGAAGGAGATCGCCGAGCCGTCGTAGTCGAGGTGGCACCACCCGGTGGTGCATGCCCCCGATGTCACCGAGACGGAGGTGTCGTAAGGATCATTGGCAACCATGTGGTTGACCATGTCGGTGCGGGCCGTCGCCTGGATATGGTCCAGCAGTCCATCCGGGTCCTCCATCAGCCAGGGATTGGCGGCCAGCACCAGCGCCGCCACCCCGGTGGCGTTGGGCGACGACATCGACGTCCCCTGCAGCCAGGCGAACCCGGCGCCGTTCACCTTGAAACAGGCAAACGTGAAGATGCTTCCCGCCGAGGCGCACAGGCCGCCGTTGTAGTTCGTCCCGCCCAGCGTTCCCCAACCTCCGTAGAGGACGTCGAGGTTGCCGATGTCGTAACGAGGCACGTTGTACTTGCGGGCGCCGCCCGGGGCGGCGATGTCGACCCGCGAACCGTAGTTCGAGTAGTAGGTCAACTGGTCACGGGCCCCCACCACCGACGGCTTCCTCACCTCCCACGAGAAGGGAAGTTCCTCGGCATCGGGAACCGCGTTGTTGGTGGCCGAGACCATGATCACCCCCGGGATCCCGGCCGGGACCTCGATCATGCCACGCAGATCCTCGGCGTATTTCCGGAGGGACGGCGTACCCGGGATGACCGAGGCGATTCCCTCGGGGCCGCTGTCGACCCGGCCCACCCCGGTCAACACCAGGTCGGGAATGGTCACGCCGGCCAACTCTGGGTAACTACCGAAGTCGATCGTGGCGTTCACCCGGTTGATCCGCACGTGGTTGTTCCCGGCCGAGGCGAAGATCGCGGTGCCCTGCTCCCGGCAGTAGTCGACGGCATCGACCCACAGGATGGTGTCGAGGGCGT
>DAIOGO010000263.1:0-1539 GCA_036745195.1 Actinomycetota bacterium | reverse complement strand
TCAGCTCGATTGCCGCCATGCTCGCCGCCGCCCTCTCCATCCTGGCCCGGATGGCGTTCTGGGGCGGGGCGGGCCGGGATGATCGGAACAACCCGCTCGGCGGGATCCTCGCCATCTTCGCCCTCATCGTCGGACCGATCGCCGCCATGTTCCTGCGCTTTGCCATCTCCCGCACCCGGGAGTATCAGGCGGACCGGAGTGGGGCCGAGTTGACCGGTCAACCGCTGCAGCTGGCGTCGGCCCTGGCCAAGATCGGTCAGGCCTCGGCCCGGATCCCGATGAAGGTCAACCCGGCGGTGAGCCAGTTGTTCATCGAGAATCCGATGAAGGCCTTTGGCGCCCGTGATGTGCTCTCCAAGATGTTCTCCACCCATCCCCCGATGGAGGATCGGATCGCCCGGCTCCAGGAGATGGCCTACAACCGATGAGCCCTGACGCCGCCATCGCCGTCTTCGGCGGGATCGTGGTGGCGGTGGTGGGTGGCGCAGCCTGGTTCTCGGTGAGATCTGCCGTCCGCGGCCCCCGGTGGGCTCTCGCCCGGGCGCCGATCGCCGCGGTGGCGGGGGCCGTCCTCCTCGTCCTGGGGATCGGCCTGTGGCTGTTCGGTGGTCAGCCGTGGCTGGGGTTGGCAACCGTCTACCTCGCAGCGATGGTGTTGTTGATGGGCTTCCTGCTTCGACGGTCGCTGGGGCGGGTCGAGGCCCTGGGAGCACTCGATGACGTGAGCGCGGGCATCCGGGCCAGCGTCATTCGCCGGGCCAAGCTGGGTCTGGTGGTGGGAGGCGTGGCATTCTTGGTCGGCGGTGTCTCGATCGATGGCACCCTCTCGTTGATCATGTTCGGCATCGCCGCAGTGCTGGGTCTCAACTGGTTGGGTCTCCAACTGGCCCGGTCCCCGGCCGAAATTGCGCGGTGAGCGGGCAGGTTTCTGCCCTCTCACCGCATAAGAACGAGCAAGGGGGCTGCGGGTGAGCGCCGCCTTTGGTACGTTTTCGCCGGTGGGGCTATGCTTTCGACGCCCCGGAGGACTCCGGGCGTGCCGGGATGCCCGAGCGGCCAAAGGGAGCAGACTGTAAATCTGCCGGCGAGAGCCTTCGGAGGTTCAAATCCTTCTCCCGGCACTGCTGGACGCAGCGAACACAACCGAAACCGACCAACCGAGACAACCCAACCCGAGACAACCCAAACCACATTTCGCCCCCTTAGCTCAGTCGGTAGAGCGCTTCCATGGTAAGGAAGAGGTCTGCAGTTCGAATCTGCAAGGGGGCTCTCGAACGGAGGATCCGTTCGGCCGTCAGGCGGATGCCCACGCATACGCTGGGCGAACGAGGCGGCGTAGCTCAGACGGTGAGAGCGCTCGACTCATAATCGAGAGGTCGGCGGTTCGAGTCCGCCCGCCGCTACCACCGCAGGACGGCGCCCCTCGGGGCAACAATTTGAGAGACCGGAAGGACCGGTCGGATCCGTGAGAAAGGAACTCCTCCCATGGGGAAGGCCAAGTTTGAGCGTTCGAAGCCGCATGTGAATATTGGGACGATG
>DAIOGO010000262.1:0-1636 GCA_036745195.1 Actinomycetota bacterium | reverse complement strand
CGCCACCGCGTCGCTGGATCTCGGTGCCGGTGCCACCGTCCATCAGGATCACGGGGCCGGCCGCAAGTCGCTCCCGGAGTGTCATGGCCGGCAAGTTTGCCAGATCCGAGACCCCCAACACCGAGCAGACTCGATTTGTTCTGCCCGTCGATCATCTGATCGCCCACGGGCCGGTGCGGAGGAATCGAAGTACCCGGCTGTCGCCCTTGCTCGGATGGCGCATCCGATGTTTCTCCGGCCTACGTATACGTGGTGTAACTGCGTGTTCTGCACTTGGAGGTGCGTTGTGAACGATGTTCGACTCCGGTCAAATCAACTGTTTGTGATCAAGCTCGCCTTTCTGCTGGCGGGGGCGTTGTCGTTTCTCTTCTCGGTCTACCTTTGGTTCTTCGTCGACCGACTGCAGGGAGTCTTTGTCGGGATCTGGGTTCCCTCGATGTGGTCGCTCGGCACCCTGATCCTCGCCACGGAACGGCGCGAAACATGAGTAATCCCGATCTGCTCATCCTCGTGGTGGGTGTCTTCATCACTTTCATGGCGGTGTGGGGAACCGTGGCATACGGTGTCCTCGTCGTCCAGCGTAAGGAGCTGGCTCAATCCGGCCTCGATGCCTATTCGGCAACGGCGGTGCCCGTCGATTCCCCCCCGGACGCCGGAGCCCCCTGAGAACAGCCCCGTACGGCTACCGCCGCGCCTGTGACCCTGCGAAAGGGCCGATGCCGCGAACCCCGGCTTTCCCTAGGTCCAGACGATCGAACGTACCTCGACCGGCCCCTTGATGCCTTTGAGGGCAACGGTGCGAGCCTCGGATACCGGGAAACGAATCGTTCCGGCCGCGCTGAGTGTGTCGGCGCTGGCGACGATCTCCTCCCTCTCGCCGATGGCGCCGACCCGGGCCGCCAGGTGGACTCCACCGCCGGCGAAGTCCCGCCCTTGTGGGGTCGCTTCGGCTGTGTGCAAGCCGATGCGCACCCAGGGGGCAAAACCGTTGGTTCGGCGATGCTCGGCCAGGGCCCGCTGGATGGCGACTGCCGATTCCACCGCTTCGAGTGGGCGCTCGAACGACACCATGAACCCGTCACCGGTGTGTTTCGCCTCGATCCCTCCCCGTTTCTCGAACTCGTGGCGCAAGACCCGGTCGTGGACGCGAAGGAGGTCCTCCCACGCCGTGTCACCGATGAGGCCGATCAATTCGGTGGAACCGACGATGTCGGTGAACATGAACGTTCTCACCACCCGGTCGGCGGGTTTGGCACCGGTGACGGCGGTGCCGAGCAGCGCCTGCACCGTGGCCGCCTCGCCTGCCGCTCCCAGCCGTTGAAACTCCGAATGGGCGGCATTGAGGTCTCTCACCGCGCTCGATTCGTCGCCGACGGCGCGCCGTGCCTGGCCGACCAGCAGGCGGGCCTGGGCGCTCTCATACGGGAGGTCGTGGTCTCGCCACAGTCGCCACGCCCGATCGAGCGGTCCGGTCGCCTCCGACGGTCCTCCCAATGCGAGGAGAAGCCTTCCTCGTGCGGTGAGCGCCGCTGCCTCGAAGACCGGCCGTTCCATCCGGGTGGCGAACCGCTCCAACTCCTCGGTGGCGGCAGTGGCCCACTCGTGGTCACCGGCAGCCAGTGCGATTTCGACCGCC
>DAIOGO010000261.1:0-1648 GCA_036745195.1 Actinomycetota bacterium | reverse complement strand
TACGAAGCGGTTCACCGATGATGTCACCTACCGGCATGCGCGGGTTGAGCGAGGCATACGGGTCCTGGAAGACGATCTGCATCTCCCTGCGCAATTCGCGGAGACGGTTGGTATCGGCGGCGGTGACGTCTTCGCCCCGGTAGAGGACCTGACCGGCGGTGGGTGTGAGCAGCCGGAGGATCGAACGGCCCAGGGTGGTCTTGCCGCAGCCGCTCTCCCCCACCACTCCCAGCGTCTCGTGGGGGTTGACGTAAATGGTCACACCATCGACTGCCAGCACGTGCCCGACGGTCCGTCGGAAGAGACCGGCCTTGATCGGGAAATGGGTTTTGAGGTCGTTTACCTCGAGGATCGGCTGGCTCATACCGGCACCCGCCGGACCTGGTCGATGTGGTGGCAACGGGAGCGGTGGTCACCCTCCACCTGGATGAGGTCTGCTTCTACCTCGACGCAGACCTCGGTCACGAACGTGCAACGCGGCGAGAAGGCACATCCCGGGGGGAGATGGAGCAGGTTGGGGGGAGAGCCGGGGATCGGCTGGAGCTTGTGCTCGGTGCGGGCGGTGAGGCTCGGGATCGAGGAGAGCAGGCCGAGGGTGTAGGGATTGCCGGTCTTGTAGAAGATCTCGTCGGTCGTCCCGCTCTCGAACACCGTGCCTCCGTACATGACGTTGATGCGGTCGGCCATCCCGGCCACCACGCCCAGGTCGTGGGTGATCAGCATCATCGCCGCCCCGGTCGCCTTCTGGGCCTCTCGCACCACCTCGAGCACCTGGGCCTGGATGGTGACGTCGAGGGCGGTGGTCGGTTCATCGGCGATGAGCAGCTTGGGGTCGTTGGCGATGGCCATGGCGATCATCGCCCGCTGACGCATCCCGCCGGAGAACTCGTGCGGGTACTGATCGGCCCGGCGGGCCGGCTCGGAGATCCCCACCATCTCGAGCAGTTCGATCGCCCGCACCAGCGCCTGCTTCTCGGTGACGTCGCGGTGGATCTCGACGATCTCGCCGATCTGGGCACCCACCTTGAAGACCGGGTTGAGCGCCGTCATCGGGTCCTGAAAGATCATGGCGATGTCGTTGCCCCGAATCTTGCGCAGGTCCTCCCGTTTCATCCCGATCAACTCGACCCCGTCGAAGACGGCGCTACCGGTGATGGTGGCCGAGCGGGGCAACAACCCCATGATGGCGAGCGAGGTGACCGACTTGCCCGATCCCGACTCGCCCACGATGGCCAGCACCTCCCCCGGGCTGACATCGAAGCTGACCTTGCGCACGGCCCTGACCGGACCGTCGTCGGAGCGGAAAGTGACGTTGAGATCGGATACCGACAAGAGTGGCTTGCTCAATGGCCCCGCCGGCTGGTCGGGTCGAGGGCATCGCGCATGGCATCACCCAGGAAGTTGGCACAAAGCGAAATCGCCACCACGAAGGCGCCCGGGAGCAGCACCTTGCTCGGATCCGAGTCGATCGCCCCCTTGTAGGACTCGATGATGTTGCCGAGCGACGGGTTGGGGGGACGCACCC
This sequence comes from Actinomycetota bacterium, assembly GCA_036745195.1. Lineage (GTDB taxonomy): Bacteria > Actinomycetota > Acidimicrobiia > Spongiisociales > ZC4RG35 > JBFHRE01. The sequence continues at coordinate 123 of DAIOGO010000261.1, read as the reverse complement.
CGAGACCGAGGAAAGACAGGGTCGACTCGAAGATGATGGCCCCGCCCACCGCCAGGGTGGCGTTGACGACGATCGGACCGAAGGTGTTGGGGAGGATGTGCCGGAACATGATCCGACCCGGCC
>DAIOGO010000260.1:0-1682 GCA_036745195.1 Actinomycetota bacterium | reverse complement strand
GGCTCGGACGACAGCTCTGGACACGGCGGATCGGATGACAGCGGATCGGGCGGTAGCGGATCCGACGACAGCTCGAACGACTGACAAGGCGAACATCACGAAACGGCCCGCCGATCCCGGCGGGCCGTTTCGTCGTGGTCGAAACGATCGGTGACCGCGGCCGGTCCCGACTCAGCCCTTGGAGAGACCTCGGTCGAGGGTTTCGATCAGGCGCTCGAAGGTCTCCCCGGGATCGACCCCCAACCCGAAGCCACCCTGGGTTTCGAGCAGGGCGAACCCGTGCAGGGCGGAACGCAGGATACGGGTGGCATGGATCGCCTCCTCGCCCTCCAGACGGTAGGTGGCGAGGACGGCCAGCACCGGCTCCAGGGCTCGGGCGGCTTTCAGCTCGTATTCGTGGTCGCCCGGGCGGGCGACCTGAGCCAGGGCGTAGACACCGGGATGCTCTAACGCCAGTCCCCGACTGGCGACGGCCAGGGCCCGGAGGGCCTCCTTTCCGGTTCTGCCCATCACCGCGGCTCGGAAGCCCTCGGCCAGAAGGTCGACTCCGGCCAGCGCCACCAGCCGCTCCAAGCCCTCCACTCCGTCGACGTGGTTGTAGAGCGAGGGTGGGCGAACCCCCAGTTGGCCGGCCAGCGCGGTGATCGAGAGCGAGTGCGGTCCCTCCTGGTCGACCATCCGGCAAGCGGCCGCCACCACCACCTCCCTGCTGAGACCGGCGCGAGGCATCAGGCCCTCAGGAACGAGAGGATGGCAGGCATCACCATTGCGGCTCGTTCGACGTGCGGATAGTGACCGGCTCCTTCGATCAACACTGCCGTCCCCCCAGTCCGTGCGGTGATCCCGGCCGCCTCCGACGCGGGATCCTTGAAGTGAGAGTCGGCCGATCCGAACACGACGAGACTGGGAATGGCAAGTCGATCGACCCGCTCGCTCATCCCGTCCCGGTCGGCGACCAGGGTCTCCCGCACCGCCCGGCGGCGATCGGGATCGGCCAGCATCCTTCGGATCTTGCCGGTTTCGACATCGAGATCGGCCGGCGGGTCGAGGGGGTACCAACTGCTGTACAGCCTGCTCCACAACCCGGCCATCCAGGGACCGCGCAGCAACGCCGACATCGCCCAGCCCAGGATCCGGCCCGCTATCGAATGGTCGGCTTCCAGATGCGGGCTGATCATCACCAACCGGGAGATGGAGCCGGGCTGCTCGGTGGCGGCCCACACCGCCGCTGCCGGAGCGAACGAACAGCCCACCACCGCCGCCGGGCCCGACTGGAGATAGTGAATCAACTGGAGGAGGGCATCGGCGGTCTCGGCCACTCCGTAGGACTCGGCAACGCTCGAGTCTCCGTGCCCGGGGAGGTCGGCGACCACTACCCGGTACCCGGCCTCGGACAGGTCTCCGGCGAGATACCGGTGCTCGGACCGGAGGTCTCCGGCGCCGGGCAACAGGATCACAAGCGGTCCGCTGCCGCCGAGGTCGTCACGGGCGAGCAGTGGGCGGTGGGTGTCGGTCGTGTTCATACAAACCCGTTTCTACTAGGACCATTCGTAATTTAGCTACTACTCTTAGTTTTGTCAAGGGCTGAACCCCACGCCGTCACGCGTCAGAGCCGAATCGGACCATCCCCCCCTCCCCCCTCCGGGGTACTCCCCCCTTCGGAGGGAGAGACAGAACCGGCC
>DAIOGO010000259.1:0-1698 GCA_036745195.1 Actinomycetota bacterium | reverse complement strand
CGATCTCGCCTATGTCGAGGTGGCCAAGCATCTCGGTCTCCCCACCCAGACCTACATGGCCCTCTCCGACGCCAAACTGGTCGACGCCCAGGCCGGTGCCGAGACCTTCGGGAGCGCCCTGCTGGCCGCCCTGGCCGGGGTGAACTCGGTATCAGGCCCGGGAATGCTCGATTTCGTGCTCGCCTTCAGCCTTCCCAAGCTCGTCTTCGACGACGAGATGTGCGGCCAGGCCAAACACTTCGTTCGGGAGGTGGAGGTGCTGGGCGATCTCCCGGTCGGCCCATTGGTCGATCATCTGATGCGGGAGTCGCATCTGATCATGGCCGACCACACCATCCGCCACTGGCCCCAGGAGCTCTACCTCACCGGTCCCGTCATCGATCGGGACAGCCGGGAGACGTGGCTGCGCAAGGGTGGCAAGGACTCCTACCAACTCGCCTGCGACGAGGTGTCTCGCCGTCTGGCGGCATACGAGCCGATCGAGACTCCTCCTGACGTGGATACCGAGATGCGGGCGCTGGTGATCGCCGGGCTGGTGGATCAGACCGATCTGCCGGTCCTACCCATCGCCGCCACCCCGCCCCCGATCGACACCTCCGGAATGCGACGCCAGAACCGGAGGAGAACCACCCCCGGCATCGTTGATCGTTGATCGTTCGTCGTTGATCGATCAAAGCACCGCTTCGATGAACCTTCGGGTCTCCTCGAACTTGGGGGCGGCGAAGATCTCCTCGGGGGTACCTTCTTCGAGGATCAAGCCCTCGTGGAAGAAGAGCAGGCGGTCGGCCGCCTCGCGGGCGAACGCCATCTCATGGGTGACGATCAGCATCGTCTTGTGGTGATCGATCGACAGCGACTTCATGACCGCCAGCACCTCACCGGTCAGCTCCGGGTCGAGGGCCGAGGTCGGCTCATCGAAGAGGAGGACGTCCGGCTCCATCGCCAGGGCGCGGGCGATGGCGACCCGTTGTTTCTGGCCGCCCGACAGCCTGATCGGGTACTCGTCCGCCTTCTCGCCGAGCCCGACCTGGTCGAGGTATTTGAGGGCCGATGCCCTCGCCTCCTCCTCATCCACTTTCTTGACCGTCACCGGGCCTTCCATCACGTTGCCGAGGGCGGTCATGTGGGGGAACAGCTGAAAGTCCTGGAACACCATCCCGGCGTGGGTGCGGAGCTGGCGGATGCTCTCCCGCTTGCCGCGGGTGCGATGACCGCCACCGAGTTTCATCCCGGCCAGTTCGATGGTTCCCTCGGTCGGGTCCTCCAGGAAGTTGACACACCGGAGCAGCGTGCTCTTGCCGGAACCCGACCGTCCGCAGATGACGATTGCCTCGGCCTGGCGGACGGTCATGTCGATGCCTTTGAGAACCTCCAGTTTCCCGAAGACCTTGCGGAGACCTTCGATCTTGAGAACGACCGGCCGTTCGTCCATCAGTGTTCCCCCCTTCCTGCCGCCGACGCGTCCCTGATGTAGCCGGTGGAGAGCTTTCGCTCCAGACGACCTTGGAAGTAGGTGAAGATCGTCGTCAGCACCCAGTACACGGCGGCCGAGACGACGAAGGCCTCCAGGTTGCGGTTGTCCGCCCGGCCCTGCAACTGGGCCCGGCGGAACACCTCGAGTTGGGAGGCGGTGGCGCCGAGGAAGCTGACCAGGGCGGTGTCCTTCATCATGGCGATGAACTCGTTGCCGGTGGGCGG
>DAIOGO010000258.1:0-1713 GCA_036745195.1 Actinomycetota bacterium | reverse complement strand
CCCCCCTCCCCCCTCCGGGGTACTCCCCCCTTCGGAGGGAGAGACAGAACCGGCCACCCGGTCCTCGACGCCGAGTCTCACATCTCGGTTCTGTTCCTCCCATAGGGAGGACCCCCGATGGGGGGGGGCCATCTTGTCTCCTCCCCTCGGGAGGCCCGCAGGGCCGACTGTTGGGGGAGGTGGCGACGACCCCGCAGGGGGAGGAGACGGAGGGGGCACTCGTCGACGGCGTCCCGACGCGTGTGAGGGAGAGACAGGACTGGGGAAGCCAGAACCTACGCCCGTCGATCGCGACGCTCTATGTTGTGGCGCGGGCGGCGGTGGTGGACATTGACTCGGTGAGATGACCCCACGACAGATTGCTCTCGAGGTGGCCACGATGGACGAGATGCGGGCGGTGGTTCACGGCGACGAAGAGGCCGCCTTTCGCCGCCTGTTCGAGCAGCACCTCGACGCGGTGCATCGTTATTGCCGACGCCGGGTCAGACCGGACGACGCCGACGATGCCGTCGCCGAAGTCTTCCTCATCCTGTGGCGGCGACGACGCGAAGTCGGATCGTCGGCCGACCTTCCCTGGTTGTATGCCACCGCCCGTCGGGTGCTTGCGAATCAACGCCGTTCGCTGGTGCGTCGGATGCGACTCACCGACCGTCTCGCCAGGGAACCGGTCACGGTGGGGCGGCAGCAGGAACCGGACGACGACCTCCGGGATGCCCTGAACCGGCTCACCGAACGCGATCGAGAGGTGATACGGCTCGCGTTGTGGGAGGACCTTTCCCCGGCCGAGGTCGGCCGAGCGCTCGGGTGTTCCGCCAAAGCCGCCTCGATGCGCCTCAGTCGGGCGCTCGACCGCCTCTCGCAACGACTTTCCACCCAGGAGATACGACGATGAACCGCACCGAACTGGAATCCGTGATCCGCTCGATCGACCCGTCGGCCGGTGAACGTGCCGGCCAGGATCTTCGGCGGCGAGTCCTGGCCGAAACGGTGGAAGCGAACCACCGCCCCGCCCGGAGACGTCCGGCCGGCCCGTTGGTGGCGGTAACGGTCTTCGGGGTGCTCGTCGCCATCGTGCTCGTCCCGAGTTTGATGGTCGATCGCACCCCGACCACCCGGCCGGCCTCGAACATCCCGGGCGCCATCCTCGACGTCCCGACCGGGACCGTGCCAGGCGTACGGGGTGCCGCCCTGGACGGGGATCGCCTGTGGGTGATGAGCGCTCGAGACGAAGTCCTCTACGAGATCACCATCGATGGCGGAGAAGTGATCGAGCACGCCATTGGCGACTACGCCGAGGGTGTGACCGTGTTCGGCGGCGCCGTCTGGCTCGGTGGCTACAACCCGAATCAGATCATCCGGGTGGTGCCCGACGGTGGCCTTCTCGGCCGGGATGAGATCACCCGGATACCACTCCCCGGACCGCCGGAGGGTGGAACCGTGGTGGGTGACGAATTCTGGGTGGCCGCCGGAGGCTCATTGGTTCGAATCGGAGCCGACGGAACCGTCCTCGACACGGCCGACACTCCGCTTGGCGCTGTCGCCACCGAGTTAGGCGCCGTCTGGGGAGCCGAGTCGAACGGGTCGGTGGTGATCCTCGACCCTGCCACCGGTGAGGTGACGAATCGTTTCGAGCTTGGGCTCGACGCGACCAGGGTGGTCGCCTCCAGTCGGGCCCTGTGGGTGAACGGCGGGACGACCAACTCGGTAGTGGCG
>DAIOGO010000257.1:0-1731 GCA_036745195.1 Actinomycetota bacterium | reverse complement strand
AGCTGACCAGGGCGGTGTCCTTCATCATGGCGATGAACTCGTTGCCGGTGGGCGGAATGATCACCCGCACCGCCTGGGGGAGGACCACCCGCCGCATGGTCTGGGAATAGCTCATCCCGAGGGCGCCGGCCGCCTCGGCCTGGCCGTGGCCCACCGATTGGATCCCCGCCCGAAAGATCTCGGTCATGTATGCCCCGTAGTTGAGCCCGAGGGCGAGGATGCCGGCCGGGACTGCGTCCAGGATGAGCAGGTCACGGAGCCAGGTCGGCCCGGCCCGGCCCAATTGGGGAAGGCCGAAGTACACGAGGAACATCTGAACGATCAGCGGTGTGCCTCGGAAGAACGATGTGTAGAAGCCGGAGAGACCAAAGAAGACCGGATTCTTGGAGAGACGCCCGAGGGCGCCGAGCAGGGCCATGACGATGGCGAGCAGGATGGCGCTGGCGGCGATGATGACGGTGGTGCGGAGACCCACTGCGATGTAGCCGACGTTCTCCAGCATCCAGTCCGTGTCGAATCGAGCGACCGCAAAAAGCACGGCGACCAAGCCGAAGATCGCCAGCCACACCGCCGAGAGTTTGTAGCGGAATGGGATGGAGGCGCTCGCCTGGGCGAGCGCCTCCATCCGGGTTTCCTTGTCGGTCATCCCACCTCGACGGTGAGATCCGTGCCGTACCACTTCATGCTGAGCTCGGAGAGGGTGCCGTCGGCATGCATCTCCTCGACGATCCTCGAGATCTCGTCGAACAGGCTCTTCCCGTCGAGGGTGGAGGCCTTGTCCAGGGCCACCGCCAGCGGCTCATAGAAGACCGGGTCGCCCACGATCTTGATCGGCGAGCCGTCGGCGATCGCAGCCTCGAGCAACGGAAGGGCCGAGACGAGCGCATCGAGTCGCTCGCCGTCGCCGATCGCCAGGTCGGCGATGACCGTCGAGTCGGTGTCGTAGGTGACGATCTCAGCGTCGTCGATGACGAAGTCGAAGGTGTAGCCGGGCATCTCCAGGGTCTTCTGGAGGAAGAGGTCGTAGGTGCAACCTCCGCACGCTCCGATCCGCTTGCCGTCCAGATCGGTGGACACGTCGACGATGCTCGTGTTGTCGGCATGGACCGCCACCGCCGCCGGTGTGTAGTAGTAGGCGGGGGTGAAGTCGAGGACCTTTGCCCGTTCGGTGGTCACGCTCATCGAACCGACGCTCATATGCCAGCGATCCTGCCAGTTGCCGGAGGTGATGGCCTCCCAGGCAGGTGTCTCCCAGGCGACGGTCACGCCGAGTCGTTCGGCGATCTCGTTGGCGACGTCGATGTCGAACCCCTCGTATTCGCCGGTGTCGGAGTTGAGCTCCGATTGCGGCGGGTAGGCGGGGTCGGTGGACACTTTGATCACTCCGTCAGCCTTGATCTTGGCGAGCAGGTCGTCCCCGCCGCCGGCGGCGTCGCCGCCCCCGCAGGCCGCCACTGCCATGGCGACAACGGAGAGGAGCAACAATGTCATTCGTTTTCTCGTCATCGGGATACCTCCTGGTTGTGCGGATTCGACTCTAGGACCTCGCCGGGAGCCAGGCTGTCCCAAGTGGGGATCTGGTTGCGGCCTGTGGGGCAGGTACCTCGTCGTCTCGCGAAATCCGTGACTAATCGCCGCCGGCAGATACCCTTGGCCTCGTCCCCATGCTCACCCACACCGATCGCCGAATCCTCGACCTCGAACGTTCCTGGTGGCTGCTCCCCGGCCCGA
>DAIOGO010000256.1:0-1731 GCA_036745195.1 Actinomycetota bacterium | reverse complement strand
GGCGCCGGGGTGGACCCCCGGACGCCGCACACATGGATCCGCACTACTCCTCGCGGCGGTGGCCGGTCGAGAGCTCGGCCAGCTTCTGGCGGTCGATCCCGTCTGGGGGAACCGCCGCCACCTTGCAGTCGGTCACCGCCCGCAGCGTCGCCGTCCGCGATCCTCCTTCGAGGACCGCCCGCTCACCGAGCACCGCTCCCGGCCCGACCTCGGCCAGCTTCTCGCCATCGACCTCCACCACCAGCACCCCGTTGAGCAGGAGAAACAGCTCTTCGCTCGCCGCCCCTTGTTCCACCAGGGTGTCTCCCTGGGAGATCCGCCGGATCTCGGGCTTGTGGTCGCCTCGCATGATCCGCTCCTGCAATTGCCGCTCGAGCAGGGTCTCCACTTCGGTGACGAGGGCCGGTGAGTCCTCGTCGCCCCACGGCGTTCGCCGCCCGAACGACTCGTTCATCCATTTCTTGTACTCCGCCAGGCTGCTCTTGGCGACCAGGGTTCCGTTGTCGAACACCCAATGGCGCGGGAAGCCCGACGCCCCGATCAGTCCGCCGGAGTGGGTGCCGTCGGCGTTGATCGTCAGCTCGACCGTCGTCCACACGTTCGGGGCGAAGAACTGGACGAAGGGCGGGTGTTTCACTGTCCTGGGCATGGGGGCGCCGGTCCTGCCACCAGTCGTCTGGGCGAAGCGAACCGCTCCGGGCGTCGCTTCGGGCTCTGACCGCAGGTCGGGGAGGCTGACCGCCGGCACCGTGATCGAGCCCAGGCCGAGCCCCACGGTGGTGGCCCCCATCAGGCCCCCACCGGAGTAACCGAAGTCGGTGATGGTCCCGCTGTCGTCGACCTCGATGTATGCCCGCAGTTCGTTGGCGAAGCGGAAACGATCGTTGGCCCGCAACCCCTCGAGCGTGGCGTGGACGTCGTCGCCGAGGTCGTCGGGCGGCGGCGGATCGTAATGGGCCAGCTTCATCCGGGTGGCCGCCTTGCCCATCCCCTCGAGCAGGTCGGATGGGATCCACGACACGGTGGCGATGGTGTGTTCGATTCGCATGGGTGGCCTCCTGGTCCGGGTGCCCTAGGCGGGAACCCCGCCGCCGATCTGCTGCATCATCGCCGCGAAGTCCGTGACACCCCAGTGGGCAATGCATTTGCCGTCCCGCCACTGGTTGATGTCGATCGCGGCCACGTCGATCGGATTGCCGCCGGCCGGTATGCCCATGAACTCGCCCTGGTGGGTTCCCCGCATCCTGAGACGGGCAACCACCTTGTCACCGTCCTGCAGCAACTCGAGGACATCCATACGGAAGTCGGGGAACGCCGAGTGGCTCATCTTGAGCATCTCGACCGCAGCCTGGCGGGTCGAGTCCGACCCTGGGAGCTCGTGGTCGACGAAGTCCTCCGCCAGGTATTGCTCTGCCATGGCATCGATGTCGGCACCTGCCGCCATTCCCTCGTACATGCGCTGTGCCAGCGCCTTCAGATCGCTCATCGCCGTCTCCTCTCGTGGTCGGCCCGTGATGTCGAGCTCGGGTTGTGAGTCCCAATGTGCACCGGTCGTCGGACCCGCGCCAGGGTGATGGCCCTTCGCCGCATGGGTGCTGGCACCACCTCGAGATTGGGAGCCGGCACGCTGGGCAATCGGCCGGCGAACGGCCAAGATGGCGAGACGTTCCGTCGTCCCGAGAGGCCTGTCATGCCGATCACCGTGTTCCTCGCCGATGACAATCTCATCGT
>DAIOGO010000255.1:0-1738 GCA_036745195.1 Actinomycetota bacterium | reverse complement strand
TCGTGTTGGCAGGTGGCATCGGGGTGGCGATCACGCGGTACCGGCTGTACGAGATCGATCGGATCATCAGCCGGTCGGTGACGTTTGGCGGGTTGGCGATCTTCATCGCCGGGGTGTACGTCGCCATCGTCGTCGGGGTAGGGCGGCTGTTGGGGGGTGAGGCCGGGTTCGGTCTGTCCGTTGCGGCATCGGTGTTGGTGGCGTTGGCGTTTCAGCCGATACGGAGACGGGTGGAGCGGTGGGCCAATCGTCTCGTGTACGGGGAAAGGGCCACCCCCCACGAGGTGCTGGTGCGGTTTTCGCACCGGTCTTCGGAGTTGTCGGACGAGGAGTTGTTGGGTCGGATCCCGCAGTTGATGGTGGATGGGACGGGGGCGAGGTCGGCGGCGTTGTGGACCACGAGGGGGGACGGTTTCGCCACGGCGGCGGTGTGGCCCGTGGATGCCGGGGTGCGGACGCTGAGTGGCGGCAACGGGTTCGAGGATCCCGAGGCGGATTTCTCGTTGCCGGTGTTCCACGATGGTGAGTTGTTGGGTGGGTTGTCGTTGGGGAAGGAGCCGGGTGAGCCGGTGACCCCCGCCGAAGAGGGATTGTTGGCCGATCTGGCGTCAGGTTTGGGTTTGGCACTGCGGAATGCCCGGTTGACCGGTGAGCTGCGTCGCCAGGTGGAGGAGTTGGAGACGTCCCGGCAGCGGGTGCTGGCGGTTTCCGATGCGGCCCGGCGCGAGTTGGAGAACACTCTGGACAGTGGACCTCAGCAGCAGTTGGTTGCGCTGAAAGTGAAACTGGGCCCGACCCGCAAACGGGCCGAGCAGTTGGGTGCGGTCAAGACGGCTGATTTGCTCGGGCAGCTCGAGCAGCAGGCCGGTGACGCCATCAAGGCCGTGAGGGAGTTCGCCGGTGGGATCTACCCGCCGTTGCTGGAGGCCGAGGGTTTGGTGGTGGCGATCGGTCAGCAGGCCCGGGCCGCCGCCATCCCGGTGTCCATCGACGGGGACGGGCTCGATCGGTATCCGCGCGACGTCGAAGCTGCGGTGTATTTCTCGGTGCTGGAGGCGTTGCAGAATGTGGGCAAGTACGCGGAGGCTTCGACGGTCACCGTCACGCTCTCCGGCAGCGAAGAGACACTCACGTTCCAGGTTGCCGACGACGGACGAGGTTTCGACCCAGCGTCGGTCGCCCCGGGTGCCGGGCTGAACGGGATCGCCGACCGGCTCGACACCATCGGCGGAACCATGCATGTCGACTCAGCCCCCGGTGCCGGCACCACCATCACCGGGACGATTCCCATCCGAGACGCCATCCAGGCGGGGGCCTAGGACTCCTCCGGCAAGCACTGCGGCCCACACCGCTTCGAGCGTGTCCATGCCGAATTCGGACTTGGGGATGAACCCGATGGCGCCGGCGGCGAGGGCGGGTGCCTCGTAGCTGCCCGATTCGTGGGTCGACATCACCAGCACGTGGGGTGGCGTCGGGAGGGCCATGATCCGGCGGGTGGCTTCCAGGCCATCGATGCCAGGCATCTGCACATCCATGAGAACGAGGTCTGGCCCGAGGCGGGCGGCCATTTCGACCGCCTCCTCGCCGCTTTCCGCCTCGCCGACGATCTCGAAGCCGTCGGTCATCTCGACCACCATGCGCGACGCCTCACGAAACGGCCTCTGGTCATCGACGATCAGGACACGTACTTGTTCCATGCGTTCATTTTGGCACGGCCCTGGTTGGCCGAACACCCCGG
>DAIOGO010000254.1:0-1778 GCA_036745195.1 Actinomycetota bacterium | reverse complement strand
AGCGCGTCCATCGTCTGGGCCCGGGTGGTGCGCGGGACGGCTTCGAAGGCGAAGATGAGCGCCCCGGAACCTGCCAGCCGCTTCATCTCCTCGCCCTGGTCGAAGGGGCGTAGGAGTCCCATCACCGCGTTGGATCCGATCCGGGTGGTGTCAACCGTCCCGACGGTGGCGACCAGGTCGGCGTGCCAGACGTCCTCACCCGCGGCGACGCTCGCCCCGGCATCGACGTAGGCGCTGTCGGCCCACCCGGCGCCGGAGCCGGCCCCGGTCTCGACCACCACCTGGTGGCCCTTGGCTGTGAGTCTCGCAACGGTCTCCGGATTGAGGGCGACTCGTCTTTCGTTGTGGTTCTGGCAGGGGATTCCGATTCGCATCAGCGGGCAAGTTAGCTCGATCCGGGCGGAGCGCAGATTCGGGAGACCTCGATCGGCTACGGTCTGCAGATGGTCGACATCGATCCCATCGCCGAACCCGTTCTCTGGACCCGGGGACGGGGGTGTGGTGAGCTGGCAGAGGCGATCTCGGGGGGGCGGGCCATCCGGGTGGTTGGAGGGGTCGCCGAGGAGTGCATCAGACACCGGGCGAGGTTGCTGGTCACGCGGAAGCTGTCCGGGTTCGACCTGACCAGTGTCGCCATTCCGGTCGACGTCGACCTGTCTCGGGCCTCGACCGTGGTGGCGGCGGTGGCGGGCGGCCCCCATTCGCATCTGGCGGCCCGCACCGCCCATCTCCTCGGTGGGGCCTTGGGGGTGGAGTCGTTCATGGCCTGCGCCTATCGAGACGAGCAGGGCAAGCAGGCGGCGGTGTCGACGATCGAAAGTCTGTTCCGGTTGGTGCCCGGTCTGGAGTACCGGCTGGTGGAGGCCCCCGATGCCGAAGGGCTGCTGGCCATGCTTCCCGACGACACGTTGCTCGTTATCGGGGCCCCGGGAGGCACCTGGCTGCAGAGGACCTTCTTCGGTCCGGGCGCCAAGCTACGGGGCAGTACCAGGGCGGGCACGGTGGTGATCCGGAGCTCACCACCCCGGGTGTTCCAGCACATGACGGATCCGGTCTTCGTAGGGCCGATGCGACAGGCCGCCGACATCCTGCGGATCCACGGCGAGTCGGTACTGGCGGTGGTCGATCAGGCCCGCCTGGTCGGGATCGTCCGTCGGGTGGCGCTGGCGGGTGCGGGGGATGGTGCGGTGGTGGGGGAGATGATGACCGAACCGGTGGCGGTCCACCTCACCGACAACATGGCCGAGTTGGACGGGATGGAACGGTTCTTCGAGGGATCGCCGGTCCCGGTGATCGACGACGAGGGGATCCTGGTCGGCTCCATTGCCGGGTGAAGTTGACGGTCCTCGATTTCGTGCTAAATTTACCTGGCTGAGTGGGGAGTACCCCCTCGAGGCGCAGCCGTCATTACGAGCTACCACCTGTGGGTGGAACGCTCCGGCTGCGTCGCCGGCCGGTCATCGACCGATCGGTGGGAGAGACCCTCGGCTGTAGAACGGACACGTCCCACAGTCGAGAGGAGATTCCATGGACGTATCGCTGATCTGGTGGGTGGGGGTCGTCGGTGTGATCCTTGGCATGCTCGCCATCGATCTGTTTTTCTTTCACCGGGAGGCACACGAGGTCACATCCCGCGAGGCGGGCATCTGGACCGCGGTCTGGATCACGCTCGGGCTCGGGTTCGGGGGGATCGTCGCCTGGCGCTTCGGCCTCGATTTTGGCGCCGAATACCTGGCCGGGTATGTGATCGAGAAGAGCCTGGCGGTCGACAACATCTT
>DAIOGO010000253.1:0-1789 GCA_036745195.1 Actinomycetota bacterium | reverse complement strand
CGGGCGATCGGGTCGAGCAGCACCGTGATGCCGAAGGCGAACACCAGCGGCAGCCAGATGACCCTGACCTGGCCCATGATCCAGACGAGCGCCACCAACAGGATCAGGACGCCGATTGCCGCCCAGGTGGTGAGGGCGATACGTCTGAGCCGATTCGAAACCGGTAGATCCACCCGGGGAGTCTACCCGGGCGTCCCCCGATCACCCGGCCGTGACCGACACCACACTGCCGGGTTCGACCGTGATCACCCAGCCTCCGCCACCGCCCGGGCTCTGGTATCCGCCGGTGGTGGGAGACCAATCCCCGGGTACCACCGCTTCCCCCACCACCTCGGCAGCGGCATCGGAACCGAGCGACACCGCGAAGTCGCCGGCCAGCACCAGTCCGCCCTTCCCCCCGGCCGGGAGCCGGACGGTCCCATCCCCGCTCAGTCGCGCCGTGCCGACCCGGATCCCCTCGAAGTCGACCGTCAGGAGGGGAGCAGCGAGGGACAGGTCCCAGCGGGTCCCGATTCCCAGACCGATCGCCCAACCCGAGAAGCGGAACCACTCGTTGGTGGGCCGTTCCACCACCTCCAGCTTCAACGTATCGGGCAACCCGGATTCGACTGCCGCCGGCGGCCCGAGATCGCCGCCGGCCCGGATCGGCTTGATACGGTACGAGCCGGAACCGGCCGAGACCAACAACTCCCCCTCATCGAGGTCGATCAACAAGGTGCCGACATCGGGCTGAGAGTCGACGACCCGGGTGATGTCCGCCGACGCAGAGGGCAAGGCCTGCCACTCGGAGTAGTGAACCCCCACCGCCAGCACCAGGAAGGAGGTCAGCGACAGCAGCAACGGGGCCGCCGCCCGACGGCGGATCGAGATGACGGCGGCGAGCAGCAGCACGATCGCCAGCACCGGCCACAACGAGATGATGTCGAGGACTGCGACCGGAGACATCCATCCCAGCATGCCGGCGGCGGCGATCGTCGTCAGCACCGCCCCGGTCGCCAACCAGGGCATCAACCGACGCCGGGGCAGGGGCTGGGATGGCGGAGCCTCGGTCACCCTTCGTAGGTCGGGCCCAGGATCACCACGATATCGGCCTCGGAGCCGATCTCGTCGTTGAGCTCGACCTGGGCATCGGGCACGAACCGGGCCAGTTCGAAGGCCTCGGCCTGGAACCCCTCCCGGAACCAGACCTTGGAGGTTTCCACCGCCCCCGGGTAGTTGTCGGGCACCAGCGTCTGGTAACCGGCGGCGGCGAGAGCCGCGGTGAGGGTTCCGGCGATTCCGGCCCTGCCCACTGCGTTGCGAACCAGCACGGTGACCTCGGAGGGGGCACGCAGCGGCGGACTGGTCGTCTCGGTCACCACCGGCGCAGTCGTGGGCGGGGCGGTGGTCACGATCGGGCCGGACGAGACCGGAGACGAAGTCGTAGTGACACCCGTGGTGCCGGCGGTCTGGGTGTCATCGGTCCGATTCTGGAACCACCAGATCACCCCGAAGGCGAGGGTGCCGGCGGCCACGAACAACACCGCCATCACGGCGAGATCCCGTACCAGCGCCCCGGTGGGGGCCGAGGAGTGCTTGCCCTTGGTCATGGGCGTCCGGAGGAGAGGACCCGACGGACCCGACGGACCGTCAGCGGGTCGTAGCTCCCCGCCTCGGGGAGATGGGCCAGTTCCCGGAGGCGTTCGTAATAGCTGGACGCTGAAATCCCGACGATGTCGCCGATGGCACGCTCCTTCGGGCCGGGGAGCAGCCACCAGGAACGTTCGAGGTCGAGGATTCGGCGATCGGT
>DAIOGO010000252.1:0-1804 GCA_036745195.1 Actinomycetota bacterium | reverse complement strand
TTCGCCCAGGCATGGACCTGCTCCGGAGTCCAGCCGGCTCGTTCGACGAGCATTTGGTCGTTGAACTCGTCGACATCGAGGCGGAGATTGCCGGCCGCACCTTTGGTGGGATCGATCCCGGCGTCGGGGTCGGCGGCGAGGCGGGCGACGGCGAGGGCGTTCGCCTTCCAGGCCGTCACATGGATCCAGGCGTCGACCGGCGACCAGCCTCCCTCCAGTCGTCGGATCGCCACCTCGGCCGGAAGCGACATCACGTAGTCCTGCCAGGCCTGGTGGCTCTCGTCGAGGGAGGCGAGGATTCGGGGGCGTGGGTCGTCGGGCATGGCGGCCTCGGTCTCCTGATCGCTGGTGGGCCTGATCATCCTCCCGCCATCGCTCCCACGACGAAGTAGGGCTCGCGTCCGGCGATCACCTCAGGGGGGAGGGGTGTGTCGGGCGGGTCGTTCGACAGGTCCTCCTCGCAGGCGAAGAAACGGATGAAAGGGCGGCGGTGCTGGGTGTGGCGATCCCGGATTGTGCCCTTGAGCACCGGATGGGCAGCCTCGAGGGCATCGAGCACCGAACGTTGGGTGACCGGCCCATCCACCGCGATTGCGATCTCTCCCTCCACCCCGGCGAGGGTTCGGAGATGGTGCGGCACCCTCACTCTGATCACGTGGACCTCGATCATGCCAGCGTCTGCACCTCGACCGAGTAGACGGCCGGGAGGTCGCGCACGACCGGCTCCCAGCTGTCGCCGGAGTCGGCCGAGGCGTACACCTGCCCGCCAGTGGTCCCGAAGTACAGCCCGCACTCGTCGAGTGTGTCGACTGCCATCGCGTCCCGGTAGACATTGACGTAACAGTCCTCCTGCGGAAGTCCTTTGGTCAGAGGCTCCCAGTCGTTCCCACCGCTGCGGCTCCGGTAGACCCGGAGCTTGCCCTCGGGGGGGAAGTGCTCCGAGTCGCTCTTGATGGGGATGACGTAGACGGTGTCTGGCTCATGGGCATGGACCGCGATCGGGAACCCGAAGTCGGTTGGGAGGTTGCCGCTCACTTCGTACCAGTTGTCGCCGCCGTCGTCGGAGCGCATGACGTCCCAATGCTTCTGCATGAACAGCACGTTGGGTCGGTTCGGGTGCATCGCCAGCCGGTGGACGCAGTGGCCCACTTCGGCGTCGGGATCGGGGATCTCGGTGTTGGAGATGAGGCCTCGGTTGATGGGTGTCCAGGTGACCCCGCCGTCGTCCGAGCGGAAGGCGCCCGCCGCCGAGATGGCGACGTAGATCCGGCCTGCCGGGTCGAGGATGATCGTGTGGAGACACAGCCCGCCTGCTCCCGGGGTCCACTGTTCACTGGTGCGGTGGGTGCGCAGCCCGGTCATCTCCTCCCAGGTGGCGCCGGCGTCGGTCGACCGGTAGAAGGCGGCATCCTCCACCCCGGCGTAGACGGTGTCGGGCTCGGTCAGCGACGGTTCCAGGTGCCACACCTTCTTGAACTCCCACGGCCGGAGGGTCCCGTCGTACCAGAGGTGGTCGCCCGTTTCGCTCTGGTAGGCGAAGTCGTTGCCGGTCGGCACCCAGGTCTTGCCGCCGTCCTCGGAGCGCTGGATGAGCTGCCCGAACCACCCACCCGACTGGGCGGCGTACAACCGGTCCGGGTTGGCAGGCGATCCTTTGACGTGATGGACCTCCCAACCGGCGAAATGTGGTCCCTCCACCGTCCAATTCTTGCGCCTCCCGTCGGAGGTGAGCACGAACGCCCCCTTCTTGGTCCCGACCAGCAACCTGACACCGCTCACCGACTGTCTCCTTCACACGCCGAAA
>DAIOGO010000251.1:0-1862 GCA_036745195.1 Actinomycetota bacterium | reverse complement strand
CCGGCCTCGCCGCCCAGGGTTTGCTCGAGGACGCGGTGCTCGACGTGCCGGGAGGGGTGGCCGAGGTCCAGACGACCAAGAGTGCCCGCATCCTTCTCGCCGGGCAGAGATACAGCTATGACGTCGCCACCGATTCGGTCACCGACGCCCTGGAAGGTGTCACCTGTCCGGCGGTGGAGGGCAACTTCGTATGCCCCGACAGCCGTCGTATCGATCCTGGCTGGCGGATCCTCATCGGGCCGGAGAACTACACATCGATCTTCACCAATCCACGCATCCGGGGCCCGTTCACAGAGGTGTTCATCTGGAACCTGGCCTTCGCCGGCCTCTCCGTCCTTCTCACCTTCATCTTCGGTTTGACCCTGGCAAACGCCCTCCAGGACGACAGGGTGCGAGGCAAGTTCTTCTACCGATCGATCTTCATCATCCCCTATGCGATCCCGGCGTTCCTCTCGGCGCTGGTCTGGCGGGGACTGCTCCAGGCGGAGTACGGGCAGGTGAACAAGCTGCTCGGCTCGGTCGGAATCGAAGCGGTGCCGTGGTTGACCGACGGGACCTGGGCGAAGGTGGCGGTTCTGCTGGTCAATCTGTGGCTGGGGTTTCCCTACATGTTCCTCCTCACCACCGGTGCCCTCCAGGCGATTCCGGTCGAACTCAAGGAGGCCGCCCGGGTGGATGGCGCCGGCCCCTTCCGGGTGTTCCGGACGGTGACACTCCCCTTGCTTCTTGTCACGACCGCCCCGCTGCTGATCGGATCGTTCGCCTTCAACTTCAACAACTTCGTGCTGATCTACCTGCTCACCCAGGGTGGTCCGCCGGTCGCCGGGGCGGCGGTGCCGTATGGCAAGACCGACATCCTCATCAGCTTCACCTTCGATCTCGCCGTGCGCTCCGGAAGGGGCCAGAACTTCGCCCTCGCTTCTGCGATCGTCGTGATGATCTTCGTGCTGGTGGCGGCCATCTCGGCGTTCAGCTTCCGCTTCACTCGGCGTCTCGAGGAGGTGTACGGGAATGTCTGAAGTGAATCGGATGTCGCCGCGGCGCTGGGCCAGGGAGTTGGGGTGGCGCCACCTGGTCGCCCTTTTCGGCGTGGTCTTCTCGTTGTACCCCGTCGTCTGGATTCTCTCGGCCGCCTTCAACTCGGTCGACAACCTCCAGACTGCCCGGCTGATACCGGCCGACGTCACCATCGCCAACTTCAAGGAGTTGTTCGAGTCGACTCTGTATCCGGTCGACACCTGGCTCGTCAACACCTGGAAGGTCGCCCTCATCGCCAGCGCGCTCAACGTGTCGCTGGCCAGCCTGGCCGCCTTCGCCTTCAGCCGGCTCAGGTTCCGCGGCAGGCGGCTCGGCCTCCTCAGCCTGCTGCTCATCCAGGTGTTTCCCCAGTTCCTGGGCTTCATCGCGCTGTTCATCCTCGGCCAGCAGATCGGCGAGGTGGCGCCGGCGGTCGGGCTGGGGACCCACATCTATCTCATCACGGTCTATATGGGCGGGGCGATCGGCTTCAACGCCTTTCTGCTCAAGGGTTTCATGGACACGATCCCCAATTCGCTCGACGAGTCGGCCCAGGTCGACGGTGCCTCGCCGTTCCAGATCTTCCTGAGGGTGGTGCTGCCATTGACCAGGCCGGCGCTCGGAGTCATCTTCATCCTGAGCTTCATCGGTCTCTTCGCAGAAGTCATACTTGCCTCGTTCCTGATCCGCGAAACCCAGCAGTTCACACTGGCGGTCGGGCTGAACCTCTTCGTCCAGAGCGACTACACCGCCCGGTGGGGCCCGTTGGCGGCAGCCGCCGTCCTCGGGGCGGGGCCGATCGTGCTCACCTTCCTCGTCGCCCAGAAGCAACTGGTGGGCGGGCT
>DAIOGO010000250.1:0-1911 GCA_036745195.1 Actinomycetota bacterium | reverse complement strand
GGCCGAACGGGCTCGGGGTTTCCTGCTCGGCCTGGAATCGGTCCGAACCGGCTGATCCACGGCCGCCGCCGGGTCCAGTCCCCGCTCGAGACCCTCGACGATACTTACCTGTTACTTCTATGTATAGTGCCGCGTGGTAACTCGCAAGGAGAACCAGTGCAGATCTCGAAGGACCTCGTCGCCGCCTCGGCCACGCCGCTGGTTCTGGCAATCCTGGCCGAGGGTGACAGTTATGGATACGCCATCCTCAAGCGGATCAGCCATCTGTCGGGCGGCGAGTTGGAGTGGACCGACGGGATGCTCTACCCGCTGTTGCACCGGCTCGATCGGTTGGGGTACGTCGAGGCCGAATGGGACACCCCGGCCGGAGGGCGGCGGCGGCGCTACTACCGCATCACCGAGCGGGGCCGGCAGGCTCTCACCCAGCAGCTGGGTCAGTGGTCGATCATCACCGAGGCTCTACGCGACGTCTGGCAGGAGTTCTCCCTGGTCACCCCCACGCTCGGAACCACCGGGGCGTCGTGATGCAAACCGAAGTTCCCGACGGGCCGGGTCTCGAATCCCAGATCGGTCGATGGCGCCAGTTCCTGGATCGTCGCCAGGCGGTCGGGACTACCGACGGCGACGAACTCGAAAGCCATCTGCGTGACCAGGTGGCCGAGCTCAAGGAGGTCGGCCTGAGTGACGACGAGGCCTTCCTGGTGGCGGTGAAACGGATGGGCGACCTCGACGGACTGACCCGCGAGTTCGCCAGGGAGCACTCGGATCGGCTGTGGAAACAACTGGTGCTGGCGGGTGACCAGGCCGGCACCCGCCGGGCAACCGACTCGCCGGTCGGAATGCTCGCTTTTGCGGTGGCGGCGGCCATCTCCTTCAAGCTGCCATTGGCCTTTGGAATGGACTTCGCCGGGGACGATGCGGAACTCTATGCCCGCAACCTCAGCCTCCTCGTTCTGCCCTTCCTCGCCGGGTACTTCGCCTGGCGACGGAGTTTGCATGGCCTCCAACTCCTCGGACTGGCTGTCCCATTCGGCATCGGCGCCGTCTTCGCCAACGTCTACCCGTTGACCGGCGATGCGGCGGTGTTGACGGCGATTCACCTGCCGATCGCCTTGTGGCTGGTGGTCGGGGTGGCCTACCTCGGAGGTGATTGGCGTTCGTCGCGGCGACGAATGGACTTCGTTCGGTTCACCGGTGAGTGGTTCATCTACTACGTGCTCATCGCCCTTGGTGGAGGGGTGCTGATCCTGTTCACGGCAGCGACCTTCGAGGCCGTGGGGATCGACGCGATCGAGTTCCTTCAATCGTGGGTGCTGCCGGGTGGGGCGACGGGGGCGGTCATCGTCGCCGCCTGGCTCGTCGAAGCCAAACAGAGTGTCATCGAGAACATGGCGCCGGTCCTGACCCGGGTCTTCACTCCCCTGTTTGCCGTGATGTTGCTCGCCTCGGTGGCGGCGCTGGTGTGGACCGGGAACGGAGTGGATGTCGATCGGGACGTGCTAATCCTCTTTGACCTCCTGCTCATCCTGGTTCTCGGTCTGCTCCTCTACTCGATCTCGGCCCGCGACTCCCGGGCCCAGCCAAACGTCATGGACGCCGTCCAACTGTTGTTGGTGGTCAGCATGCTGGTTCTCGACCTGGTGGCCTTGAGCGCCATCGCCGGCCGGATCTCGGAGTTCGGGTTCAGCCCCAACAAGACCGCCGCCCTCGGCCTGAACATCATCCTGGCGATCAACCTCGCCTGGTCGGGTTGGCTCGCCCTCGGCTTCTTGCGCCGGCGCAAGCCGTTCGCCGTCATCGAGCATTGGCAGACCGCCTACATCCCGGTGTATGGGCTGTGGGCGGCGATCGTCGTCATCGCCTTCCCCCCGATCTTCGGTTTCTCCTGACCTGGACCGGCTGCCGGAGTTT
>DAIOGO010000249.1:0-1991 GCA_036745195.1 Actinomycetota bacterium | reverse complement strand
GACCCGCTCGCCCCGATGTCCTGGAGGAGGGGGGTGACCGAGGTCGTCGAGTTGGGGAACCCGTCCTCGCCGCTGATCATCCCGTTCTTGGTGGCCTGGAAGAGGTTGAAACCGGTGTCGGCCCGCATCGAGTTGACCGGGCCCACCGGCGGGGTGTTGTCGGAGGGGATGGCGACACCGCCCGAGTTGGTGCAGTCGTCGTCGCGGGCGGTGGCGGACGGATACGCCACGGTGCCGTACGGCTGGCCGGTGCCCCCGTAGGTCCGGTGGAGCCCGATCAGGTGGTCGAGTCCCTTGGCGATCGCCAGACCCAACTCCTCGTTGCCCGGGGTGCCACAGTCGAGAGTGGTGCCGTGTTCGGTGCTTCCCCAGGTCTGGGTGTTGAGGGTTCCGAAGTTGCCGGAAGCCGGCCCATCGCAGGGCGGGGCGCCCAGACCACTGGGGGCGGTGGTCAAACAGGTCGTGCCGGCGGCGATCCCGTTGAGGATTCCGAACGGGCGGACGCCCCCACCCTGGCGAAACCTGAGGGTGGCGTGGGCGGTGGCGAAGGTGGTCAACTGGCTCTGACCGAGCACCTTGCCGAAGCTGGTGTCCGTGTACTGGTTGGGCAAGCGGACCCGGACCTCGGTGGCCGACCCCGAGATGCACGGCATCACGCCGCCACCCCAGGCCGACGGGGCGGTGAAGGTGTTGAACCCGGCGGGCCGGCTCGAGTCGGTGCACCCGGTCCAGGCGTTGCGCCAGGCGGCGTCGGTGGTGGTGTATCCCCAGGTGGGGTCGGTGGTGAGACCCAGGTTCATGGCGCTGATCGACAGCACCTGGTTGACGGTCTCGGTCTGGACGTCGCCGGACACGTAGGCGATGGCGCCGGCCACCGCCGACAGGTCGGCGGCGGTCTGGTCTTGGCGGCGGGCGTTCCACCCGGCGCCGAGGTCGACGGCGATGGCCGCCATCCCGATCAGCAGGGTGAGGCAGGCCGCCACCAGGATGAAGGTCGCCCCGCGTTCGTCGTCGTTGTGGCGGATCATGGGCAGGTCCCGCTTCCGGCCGTCCAGGTGGCCTTTTGTTCGAGACGGAAGGTGGCGGTGTTGGCGAGGGTGGAGGGGAGGAACCCGGTGATGTAGGGAGCATTGGACAGCGAACCCACCGCGGCACTGATCGTGATGGTGGCGGTGTCGCCGATGTTCGCCCCGGTGCGGGTGGTGGTGACGGTCACCGTCCCGAACGAGGGCAGGTTGAGGGCGTTGCAGGCGTTGGTGATCACCGCCGCGTTGTTCACGGTCGATCCGCCGTTCAGCGCCGGATTGCTCACCGCCGCGAAGCGGGCGCCCTCTCGAGCCGAATGGCGAATCTCGTTGTACTGGGCGAACTTGTAGCTGAACTCGACCGTGCCAAGCAGCAGCATGATCAGGAATGGGGCGATCATCGCCATCTCGACGGCAGCCGCGCCCTTTTGCTTCTCTCTGTGTGTTCTCATTGACCCCGATGTCTCCGTCTCAGTGACGAAAGATCATCGGCTCAGAACATCAGAAGCTTGAGCGAAAACCGTTCTTTTGGGGAAGGATCTCGCCCCGTTCGATACCCCGGTCGCCTCGCTACTCGAGGAAGAAGAGATTGAGGAAGGTCGTCGAGCTGTTGACACCCGAACCGATGAGCTTGCACTTGTCCTGCGGCGATCCGGGGCCGGGCATGACGTCACAGCTGAGAACGATCCCGGCGACGGAGCGAACCTGTTGCTGGCCGAGCGCTCCGATGTTGATCCTTCCGGTACGGCCGGCGTCGTGACGGCAGAACCCGTTCGTCGTGTCGCGGACCATGGTCCCGTCGCACGTCCACTGCACCCCTTCGTTGGTATAGAGGGATTCGAGGAAGATGGGGACAAAGTCGATGATGTCATAGACACAGCTGGCGGCCCCACACGGCACCGTCTGGAAGAGCTTCGGAACGGTGGCGACGCGCGGCGAAGGCGTGTTCGAGGGCCTCGAGCGGAT
>DAIOGO010000248.1:0-2039 GCA_036745195.1 Actinomycetota bacterium | reverse complement strand
GCCCGTGATGGCCGAGTCCGTCCCGAACTTCACGAACCACGCCGGACCGCCGCGATCCGGCTCCGGCGGACGGGCATCAGATACGCCTCGATGGCTTCGCGGATCACGACGCCCATCGGCACCGCCCGTTCGGCCGCCAGTCGTTCGAGTCGTTGCCGTTGGGCCGGCGTGAGGAGAACCTGGGTGCGTTCCGAGAGCATGTGCATACTATACCATGCGCATGTCAGCTGGTGTGGATGGTGATACTTCCGATCCGGTCGAACTCGGCGGTCACCGCCGTTCCCGGGTGAAGGTCGACCGGTGGGGTCAGTCCACCCGAGATGACCAGGTCTCCCGCCTTCAGGCCGCGGCGACAGTGGTTGGCCATCCAGGCGACCGCTCCGGCGGGATGATCGAGCGCCGCCGCCCCCGCCGCCGTGAAGCGCAGGGCGCCGTCGACCCACACGGTGACCCCGAGCAGGTCGAGCCGCAATCCGTCGGGTGGGATGGGATCGCCCAGCGCCAGAAGGCCGGCCGACGAGTTGTCGGCGATGTTGTCGAACGCCCGGAAACGGAAGTCGAGGTAGCGCGAGTCGACGATCTCCAGGCAAGGGAGGACGGCGGCGGTGGCGGCCAACACCTGCTGGGTCGACACCGGGGGGCGGAGGTCGGCGGCGAGCAGGAAGGCGATCTCGGGTTCTGCCTTGGGGTGGATCAACCGAATTAGGGGGACGGCTCCGTCGTGGATCAGCATGGCGTCGGTCAACCACCCGTAGTTGGGGTGGTCGACCCCCATCGTCTGCTGCATGGCCCGGCTGGTGAACCCGAGCTTGCCGCCGATCACCCGTTCCCCGTCTTCCAGCCGCAATTGGATGCCGGCTTCCTGGATGGCGTAGGCGTCGTCGATCCCCAGGTCGGGCTCTTCGCCGGTCAGCATCGAGACCGGCCTCCGCTCGATTCGTGCCTGGTGCAAGCGCCGGGCGCGCTCGGCGTGGTTCACGTCACGGCGAGGGCGACTGTGCCGATCCGGTCGATCTCGACCGTGATCGAGTCACCCGGTTCCACCGGGACGGCGGCGGTGAGGGCGCCGGAGAGAACCAGCGAGCCGGCCGGCAACGACCGGCCCCGTTCCGCCAGTTTGCGGACGAACCAGGCGACGGCATTGGCCGGGTGGTCGAGGACCGCCGCTCCGGCGGCGGTGGCCACCAGTTGCCCGTTCTTGCTGAAGACACATCCCACCGTCCGCAGATCGATGCCGGCGACCGGGATCGGATCTCCGACCACGAAGCGCGCCGCCGACGAGTTGTCGGCGATGACGTCGGGGAGGGTGAAGGAATACCCGGCATAACGCGAGTCGAGCACGTCGATCGCCGGTAGCACCGCGGCGGTGGCGGCCAGCACCTGGACCGCGCTCACGCCCTCGCCGCCCAATTCGGTGTCGGTGAGAAATGCGATCTCCGGTTCCACCCTCGGCTGGATGAGGGAGGAGCGGACGAGGGCCTCACCCGGGTGGATCTGGGAGCCCTCGACCAGCCATCCATAGAGCGGTTCGTCCACCTTCATCTGTTGTTGTTTGGCCCGGGAGGTGAGGCCGAGCTTGGCCGCCACCAGCACGCCGCCCAACCCGGCGATCACCTCGTCCTGAACGGCGTAGGCGGCCTCGGGGGAGAGCCCCGAGTCGGCCGGGTCGAGGGCGGTGCGGGTGCGGACCGCTTCGATCAGTCGCCGGGCAAGGTCGGACATGGGACGCAGACTACGACGCCGCGCGTGCCGCCGTGCCCGGCGTTCCCGTCACCGGGACGGCTGCGAGCCAGGTGGGCCGGGGGCCACGGCGACCGGCCACAATGCGCCGGTGCAGGCTCGGATGTTGCTGTTGGCGGTCATGCTGGTGAGTGTCTCGACGCTCCCGGTGTGGCTGCTCGGCGCCGGCTTCTTCCAGATCGGCCCCGAGTTCGGGCTGACCGCCGTCCACTTCGGCTGGTTGACGGCGGCGTTCTTCCTGACCGCCTCGATCTCGTCATTGTTGATGGGGAGGCGGATCGCCGGCATCGGCTGGCAGC
>DAIOGO010000247.1:0-2071 GCA_036745195.1 Actinomycetota bacterium | reverse complement strand
CGGGGCGGACGACCTCGGCGTCCTCGATCCACAGACCCCACCGGTCTCCAACGTCATCGTGGCCCCCGCCACCGTCTCGGTTTCCACCACCGTCCCCAGCGACCTGGTCGCCTATCAGGTCGATGGTCTCGGCGTGGTCACCCTCGTCCGCCAGGGCGACACGCTCTCCGTCGACTCGGTGGCGGTCGACCCGGCCTGGAAGTGGGAGATCGACGACGACTCCGATCACCTCGGAGGGGTGAAGATCGAATTTGCCAACGGCGACCGCGAAATCGAGTTCCGCGCCTGGGTCGAGAACGGCGAGGTCGTGGTCAGCGTCGAGGAAGAGGACGTCGTGGTCGACGGCACGGTCTCGGATGACGACGACTCGGACGACGACTCTGACGACGAGTCTGACGACGAGTCGGACGAAACCGACTCCGACGACGAGCACGAAGACGACGACTCACATGAAGAAGATGACTGATCGTCGCCGCAAGCCCCATCCGGCGGCCGCCTCCCGGGCGTTCGCCGGATGGGCCGGAACCTCGGCCATGGTGGCGATGATCGGCGGGTTCATCCAGGCCGACCGCTCCCAGCCGCTGCCTGCCACCGTCGTCCAGAACCCCTCGATCGTCGCCGCGGCCGGCCCGATCGCTCCAGCGACTCCCGCCACGAGCGTCACGCCGGCCACCACCACCGTCCCGATCCAGACGGTCGGGATCACCCAGCGGACCGTGGTGATCTCACCAATAGCGAGGACCAGTGCAAGTCGTTGAACGACGGACCAGGGCGATGGGCTCCGAACTCCACCTGATCTCGGCGAGAGGCAACCCGGAGGCGGCGGTCGACACCGGCGAACGTCGGGTTCGCCAGTTGGAGGGCCTGTGGAGCCGGTATCTGCCGTCCAGCGAGATCTCCACGATCAATGCGAGCCCGGGCACCTGGCGGTCGGTTTCCCCCGAGACCTACCGGCTCCTGTCGCTCGCCGCATCCGGCACCCGACTCACCGGAGGCCTGTTTCAACCATTGGCAGACCCCACAACGACCATCCACCTGGGGGAGGCGTCGACCGTGATGGTGGATTCCCCCTTCGATCCG
This sequence comes from Actinomycetota bacterium, assembly GCA_036745195.1. Lineage (GTDB taxonomy): Bacteria > Actinomycetota > Acidimicrobiia > Spongiisociales > ZC4RG35 > JBFHRE01. Next base: position 991 of record DAIOGO010000247.1, on the reverse strand, counting down.
AACGGCATCGGCAAAGGCCTGGCGGCCGACATGGCGGTGGAGGCCATGCTCGAGTCCTGCGAAGGTGCCCTCGTCTCCATCGGCGGTGACATCCGGGCGAGCGGGGAATCCCCGTCTCCGGAAGGCTGGATGATCCAGGTGGAGGACCCCACCAATCCCGACCGAGAGGTCGCCACGGTGCGCCTGCGAGACGGAGCGGTGGTGACGAGTTCCACACGGCATGGCCGGCGCCGGGACGCCTCCGGGAACCGAGTCGCCCACGTGCTCGACCCGCGCACCGGCCGGCTCATCACCGACAACCTGACCGTGACGGTGGTGGCCGCCGAAGGCTGGGCGGCCGAGGTGTTCGCCACCGCCGCCCTGGTGGCGGGAGGCGGGGCGGCGATCGATCTGCTCGACTCCGTCGGTCTCTCGGGTTTGGCGGTAGGCCCCGCCGGGCTCTCGGTCACGGCCAGGGTCGAGGCGTTCGCATGAATCTCTGGTGGTTTCTCGCCCGGGCGGGTGGCCTGGTGGCGTGGGGAATGTTGGGCCTCTCGGTGCTGTGGGGCCTGGCCGCCAGCACCGCCATCCTTCAGCAACGGAGAAAGCCCGGCTGGCTGCTCGATCTCCATTCATGGTTGGGAGGATTGGCCGTCACCTTCACCGTCATTCACGTGATCGCCCTCATCGGCGACGACTACGTCGAGTTCGGCCTGCAGGAGGTCCTGGTGCCGATGACGTCTGAGTGGAGGCCGATGGCGGTGGCGTGGGGTGTCGTCTCCCTCTACCTCTTGATCGCCATCCAGTTCACATCACTGCTCCGGCGCCGTCTCCCCAAGCGGCTATGGCGCTGGGTCCACCTGACCTCGTTCGTGCTCTTCTTCACCTCCGGCATCCATGCCGGAATGGCCGGGACCGACACGGCGAACCTCGTGTACCGGTGGGCTACCGTCTCGGTCACCGCTCTGACGATGGTGGCCATCCTCTACCGCGTGTTTGCCGGCACCGTCCG
>DAIOGO010000246.1:0-2082 GCA_036745195.1 Actinomycetota bacterium | reverse complement strand
TGCCCGGCCAGGGTGTCATCGTCGGGGTCGGGGCGATCGGGTATCCCCCCGAGTTCGAGGCGGCCGATCCCGCCCATCTGGCGCGCCAGGGGATCGGACGGGTGATAACCCTGACGTCGACCTACGACCACCGGGTGATCCAGGGAGCCCAGTCGGGCGAGTTGTTGCGCCGGATCCACGCCTTGCTGCTGGGCGAAGACGGCTTCTACGACGAGATCTTCGACGCCCTCGGCGTGCCCTACACCCCGGCACGCTGGGCCACCGACGACAACCCGCCGATCGGTTCGCCCGCCTGGGCCGAGAAACAGGCGAACGTGTTCAGGCTGATCAACGCCTACCGGGTGCGGGGCCATCTGATCGCCGATCTGGATCCGCTCCGGCAGGTCAAACCCGCCCTCTATCCGGAGCTCGATCCCCTCTTCTACGGGTTGACCATCTGGGATCTCGACCGCGAGTTCGCCACCGGCGGGGTGGGGGGCAAGTCGGTCCTCACCCTGGCCAAGATCCTGAGCGTGCTGCGTGACGCCTACTGCCGGACCGCCGGCATCGAGTACATGCACATGTCGGAGACCGAACAGAAGAAGTGGGTGCAGGACCGGGTCGAGATGCCGCTGGTCGAGCCGAGCCGGGAGGATCGGATCCGGCTCCTCCGCAAGCTCAACCAGGCGGAGGCCTTCGAGAAGTTCCTCCACACCAAGTATGTGGGCCACAAGCGGTTTGGGCTCGAGGGGGCCGAGAGCCTGATCGCGCTGATGGACGCCTTGCTGGGGGCGGCCGCCCAGGGAGGGATCGAGGAGGCGGTGCTGGGGATGGCCCATCGGGGGCGGCTCAACGTGCTCGCCAACGTGATCGGCAAGGGTTACGACCGGATCTTCCGCGAGTTCGAGGGGGACCTCGATCCGGAGTCCACCGGAGGGACCGGGGATGTGAAGTACCACCTGGGAGCCCATGGCAAATACGACTCCGAACATGGCCCGGTCGAGGTCGAGGTGGTTGCCAACCCGAGCCACCTGGAGGCGGTCGACCCGGTGCTCGAGGGGGTGGTTCGCGCCAAGCAAGAACGTCGCGGCAAGGAAGGGCATCGTCAGGTGCTCCCCGTCCTCATCCATGGTGATGCGGCGTTCGCGGGTCAGGGAGTGGTCGTCGAGACCTTCCACTTGTCCCAGCTGAGGGGATATCGGACCGGGGGGACCGTCCACATCGTCATCAACAACCAGGTCGGATTCACCACCTCCACCCTCGACGCCCGCTCGAGCCACTACGCCACCGACGTGGCCAAGACGGTGTCGGCGCCGATCATCCACGTCAACGGCGACGACCCCGAGGCGGTAGCCCGGGTGGCGCGGCTGGCCTTCGACTTCCGGTCGGCATTCCGCAAGGACGTCGTCATCGACATGGTCTGTTACCGGCGGCGGGGTCACAACGAGGGCGACGAGCCGAGCTACACCCAGCCGATCATGTACAAGCTGATCGACGCCCACCGCTCCACTCGCAAGCTGTACCTGGAGAAGCTGGTGAACACCGGTGTCATCGGGACCGAGGATGGCGAGACCCTGCTCGACGAGTTCCGAGAGTTGATGGAGGTCGCCTTCCAGGAGACTCGCGAGTCACGTCCCGCCACCAATCTGCCGGTCATGAGCCCGGCGGTGTTCGACGAACCCCTCACCGCGATCACCGCCGAGGAGGCGGCCTCCGTTCTCGACTACCTCACCGCCCCGCCGCCGGGGTTCACTCCCCACCCCAAGCTTGTCAAGCTGGTGGAGGATCGGCGGGCGAGTCTCCAGCAAGGGGTGATGGACTGGGCGACGGCCGAGGCTCTGGCTCTTGGAACGCTGGCCCGCCAGGGGGTGCCGATCCGCCTGGCAGGGGAGGACTCGCGTCGCGGCACCTTCAGCCACCGACATGCCGAGTTGACCGAATACCTCACCGGCGAGGAATGGATCCCGTTACAGACCCTCACCGAGGGTATGACCAGGGTCCGGATCGTCGACTCGTTGCTATCGGAGTTCGCGGCGGTGGGCTTCGAGTACGGCTTCTCGGTGGAATGGCCGGAGACCCTGGTCATGTGGGAGGCCCAGTTCG
>DAIOGO010000245.1:0-2093 GCA_036745195.1 Actinomycetota bacterium | reverse complement strand
CTGTCGGGGCTGTACAAACCGTTCCCGGTGCCATTCGAAATCCCGAGGGCCGCGATCCGTTCGACCGCCGCCGAGTAGAAGGTACCGGCCGGGACATCGCTGAAGGTGCCCTGGTGGGGACCGGTCGTCTCGTCCAACGCCCGCACCAAGAACACCGCCATCTCGGCGCGGGTGACCGGCTGATTCGGACAGAACCGATCGCCAACCGGATCACACCCGGTCGTTATCCCCCCCGCACGAATCGCCTCGATCGCACCTTCGTGGCTGGAGCCGTCGTCGTCGATGAACGTGCCCCCCGCCGGAAGTGCGGCTCCTGCTGCGAACGCCGGCACGAGGGCGAGAACGATGAGGACTATCAGGCGCTTCATGGATCCCCCTAGACAACGTCGATGTGATGCGCCATTGCAGTATGCCATTTGGTCGGCGGGTGGCGTTGAGGCCGAGGCTCGCGCCGATGTCTGCAAGGTCGCATGGAACCGTACGATCATCACCATGAAGATCCTGGTGATGGGTGCCACCGGCTATATCGGCGGCCGTTTGGTTCCGAGTCTGATCGAAGCGGGCCACGAGGTGCGTTGCCTGACCCGCGACCCTGGCCGCTTGCAGGACGTGGTCTGGGCGCCGCGAGCCGAGATCGTGGCGGGAGACGCCCTCGATCAGGCGAGTCTGGAGACCGCCATGGAAGGGATCTCCACCGTCTACTACCTGGTCCACTCGATCGGCACCGGGTCGCGCTTTGCCGAATCCGATCGCCTGGCTGCCGAGAACACGGGGCGAGCAGCGGTCGCCGCCGGGGTGGGTCGGGTCATCTATCTCGGCGGGTTGGTGCCGCAGGGCGAGCATCTGTCTCCTCACCTCGCATCGAGAGCCGAGGTCGGTGAGATCCTCCTGGGGAGTGGAGTGCCGACCGTGGTGCTCCAGGCCGGCGTGATCCTCGGCAGCGGCTCCGCCTCGTTCGAGATGTTGCGATATCTCACGGAGCGGCTTCCGATCATGGTGACGCCCAAGTGGGTTCACTCCCTCGTTCAGCCCATCGCGGTGCGCGATGTCCTCGCGTATTTGATCGGGGCTCTCGATCTTCCGTCCGACACCAACCGGCGGTTCGACATCGGTGGACCGGATGTCCTCTCCTACCGCGACATGATGCAGCGCTACGCAGCGGTGGCCGGGATCAGGCGGCGGGTGATCATCCCGGTGCCTGTGCTCTCCCCGTGGCTGTCGAGTCAGTGGGTCAACGTGGTCACACCGGTTCCCAAGGCCATCGCCCAGCCTCTGATCGAATCACTTCGCAACAACGTCGTCGTGACCGAGCAGGACATCGCCCAACACATGGACCTCGACCTCTGCCCGTTCGACGAAGCGGTGCGGCTGTCGCTCCAGCAGATCCGTGATGCCGATGTCGCCACCCGCTGGTCGGGGGCGACCTGGCCCGGGGCTCCCAGTGACCCTCTACCCACCGACCCGGAGTGGAGCGGGGGAACGGTGTACCGGGACGAACGTTCGGTCCCGGTGGAGCGCTCGCCCGAAGAAGTCTGGTCGGCGGTGGAAGGGATCGGAGGCGAGCGCGGCTGGTATTCGTTCGGCCTCGCCTGGACCGTGAGAGGGTTTCTCGACCGTTTGATCGGTGGAGTGGGCTTGCGCCGCGGGCGGCGTCACCCCGACCTCCTGGCGGTGGGTGATGCCGTCGACTTCTGGCGGGTGGAGGCGCTCGAGCGGGGTCGCCTGTTGCGGTTGCGCGCCGAGATGCGCCTCCCGGGGGAGGCGTGGTTGGAGTTCAGGCTTGCCGCCGACGACCACCACACCGTGCTCCACCAGCGGGCCGTGTTCGTGCCGCGGGGTCTGGCGGGTCATGCGTATTGGTGGGTGATCAGCCCGCTCCACAACATCGTCTTCGGCTCGATGATCCGCAATCTGGCCAGGGCCGCCAAACCGGAAGCACCGTCGGGGTCACCCGCCCGGTGACTGCCGTCTCCGTTCGTCTCCTTTCGGTCGGCGGCATGGTTGGCGGAGAATCCTCTTGACAGTCGAACGTGTGTTCGGTATGGTTCTGGTATCGTTCGATTGTTGGTGAACGGTCCCGGTTGGTATACGAA
>DAIOGO010000244.1:0-2096 GCA_036745195.1 Actinomycetota bacterium | reverse complement strand
TGGCGATGACACCGGGGAAGGTCTTGGTGACGCCGCGAACCTCGAGGACCGGGGTGCGCTCGCCGTCAGCCATGCTGCAACTCCTCACGTCGGAAGGGTGCGATGACCCTAGAGGTTGCGCCCGTCCCTATCAACGTTTCCCCCAGTGGGACGCGACCCGGGGGCCGGCCGACTGGCCGACCCCCGTTCGAACCCCAGGTGCCCGAAGGGCACACGGGAACCCTGCGGGTTCCTTAGAGCGCGCGCCATTAGGTTCTGTTATTTGTGGTTGGGGCTCCAGCGGTTGGCCCATTTGACGAGCTTGATGGTGAGGATGAGTGCGACGGCGAGGTCGATCTGGGCGAGGCGGTGGTGGGTGTAGCGGTCGGTGTTTCGGCGGAGCTGCCCGTAGTTGGTGAACCACGAGTTGGTTCGCTCGACTGGCCATCGCAGGCCAAGGGTGTGGGATCCGTTCTTGGCCGGCGTCACCGTGATCTTGGGTGTGCCGGGCTTGCGGCGTTTGGCGCACACGAGGTCGGTGATACCGGCGGCTCGGGTCAACGTGAGAGTGACGCTGTTGTCGTAGCCCTTGTCGAGGTGCAACGTCTCGATCTCGGTGAGCAGTCCGCGGGAGTGGAGCTCAGTGAGGGTGGGGGCGAGCAGGGCCATGTCGTTGCGGTTCGCTCCGTCGATGGCCCAGGCCAGGGGGATCCCGGCCCGGTCAGTGGCCAGGGACCACTTCCAGCCTGACTTTCCCCGGTCGGTGGGGTTGGGGCCGGTGCCTTCACCACCGAAGGGAGCCTTGTGCTGCGAGCCGTCGATGGCAACTTCGGACAGGTCCAGGCCGATGATGCGGTCATAGCCAGCGAGTGCCTCGTCGCGGAGGTGTTCGAACACCCCGGCGGCGGTCCACTCGTCCCGCCGTCGCCGCAGGGTGGTCTCACCGGCACCACTGATCCGCCCTGCGACATCCCACGAGCAGCCGGTCACGAGCCGGCGCAGGATCCCTTCGAAGCACACCCGGTCCGCGATCCGGGGCCGGTGACAGCCCAACGGGTGAGGCACCGGCCGGTGTTCGGGGATGAGCGGCTGCACCGCCGCCCACACAGCATCGACTACCCGGGGAAGAAGTGCGAGCATGATGAAGACCTCCAACGGTCGTCGGGGATTTGGTCGCACCCGGAATCAAAACCGGGCCAACCCCACGACCGGTGGATGGTCACCTACTGGCGCGCGCTCTGAGTCTCCTTCTCGAAATTTCCCCCTGGCCGAACCCCGGAGATCGGCCGCAACCGCAGCAGGAAGCCGACGATGCTCAGCCCTTGGTGCGGTACCCGCGACCCTAGCAGGCCGACGGGTAGACGAATCGGCGCAAGCCAATGGACAGTTGGCCCCTTCCGGGTTTCGATTGGGCGGCGGACGGGGCCGGAGTGGCGGAAACCCAGCAGCCCCGCCCGCCTCACGCGGTAGGCCCCCGCACGGGCAGCAGCAGCAACTGCTGGTCCCGCGGGCCAGCCGCGCTTGCCGCTGATGATCTCAGTCGCAGTTTCGCCTGGCAACCTAAGACGCGAATCTGCAGGTGGTGGCACTGCGCTATTGCATACCGCGCCATTACCGTCAATCGATCCGAACTCGAGTCAGATTCTGACGATAAATCGAACAGTTCGAGTGGTATTGATTTGTATCTAACTAAGCGGTGGCGGCCGGATAGTACTTGCGCTGGGCGGCGAGCGAAACGTAGACCAGGGCCACCAGCACCGGCACCTCGATGAGCGGGCCCACCACCCCGGCCAGGGCCTGGCCCGACGAGACACCGAACACGCCGATGGCCACGGCGATGGCCAGCTCGAAGTTGTTGCCGGCGGCGGTGAAGGCGACGGAGGCGTTGCGGTCGTACGGCAGGCCGAGGCGGAGGCCCAGAGCGAAGGTGCCGAACCACATGATGGCGAAGTAGACGAGGAGCGGAAGGGCGATGCGGGCCACGTCGAGCGGCTGGTTGGTGATCTTCTCGCCCTGGAGAGCGAACAGGATAACGATGGTGAACAGCAGGCCGTAGAGGGCGACGGGGCCGATGCGGGGGATGAAACGCTCCTCGTACCATTCGGTCCCCTTGGCCC
>DAIOGO010000243.1:0-2114 GCA_036745195.1 Actinomycetota bacterium | reverse complement strand
CCCCGGGTCCTCTAGGGTCAGGTTCAATCAGTCGAACAGGGTCGGCCGGTACAGGCGGTCATGGGTGATGAGGGCGAACCGGTCGGTCATCCCGGCGACGTAGTCCACCGCCCGCGTCAGGTTGTCGGCCCGGTCCACCTTGTACGTCTCGGGCACCTCCTGGGGATGCCGGTCGAAGTATTCGGTCAGGTCACGGAGGACCCTGATCGCCCGTTGTTTCTGCTCCTCGGCCTCCGGGCGCAGGTAGACCCGGGCGAACATGAAGTCGCGCACCTCGTCCATCACCGCCAGGGTCGGCTGGTCCATCGTGATCCGATCGACCACCGCCGAACTGCTGATGACCGCATTGATCATCGCGTCGATCCACTCCCGGGCGGTGTCGCCGAACCGCCGGCGGGCGGCGGCCGGAAGCTCGGCGACGCTGATCACTCCGGCCCGCAAGGCGTCGGCCACGTCATGGGTGAGATAGGCGATCCGATCGGCGAACCGGCACAACTCTCCCTCCGGGGTGGAGGGGGGTGGGTCGATCCGCCACGAATGGGCCCTGATCCCGTCGAGAACCTCCCACGAGAGGTTGAGCGGCTCGAGCACCGAGAGCACCCGCACCCCCTGGATCGAGTGGAGCCACTCGCCGTCGACGTAGGGGCTGAGGGCTTCCTCGCCGATGTGACCGAAGGCGGAGTGACCGACATCGTGGGCCAGGCAGATCGCCTCGGTGAGCGGCTCGTTCAACCCGAGCCCGACCGCCATCGCCCGGCCCACCTGGGCGACGTGAACCGTGTGGGTGAGGCGTGTCACGTAGTGATCGCCCTCCGGGTTGAGGAAGACCTGGGTCTTGTGCTTGAGGCGCCGGAAGGCCTTGGAGTGGATGACCCGATCGCGGTCGCGCTCGAAGGCGGTGCGCAGCGGGTCGGGCTCTTCCCGCTCCGCCCGGCCCCGCGAGGCGCTCGCCCTGGTGGCGATCGGCGCCAGCAACTCGTTTTCGCGCGCCTCTCGGATCTCTCTCGTGTTGATGCGCATCGGTTCAAGGCTAAGGGTTCCGGCCGGGATCGAGAAGACGCTCGATAGCCTGGAACCGTGAAGCTCTCGACCTGGCTGGGCGACATCACCGTTCTGGAGGTGGACGCCGTCGTCAATGCCGCCAACAGTTCGCTGCTGGGGGGTGGGGGAGTCGATGGGGCGATTCATCGGGCAGCCGGCCCGGAACTGCTGGAAGCGTGCCGGCGACTGGGCGGCTGTCCCACCGGTGAGGCCAAGACCACCCCCGGCTTCGACTTGCCGGCCCGCTGGGTGATCCACACGGTGGGCCCGGTGTGGCGGGGCGGAGAGCATCGGGAGCGGGAGTTGCTGGCCAGTTGTTACCGCCGTTCCCTGCAGGAGGCGCAGACGGTGGGGGCGCGAACTGTGGCGTTCCCGGCGATATCGACCGGCGTCTACGACTTTCCCCGACCGGAGGCCGCCCGGATCGCGGTCGAGACCCTGCTGGCGGCGGATGACACCGGGATCGACGAGGTGACCCTGGTGGCCTACGACCCCGAGACTGAGCAGTTGTACCGGCTATTGCTCGAGCAGCCTCAGCCCGACAGGTGACAGGTGAAACGGTGGAAGGTTGCGGGTGGCCCCGGGGGGCCGACCTCATCATGCTGGTTGGGGCAGATGAGGCCGGACGGCTGCTCGAGGTCGATGCTGCGGCGGCCGAAGACACCGAGTTCATCGTTCATGCCATTCCCGCCCGACAACGATTCCTGAGGTGAAGTGATGCCCCGTTCGATTCAAGAGATCCTCGATCACGCAGAAGAGATTGCTCGTCGGTTCGAGGACTACCAGCCGACCGAGGGTGACGAGCGCCCGGTTGAGGAGTACCTGTTGCAGCGGGCGGCAATGGCGCGTGCGCTGAGCGAACGCCAGATCGTCGAGGCGGTGATAGCCGCTCGCCGCGCGAGCATCCCCTGGGCACGAATCGGAGAACTCCTCGGAACATCGGCCCAGGCGGCACAACAGCGCTACGGCGCCATGGTCGAACACATCTGACACCGACTCTCGACCGGCCTAGGTGTACTCGGTCAGGACGTTGGTGACAGTCTGCTGATTGGTGGGTGTCCACCGAGACCCGG
>DAIOGO010000242.1:0-2132 GCA_036745195.1 Actinomycetota bacterium | reverse complement strand
GCCCCGCCCAACGAGTCCTGACAGATCGAGGCGAGGGCGTCGGCCAGTCGCCGGCCGATGGATCCACCGGCTCCGGCCGGAAGCGACGGGAAACGGTCGGCGCGCTCGAAGAGCGCCTTCTCCACCACCGAGCCGTCGAGTCCGGGGAGACTGCCCCAGACCCGGTAGGCGGTGCGATCGAGGTTGGGCTGGAGGGCGAGGTGGCGAGCATCGAAGGTCTCCTGCTCGCCGTTATTGGTCAGACGGCGGTGACAGGCAGTGGCCCGTCGCAACCCGGCGACGTCGTGGGTGAAGGCCGTCTCCAGAGCAGGATGATCGCCGATCACCCCGGCCAGTCGGTCGACCTCCACCGCCTGGTCGAACGACAACTCGCCGGCTGACAGGGCGTCACGCACCGCCCGGTTCGGGCTGCGGGCCAGTCGGGTGAGGGCGCCGGCGGTTTCGGCGGCGAGGTTGAGCCTGCCCGACAACCACTCGACAGTGGAGCGACAACCATCGCCCAGCGGGACCTGACGGGCGTCGAGTTCGGCCACGATCCCGGCCTGCTCGGCCCGCACCACCGCCACCACCGATTCGAGGTGGAGCAGACGCTGTTCGAGGGCGTCGGTGGTCGCCGTGGCGAGTGACTCGATTGCCGTGTCGGTCCGCATTCGTCCCATGACCGAGAACGTATCAGGAGGGTCTGACATTTTTCGACCGTTCGAGATGTTCCACGAGATTCCACGATCTGTGTCAGCATGGTGCGCTCGGACTGGTCACGCACGGCAACCACCAACGGCGGCCGGAGGACGACCCTCCGCACCGTGATATCGTCACGGACAATTCGGCCAGAGAAGGGCAGGTTCTCGAAACGGCCGGTCACAACGAGTAGGAGTGTCCATGTTGTTTCGTACCGCTGCCCACGCCCGCCGGCCCCGACGGCGCAAGCATCTTCCCGGCGTCCTCATCGCCATCGCCGCCTGTCTGACGCTGATCGCCCCGGTGGTGGCATCCGCCGCTCCCCCGACCGGCGATCCCTCGGGCCTCACCGCCACCTACTCCAACGGAGCGGTCCACCTGGCCTGGCAGGACAACTCGTCCGACGAGACCGGGTTCTCGATCGAACGCTGCTTGAGAAGCGGATGCACCGGATTCGCAGAGATCGGAACGGTGGGCGCAGGCGTGGTCTCGTTCGCCGACACCACCTTCCAGGCCACTGCCAACCGCTATCGGGTCAGAGCCTTCAACGCCGACGGGTTCTCCGGCTACTCCAATATCGCCGAGGAGATCATCTTCACCGTCACCGACCCGCCCGTGGCGGTCGCCACCGCCACCCCCACCTCGGGGTATGCCCCGCTGACGGTGACCCTGGACGGAACCGGATCGCACCCCTTCAACCTCTGGGACGCGCCGATCGTGAGTTGGAACTGGTCCTTCGGTGATGGAACCCAGGGCTCGGGGTCGGTGGTGAGCCACGTCTACAACCCCGGCACCTACACCGCGACCCTCACCGTCACCGACAGCCGCGGGGCGACCGGCACCGCCTCGGTCCCGATCGTCGCCAACCAGGTGGTGCTGACCGCACCCACCAACCTGACCGCATCCTCGACCGCCCGTGGGCAGATCACCCTGACCTGGACCAATCCCGTGTCAACGACCACCACCATCACGGTCGAACGCTGCCGGGGAACGGGTTGCAGTTCGTTCACAGCGGTGGCGCAACTGTCCTCCTCGGCCAACAGCCTCACCGACACCCGCCTCAAGAAGGGGACCAGCTACACCTATCGGTTACGGGTGTCGGACGGCTTCGGCACCGCCATCTCCAACTCCGCCACCGCCGTCGCTCGTTGATCTGATGGAAGGGTGCCCGGGCCCGAGCCCGGGCACCCTCTCAGATGATCCGGCCGGGATGTTCGGGATAGGGGTTGCCGTCGAGGATCCGTTGCGGTCCGAACCGACTCAGGTCGAGTGACGGCTCCAACCCGATGATCGACTCGGCCAGGTGCCGGCCGACGGCGTGGCACTGCTGGAAGCCGTGCCCGGAGAACCCGTTGGCCAGCCAAAGCCCGGGGAGACGGGGCCATTCGCCGAGGATGGCGTTGCCGTCGAGGGTGTTGACTTCGTAGAGGCCGGCCCAACCGCCGGTCAGGTGG
>DAIOGO010000241.1:0-2149 GCA_036745195.1 Actinomycetota bacterium | reverse complement strand
CCCCAGGTGATGGCGAAGCCACTTCCCAGCAGCCGGTTGGACAGATTGAGCCCCGGGAGCTTCATGAGTTTCATGGCGTAGTGGCCTGCGACCGAGAGACCGAGGCCGACCAGCAGGAAGAGGACCAGCCCCGCCGCCACCCGGCCCACCTCCGGGCCCACATCGAAGCGTGCGCTCAGAAAGTCGCCAAAGGGCCGGCTGGCTCGAAACGCGATGAACACCCCGGCGATCAACCCGATCAGATCCACCAGTTCCTTGACCAGGCCGCGCAGCCAACCTCGGACCGCCAGCGTGGCCAGGTAGATGCCAAGGACGAAGTCGATCACAAGGAGTCGGCCAGCTCGATTCGCATCCGCTTGTTGGCCTTCCCCTTGGACTCGGTCTTCACGACCCGGACCGTGCCCACCTCGACCGTCGAGCGGACGTGAGTGCCGCCATCGGCCTGCCGGTCGAGGCCGACGATGTCGACGACTCTGATCTCCTTCACATACTCCGGTATCAGGTTCACCTTGGTCCGGATGAGATCGGGATCGGACAGAGCGATCTCCCGTGCCAGGAACAGGATCTCGGTCGGGTAGCCGGCGATCAACTCGCCGTTGAGGCGCTCCTCCACAAGCCGCCCGAACTCGGTCGAGATTCCCTCCAGCTCGAAGTCCATCCGCGCCACCCCCGGCTCCATGTTACCGCCGGTGCACTTGGCGCCGAAGTCGCGGAACACCACCCCGGACAACGCATGGAGGGCGGTGTGGGTCCGCATCAGCCGGTACCGGCGCTCCCAGTCGATCACGGCCTCCACCGGGGTGCCGGGGGCGGGTAGCTCATCGCCCGAGATCAGGTGGACGACCATTCCATCTCTGCGAAGGGTGTCGTCGACCCTGACCTGGCCACCGTCCCAGCGCACGATGCCGATGTCCCCGGGCTGGCCCCCTCCCCGGGCGTAGAAGACGGTGCGATCGAGTTGAAGTTCGCCGGGCGCGACCACCGATACCACCGCCTCGCATCGGTTCAGATACGAATCGCGGGAAGCGAGTTCGACCGTATCACTCATGGGCGACAGGACCCGGCTCGGCCGGGACCGGCTCCATCTCCGATGTGTCGAACAGCCTGGTCTGGTCGCCTTTGCGACGGATCAGCCGTTCCGGTGGGCCGCTGACCTCGATCATGGCCTCACTCGCCTCCGACCAGGACTCACCCAGGATCCGGGTGCGCCACAGATGGCCGAGCACGATACGGATGGCGGCCACGCTGGGCACCGCCACCAGCACACCGAGCAGCCCCCCAACCGCCCCGCCCACCAACAGCGCCAGGACGATGACCAGGGGTGACAGCTTCACCCTGGCGCGCTGCACCAGAGGCGTGATCAGGTGATTGTCGAGCTGCTGGATCCCCAGGAAGGCGGCGGCGGCGATGAGGGCGGTGGAGGGCCGGCCCTCCAACAGGGCGACGATCACCGCCAGTGCTCCCCCGACGAACGGTCCCACGAACGGGATCAGGTTCAACACTCCGGCGGCCAGGCCGATGATCAACCAGAACGGCACCTCGAGGAGCAGCAAAGCGAGCGAGGAGAGGAAGCCGACGATGATCGCCACCACCAGCTGCCCGCGGACGAACCCACCCAGCGCCGCCCCCAAGTTGGCCCCCACGAACCGGACCTCATCCTTGAGACGGTGGGGGGTGAGGTCGACCACCAGCCGCTTCATCCGATCGAGGTCGACGAGGAGATAGAAAGCGAACAACGGAGACAGCACCACGACCGAAACGATCTCGGCGACGCCGCGCAACACCAGGCCGGCGCCGGTCCCGAACCCGTCGAGGAAGCCCGAGATCGTTTCCTGGTGGGCGGGGTCCTGGAGCCATTCCTGGATCGACTCGGCGGTGAGGGCGGTGTCGACGTTGACGCCGAGTCGTTGAGCACTGTCGATCACCCAGACCAGCGCCTGGTCATAGAGCTCGGGGAGTGAGGACCCGAATTGATTGGCCTGCTCCTGGATGAGCGGAACCAGGATCGACCCGATTCCGATCAGGACCAGTGCCAGAATGGCGAATGCGAGGATCACCGCCAACACCCGGGGCAACGAGATACGTTGAAACACCCGGGCGATCGGGTCGAGCAGCACCGTGATGCCGAAGGCGAACACCAGCGGCAGCC
>DAIOGO010000240.1:0-2186 GCA_036745195.1 Actinomycetota bacterium | reverse complement strand
TTCTCCCGGATCTTGCGGCTGACCATCGCGGTGGCCGCCCCGCCGACCGGGGTGGACCGGGAGGCGTAGGTGCCCAGGCCGTAGGGGGTGTTGTCGGTGTCGCCCTCCATCACCTTGATGTCGGTGAACGGGATGCCGAGCTCCTGCGCGACGATCTGGGCGAAGGTGGTCTGGTGGCCCTGGCCCTGGCTCTGCACCCCGAGCTTGAGGATGGCCTTGCCGGTGGGATGAACGCGCAGCTCGGCCGAGTCGAACATCTTGAGCCCGGCGATGTCGAACTCGCGGGAATTGCCCGCCCCCACCACCTCGGTGAACGAGGCCACTCCGATCCCGATCAGCTTGCCACCGAGGGCGTTCTGATCCTTCTGGCGCCGACGCCAACCGTCGTAGTCGATCATCTCCTTGGCCATGTCCATGGCGCCGTGGTAGTCGCCGGAGTCGTAGACGAACCCGGTCGGCGACAGATAGGGGAATTGCTCCTTCTTGATGAAGTTGTGCTCCCGGAACTCGGTGGGGTCGATCCCGAGCTCGTGGGCCGCTTTGTCCACCAGTCGCTCGATCAGGTAGGAGGCCTCGGTGACCCGGAACGAGCACCGATAGGCAACCCCGCCCGGGGCCTTGTTGGTGAAGGCCCCTTTGGCGGTGACATGGGCGGCGGCGAAGTCGTAGCTGCCGGTGCAGATGTGGAACAACCCCGCCCGGAACTTGGTGGGCTGGGCGTCGGCATAGAACGCACCCTGGTCCGAGAGGATCGAGGCTCGCATCCCGATGATCCGGTTGTCGGCGTCGATGGCTAGTTCACCATGCATGTGGTAGTCGCGGGCGAAGCCGGTGGAGATGATGTTCTCCGAGCGCGCCTCGACCCACTTGACGGGTTTGCCGATCACCAGCGATGCCGCCGTCGCCACCACATACCCCGGGTAGATCGGGACCTTGTTCCCGAACCCGCCACCGATGTCGGCCGTGACGATCCGGATCTTCTCCTCGGGGAGCCCGGCCACGATGGCGAACAGCGTCCGGTGGGCGTGGGGTGCCTGGCTCGTCAGGTAGATCGTGGCCTGGCCGGTGATGGGATCGACGTCCGCCAGCGCCCCGCAGGTCTCCAGCGGAGCCGGGTGCGAGCGCGGGTAATGGCTGTCGAGAGAGACGACCTTCGCCGCCCGGGCAAAGGCGGCGTCCGTCGCCGACCGGTCGCCCGCCTCCCAGGTGTAGGCGACGTTGTCGACCTGCCCTTCCTTCTCATCCCGGATCAGCACCGCTCCCTCGGCCAGCGCCTGCTGGGGGGTGGTGATTGCGGGGAGATCCTCGTACTCCACGAAGATCAGGTTGAGGGCGTCGTGGGCGATGTAGGGATCGGTGGCGATCACCGCCGCCACCTCCTGACCCTGGTAGCGGACCTTGTCGGTGGCCAGCACCGCCTGGGTATCACCCGACAGGGTGGGCATCCAGGCCAGGTTGTAGCCGGCCAGCATCTCGCCGGTGACCACCGCCACCACGCCGGGGAGTGCCTGGGCTTCGGAGGCATCGATCGACACCAGACGGGCGTGGGCGACGGGGGAACGCAGGATCGCCATGTGCAGCATCCCGGGGAGAACGATGTCGTCGAGGTAGCGGCCCGCCCCCTGGATGAACCGGTCGTCCTCCTTCCTGCGGACGGAATGCCCGATCCCCCCCATCTCGAATGTCGTGTCCAGGTCGTGAAGCGTCGTCATGGTCTCAACTCCCCTGCATCTCGGCGCCGGCGGACTGGATCGATTGGACGATGTTCATGTAGCCGGTGCATCGACAGAGATTCCCGGAAATAGCCCACCGCACCTCGTCGTCGGACGGGCTGCTGTTCTTGTCGAGGAGGGCCGAGCCGACCATCAGCATCCCCGGGGTACAGAACCCGCACTGCAATCCGTGGTTCTCCTTGAAGGCGGCCTGGAGCGGATGGAGCGACCCGTTCTGCTTCAACCCTTCGACGGTCTTCACCTCGGACCCGTCGGCCTGGACGGCGAAGATGGTGCACGACTTGACCGGCAACCCGTCCAGGAGGACGGTGCAGGCGCCACACGAGGTGGTGTCACACCCGATATGGGTGCCGGTCAGCGCGGCGTCTGTACGAATGAAATCGACCAGGAGCTTGCGCGGCTCCACGTCGCGGGTGACGGCGACGCCGTTGATGGTGACGGTTATCTGCATCA
>DAIOGO010000239.1:0-2225 GCA_036745195.1 Actinomycetota bacterium | reverse complement strand
CCACGTGAGACATTGGGTCGATGGCGGCGAGACGAGTCTCGCCAACGCCGTCCTCGTGTGCCGCCGCCACCACGTCCTCGTCCACGAAGGCGGCTACCACATCGACGGTGACCTCACCTTCCTCCGACCCGACGGCACCCCCATCGACGACGGATGAGGCCGGTGCTCTGCATACTCGTCTCGGTAGGTTCGCGGTGTGATCTCATTCGAGTTCGTGGCGGTGGACGACAGCCTGATCCATTTGTCGGCGGTGGCATCGTGAACCCGACCGGGACAACCCACGTATGACAGAAACCAGATTCGGCCAACTTGCTCTCGACTCGCCCGCCGGCCCGATCGACCGCTCGTATTGGGTGGTCGAAGGCCGCCTGGTGGGCGGTGCCTATCCGTTCTCCCACGATCCGAACACAGGGATGGGGCTCCTCGCCCGACTCCAGTCCGCCGGGATCGACAGATTCGTCGATCTGACCTCGCCCGCCTCGACCGATCATCACTTGACGAGGTACGAGGACCATCTTGAAAGACTCAGCGATTGGATCCACCGGCCCATCGACGACTTCGGGATACCGACGGTGGAAGACATGCTCAGGACACTCGAACTGATCGACGATCGGATCGAAACGGGTCACACCGTCTACGTCCACTGCTGGGGCGGAGTCGGCCGCACCGGCACGGTCATCGGCTGCTGGCTCATCCGTCACGGAGTGGCTCCCTCGGACGCGATCGCCGTGTTGAGGCGACTCCGCCTCCAGGACCGGGTGGCGGGGAACAGGCAATCACCCGAGACCCCGGCTCAGGTGGCGTTCGTCGAAACGGGAGACAGGGCGGGTGAACGCCGGCCCGATGTTCGACCGCCGCCGGGGAGCCCTGGTCGGGTTGGCGGTCGGCGACGCCCTCGGGGCGGCGGTCGAGTTCAAGCCGCCCGGTTCCTTCGAAGTGGTCACCGGGTACCGGGGTGGTGGCCCCCACAGCCTCGGTCCGGGGGAGTGGACTGACGACAGCTCGATGGCGCTCGCCCTGGCCGACTCGATCCTCGATACCGGCTGGGACCTGGCCGACCAAGCCCGCAGATACCTCGACTGGTACCGGAACGGCTCCTACTCGGTCAACGGAACCTGCTTCGACATCGGCATCGCCACCAGCCGGGCGCTCGGTCGGTTCGGGCAGTCGGGCGATCCCCGGACGTCAGGGCTCGCCGATCCGAGATCGGCCGGCAACGGTTCGATCATGCGGCTGGCGCCGGTGCCGGCCGGGTTCATCGGCGAAGGCTTGCAGCGAGTGGTCGAACTGAGCGTCGACTCGAGCCTCCCCACCCACCGGGCTCCGCAATGCCTGTCGGCCTGCGCGGTCCTCGGAGCCATCATCGGAGGGCTCATCGAGGGGCGACAGAGAGCCGAGGTGCTAGACCCGGACGGGGAGGTCCTCTCCACCGCCCGGCACGCGATCGATCTCGAACCCGAGATGTCCGAGGTGGTCGCCGGCAGCTATCTCGACCAGACGCCGCCGGAGATCCGGGGGAGCGGATACGTCGTCCGGAGCCTGGAGGCGGCCCTGTGGGCGTTCGTTCACAACGACGACTTCGAATCGGCGGTTCTCGCCGCCGTCAACCTGGGAGACGACGCCGACACCACCGGTGCCGTGTGCGGTCAGTTGGCCGGCGCCTACTGGGGCTTCACCGGCATCCCGTCACACCTGCGAAACAGCCTGGCTCGCCTCGACTACGTCGACGGATTCGCCACCCGCCTGGCAAGTCGGTGAACCCGCCTCACCGGTTGGCGCCCCTCGAGACTCCACCCCGACCCGCCCGCCCTCACCACCGCTACCGTTCCGCCCATGTCGGAGGCCGGGTCGGTTCAGCTCGTTGACGTCACCAAGACCTTTGGTGCGGTGACCGCAGTCGATCACCTCGACCTCACCGTCAACCCCGGCGAGTTCCTCTCGTTGCTGGGTCCGTCCGGGTGCGGGAAGACCACCACCTTGCGGATGCTGGCCGGTTTCGAAGAGCCCGACCAGGGTGAGATCCGCATCTCCGGGACCGACGTCTCCCACGTCCCGCCCTACCGGCGCGACGTCAACACCGTGTTCCAGCACTACGCGCTCTTCCCGCACATGTCGGTGTTCGACAACGTCGCCTACGGGCTTCGCCAGAAGGGCCGCGCCAATGTCGAGGAATCCGTGCGCGACGCCCTCGGCATGGTTCAGATGAGCCGGTACGCCGACCGGCG
>DAIOGO010000238.1:0-2260 GCA_036745195.1 Actinomycetota bacterium | reverse complement strand
TCCACAGACAGTTGTCGTTGGCGCCGCTATCGGGACCGGAGTCGGACGGGCTGGCGCAGGCGGCAGTCGGATTGGTGCCGGTCGAGGTGGCCATGTAGGGAGGTCCGGCCTGCGGGGTGAGGCCGGCCTGGATGCTCGATCCCGTCTGCAGGCCGAACACCGGCTCGACCTGGGTTCCTCCCCGTGACAGCCTCACTTCGACCCAGGCGTTGCCCTTCAATTCCAGGTCGAGGGTCATCTTGTTCATCGTCCGCCCGGCCAGCACTCCGCTGGTGGGAATCGACAGGCTGATGTTCTCGGTGGTGTCGACCCGCCCGCAGGGTGTCCCCTGCGAACCGCCGGTCTTGACGCCGATCCCGTTGCTGTTGATGCCCAGCTTGCGGTTCGATGTCAGGGTCATCAACGGGCCGGCGGCGCTGCCGGAGGAGATCTCACACCGGGTGGTCGGGATCAGAGCCTGGGTGGTGTTGTTGTAGGTGAACGCAACGCTCGACCCGTCACCGGAGAAGTGGAGGCGGACCACATCCTGAGAACCGAAGGCGGGGAGGACGGCGGCGGTTGCACCCACGGCGGTCACCGCCAGTCCGAGCGTCAGCCAACGAATGATCGATCTCCGGTTCACGGTATGCCTCCTGTTGCCCCACACGAATGGTCCCCGACGACGTCGCAGCATGACCACCGGATGATCGATGGCCGTGCTCCCGTCGCGCTTGTGCGAACCGTAGCCAGATTCGGCGCTCTTTGGCGGAAGAATTGGCCCGGCGTCAGCCGACCTCGACGACCATTCCTTCGAGAGCGGCGTCGGTGTTGGGGAAGCGTTCCCGTGCCAGCGCCAGGATCTCATCGATCTCGTCGTCGCTTCGCATCGGGTCATGACTGGTCAGAATCAACCGGCGGACTCCGGTTTCTTCGGCGATCTTGACGGCCTGTTCCCAGGTGGAGTGGCCCCAACCGACCTTGCTGGCCAGGTACTGGTCGGGGGTGTACTGGGCGTCGTAGAAGAGCACGTCCGCGCCCCGAGCGAGGCGCCGGATGCGGGCGTCGCTGTCGGGTTCGCCGTGTTCGGTATCGGTGGCCATCACCATGCTCGCCCCATTGCGGGTGAGGCGGTAGGCGGTGACACCGTCGGGGTGATGGAGTCGTTCCGTGCTGACGATGATGTCGGCGATGTTGAATGCCCCGGTCTCGATGGTGTGGAATCGCTTCTGGGCGGGGGTGGATCGGAAGTTCACGGGGAACCAGGGCGGCCGGATCACGCGGTCGAGCGCCTCCTCGATGTCCATCCCGCCGGCCCCATACCCGTAGAAGTCGAACCAGTTGTCGGCCCGATACAACGCCCGGAAGAAAGGGAGGGCGAGGGTGTGATCCCAATGGAGGTGGGTGAGGAGCACCGAGAAACGGGTTGGCTCGACCGGGGCGGTGGCGATCTTGAGGGCGCCGGTGCCCATGTCGATGAGCAGACGATGATCGGTCGCAACCGGGATCTCGAAGCAGGAGGTGGCGCCGCCGTAGCGGTGGTGGGCGGGGCCGCTGACCGGGACCGATCCCCGCACGCCATGACAGGTGACGGAGAGCGAACTCGATCGGATCGCAGGTTGATCGGCCATCGAATGTCTCCTCGTGTCGGCGCCCGGGCTCGGTGTCGGCGGTCAGGGTAGATTGGCCTGGTGGCTTCCGCCCCGCAACGTCTCATCGACTTCGCCGCCGGCCATGACCTGCCGCTCGACATCCACGAGTTCCCGGAGGGAACCAAGACGGCGGTCGATGCCGCCGCCGCCATCGGCTGCGATGTCTCCGCCATCGTCAAATCGCTCGTGTTCACGGTCGACGGTTCGGTGGTGGTGGCCCTGATACCCGGCGATCTCCGGCTCGACACCCACCGGTTGGGTGAGGTGGCGGGAGGGGGAGTCGTGGAACGAGCCGGCCTCGAGACGGTGAGGGCCGCCACCGGATTCGTGGCGGGGGGCACCCCGCCGTTCGGCCACAAGACTGCCCTACCGGTGTTCGCCGACCTGGCGCTCCGCCGTCACGAGACGGTGTGGGCGGCAGGGGGTACGCCGTCGACCGTGTTCCCGATCTCGGTGGTCGACCTCGACCGCCTCGCCGGCCCCCGCTGGGTCGACATCTCGATGTGATCAGCGGACCGGTTCGATCGCTTCCCAGCTTCGTTCCAGCCCGGCCAGATCGTCCAGGTCGAGCCACTGCAGGTAGTACCGCCCCACCCCGATCTCGGTCAGCTCCTGGAACGCCTCCGCCAGCC
>DAIOGO010000237.1:0-2262 GCA_036745195.1 Actinomycetota bacterium | reverse complement strand
CTGGCATTGGTCGCCGCGCTCGCGGTGGTCGTCGCCGCCTGCGGCGGTGACTCCGCCGAGACGACGGTGGCGCCGTCGACCACGGCCGCCCCCGCCCCCACCACCACGGCCGCCCCAACGACGACTGTCGCAGCGGGACAACTGGTCGTGTGGGCAGACGCCAACCGCGCCCCGGTCATCGAGTCGATCGCTCCCGCCTTCACCGAGGCGACTGGAGTCGAGGTCGTCGTCGAAGTGCAGGACTTCGGCCAGATCAAAGATCAGGTCGGTACCGCCGGCCCGGCCGGTGAAGGCCCAGATATCTTCATCGGCGCCCACGACTGGTCCGGCGAGCTCGTCGCCAACGGTCTGGTCGATCCCATCGACCTCGGCGACAAGGCCGGCAGCTTCGATCCCAAGGCCGTAGCCGCCTTCACGGTGGATGGATCCCTCTATGGGGTCCCGGTGGCGATCGAGACCGTCGGCCTGTATTACAACACCGACCTGGTGCCAGAGGCCCCCGCCACCTTCGAGGAACTGGGCGCCATCTGCGATGCTCTGGATGGCCTCGAGAACTGCATCGGTGTCCCCGGTGGTGGTGACGGCGGCGACGCCTACCACAACTACTTCTTCGTGTCGTCGCAGGGCGGCTACATCTTCAAGTACGAAGAGGGTGTTGGATACGACCCGACCGATGTGGGCCTCGACTCCGAAGAGGCCGTTGCCGGCATCGAGTTCCTGGCCGAGCAGATCGACGCAGGAGTGGTTGGCTCCGTCAACTACGACACCGCCAAGAACCTGTTCCTCGAGGGCAAGGAGCCGTTCTGGGTGACCGGTCCGTGGGAGCTCTCCGGGCTCAACGACCAGACCGGTGTCAAGTGGGCGGCGGCCAAGCTCCCCACGATCAACGGCAAGGCTCCGGCGCCGATGGTAGGTTCCCAGGGCATGTTCCTGAGTGCCTTCAGCGAGAACAAGGTGCTGGCCCTGTCGTTCCTTCTGGACTATGTCGCCACCACCGAGACGATGCAGGCGATCTTCGATGCCGACCGTCGTCCGCCGGTGTTCGAGGGCGTCTCGGCCGGTGATTCCCAGGCTGCCGTCGATGCCTTCCTGGCATCGGTGGCCGACGGCTACGTCATGCCGAACATCCCGCAGATGGGATCGGTGTGGGGCCCTCTCGGTGACAACCTGCTGCTCGTGCGCAACGGCGAGTCGGCTCCGGCCGATGCCATGGCGACCGCGGCAGAAGCAGTTCGGACGGCCATCGCCGGATGAGAAGCTGAGGAGCTGAGACTGTGACCAACGACGAGGGCAGGGTTCGTACCAGGACCCTGCCCTCGTCTCGTACCTGGACCTTCTGGTTGAAGGTAGGCATCGTGGCGGTGATCGATGCCCTGGCGGTGGCGGCGGTTCCGGTGCTGGCCGCCGATGGGGCCTGGGCGCTGCTGACGTTGCTGACCGTTTCGGTCCTCCTCATCAATTGGGCCTACCTGTCGCCCCGGGCCAGCGCCCTCAAATGGCTCACCCCCGGTCTGATCCCGCTGGCCCTGTTCGTGGTGTGGCCGGTCGTCTACACGGCATACGTCTCGGTCACCAACTGGGCGACTGGGAACGTACTGGCCAAGGACCAGGTGATCGAGCAGCTCGAGGGCGAGGTGATCCGATCACCCGGTGGCGAGTCCCTCGACCTCACCGTGTTTCGCGATGACACCGGGGCCATCGCCTTCTACCTCCAGAAATCAGACGGCAGCATCTACTTCGGGGTTCCTCGCCAGCGTTCGGAAGAGCCGGTAGAAGCTCCCCTCCTGGATGTCGATGCGCTGGGAGCGACCGACGCCGACGCTGACGGCGTACCCGAGACGATCGGCGGGTTCGAGGCCTTGGGAGCTCTTCAGGTGACCGGCCTCGCCGCCCAGGGTTTGCTCGAGGACGCGGTACTCGATGTCCCGGGAGGGGTGGCCGAGGTCCAGACGACCAAGAGCGCGCGCCTGGTCCTCGCCGGTCAGAGATACAGCTATGACCTCGCCACCGACTCGATCACCGACGCCCTGGAAGGTGTCACCTGTCCGGCGGTGGAGGGCAACTTCGAATGCCCTGATGGGCGCCGGATCGATCCCGGTTGGCGAATCGTCGTTGGGACCGAGAACTACACATCGATCTTCACCGATCCGCAGATCCGGGGCCCGTTCACCGAGGTGTTCATCTGGAACCTGGTCTTCGCCGCCCTCTCGGTCCTGCTCACCTTCATCTTCGGCCTCACCTTGGCCAACGCCCTCCAGGACG
>DAIOGO010000236.1:0-2354 GCA_036745195.1 Actinomycetota bacterium | reverse complement strand
GAGGACGAGGCGATGCGGATCGCCACCGAGGAGGTCAGTCGAGTGCGGCGGCGACACCGGATCTCGAGTTCCTGAGCGATTTCGATGCGGGTGGTGCTCGATGCCAACGTCTTCATCTCGGCGGCAATCAGTGCAGGCCCGTCACATCGGATCGTGCAGGGTTGGCTCGGAGACCAGACATTCGAGTTGGTGATTTGCGACCGGCTGCTCGGCGAAGTACGGAGTGTGTTGATCGAGCGGAGACGTTTGCGGAAGTGGATATCAGCGGAGGCTGCAGGGCTGTACGTCCGGACGTTGGCCACGGCGGCTGACGTGCTGCCCGATCCTGCTCCGGGTCCGGAGTTGACCCGAGACGCCGACGATGACTACGTGATCCACCTCGCCCGGGCTCAAAACGCCGAGGTGATCGTCAGCGGTGACGCCGATCTTCTCGAGTGGGACGAGCAGGATCCGCCGGTGATCCCGCCGGCCGAGTTCGAGACAAGGCTTGGTACGTCTTGAGAGGTAGACATCTGGGCCGCGGCTGGGCCGCGGGACAACCCGAAACGACCGGTGACAACCCGAGCCAACCGGTGGCAAAACCGCAGGTCGGCGACGTGTCCCGGGCAAACGCCGAGGTCACGGACCCCGCCGGTACTGACTTCGGATCAGAAGGTTGGGGGTTCGAATCCCTCCGGGCGTGCTGTCGAATTCCCTGTGGTTGCGGGGGATTCGGTCAGTAGGGCCGTGTGGTTCCTTCGAGTCGCACCGTTGACAGCCTGATTGACAGCCAAACACCCTTTCTAGCCACCCAGGACGGAGTCGATCGGCCTCTGGGCCTCCGCTTGAAGGTCCAGGCGCGATGAAGCCGGCGAGCAGAGGGATGCTGGTGGGGATTCCCCAGCGCTCGAAGGGGCCGCCGTAGTTGGGGAAACCCAGGAAAGTCCATATCTGATGGTGTTGGGTGAAGTACCGGAGCCCGAACACGGCGGGTAGGCCGAACCCGAGGCCGCTGATCCAGGCGAGCACCGCCGCCGGGCGGGTCACGCCGCATGTTCGAGACGGCGACGGAGGTTTCCACTCTCCGGGGAGACGATCACATAGGTCGGGCCTGGGGACAGTGTCATCGGTCGACCAGTTCGGCGAAGCTGAGGTCCTCCGTGGCCGAAGGATCGGGGTGGCCCGGCTCCAGGAGTTGATGCACCAGGGTTGAGTAGAGCCATGCCTTGAAGATGGGCAGACCCCAGGCCGCCTCGCTCACCAGACCCTGGAATGTGCCGTGCCCGTCTAGCACGAACATGATGTCGGTGGCGGTCTCGACTTTGAGCCCTTCGCGGAGGCCGCCGAGTTCGGCGATGCGGGCTACGAGCCGCCCGATCCCGGCACGTCGCGCCCCGGTCACATCGCCCCAGTACCTCTTCACCGCCGGGTCGGCGACGGCCGCTGCGTTCACGGCTGGCCACAGCGGTGCTGTCCGTTGGTAGATGTCGACGCCGTGCTCGACGGCCAGTGCCAGGCTTCTGTGGGGTGATGGTGTGGTCAGGGCCTCGAGCATCCAGGGACGCTGATGGACCGGAAGAGGATCATGTCCACCGGCGCCGGCGAACTCCATCGCCTCGCAGAGGAGCTGGCCCTTGGTACCGAAGGTGTAGTAAACGGTCTGGACTGCCACGCCCGACTCGGCGGCTATCCGCTCCATCGTCGTGGATGCGTATCCGTCGGTCTTGAACAGACGTGTCGCCGTCTCGATGATCCGTCGGCGAGTGACCCTAGCCCGATCAGATCGGCTCGGTCTTGCGCGTTTGACACCCGTGATCACGCTGGTAACAATAGCTGGTAACTATACTAGTGTTTCCACTAGTGGCAACAAGCCAAGTGAGAGGAGGACGGACTGATGGCTGTCATCAGCAACTCGGTGACGATCCGCTGCACGCGAGAGGAGGCGTTCGACTACCTGTCCGACAACCGCAACGAGCTCGAATGGAACCCGGGCATCGAGTCGATCGAGAAGATCACTGACGGACCTGTCGGCCTGGGCACCCGATTCCGGGCTAAGTGGAAGAGCAGCCCGCATGTAGAGGTCGACATCATCGAATACGAACGACCGCACCGGTGGGCGGGGCACAACGGCGGCCCGGTCGAAGTCACCGTCCGTTGCCGGCTCGAACCGGTCATCGAGGGCACCAAGTTATTCGTCGACTTCGAGGCCGTGCCGCACGGCCTGTTCAAGCTGATATTCCCCCTGTTCCTAATGCGGCTACGCAAGGAGGAGCGAGCCAACATGACCCACATCCGCGAGACGCTGGAACGCCGGGAGGTGGCCGGTGCATCGTGAAGTCGTGATCGGGGGGACCGTCGGCGTGGCATGGGCGTGT
>DAIOGO010000235.1:0-2382 GCA_036745195.1 Actinomycetota bacterium | reverse complement strand
TCAACCCTCGAACAACTCCTGTGCGAATCGGTGATCGAGGTCACCGCCGTCACCGAAGACGGACAACCCCTCGCCATCGGCACCGCCACCACCACCATCCCAGCCCGACTCCGCCGCTTCATCCTCGCCCGCGACGGTGGTTGCGTCATCGACGGATGCTCCTCCACCTACCGTCTCCAACCCCACCACATGACCCCCCGCCACCGGGGAGGCACCAACCATCCCGACAACCTGGCCACCCTCTGCTGGTACCACCACCACACCGTGATCCATGGCCACGGCCACCACCTCGACCCGAACTCACCACCTCGCCGCCGCCGCCTCATCCCACCCAACCACCACCCACCCGACTGACCACCGCCGCGCCGACCTCCAAACCCCACACACCCATCCCATTCCCAACGATCTGTCCGGACCCCCTCCGGGCTAGCGGCGCGCGCATGCGCCGACCAGTAGCGTCCACCGGCGGGGAACCCCGCTGTGAGCTGGTGCGTTCAACAGGAAGACACAGGAGGACGGATGAGCACTTGGAAACAGTCGGGGATGATGCTGATCGTGCTGGCGATAGTGGCGGCGGCCTGCGCCGGCAGCGATAGGACGGAAGCATTCGAGACGATCGCAACTTCGCTGGGAGGCGGCTCCGGCGGCTTCGACGCCAACCAACCGGAGGGGACTCTCGCTTATGCCACGGAAACGACGGTGGCTGGGTCCACCGAAGGCCCGACCGCGCCGGAGAAGTCTCCCGGTGATGTCGACTCGACCGACGGGGGCCTCACCCCGATCGTCGCCCAGGTCGACACCGGCCGTGACATCATCTACACCGCCGAGGTGACGGTGGCAGTCACCGATGTGGCCGCCGCCACCGCCAAGGCGACGCAGGCCATCCAGAGCCTGGGAGGGCTGGTCTTCGGTCAGCAGACCACCGGAACCCCGCCCCAGACGACACTCATCTTCAAGGTCCTCCCCGAAGACTTCCAGACCGCCCTCGACCGCCTCGGATCGCTGGGTGAACTGCGCAACCAGAGCGTCACGGCCGACGACGTGACCGAACGGGTGGTGGATCTGCAGAGCCGGGTCGCCACCGCCGAGGCGAGCGTCGCCCGTCTGCGCGAGCTGCTGCTGGCAGCGGCGGACATCGACAACATCGTCGCCCTCGAGAACCAGTTGTTGCAGCGCGAGACCGACCTGGAGACGTTGCGCGGTCAGTTGCGAACCATCGAGGGTCAGGTCGCCTTCGCCACCATCTACCTCACGATCACCCAGGCCGCCAGTCAGCCGGCGGTCAGGGTCGATGTCACCGCCTATCCCGGCCACGACGAGGGCGCCGCCTGCCCCGGCACCGCCGGCCTGTTTGTCGACCGTGACACCGAGATCACCTACTGCTTCGAGATCTTCAATGTGGGCGACACCGACCTGACCGATTTCTCCCTACGCGACGTCATCCTCGACATCGAATTGGACGACCTCCTCCCGGTGCTGGGGAGCGCCGAAGACACCCTCGAACCGGGTCAGTCGATCGTGCTCGCCGCCGAGTTGGTGGCCGAGCGGCGGATCAAGACCCAGACGAATGTCACCGCCGTCGCCCTGGACAAGGACGGCAACCCGCTCGACCGCCCGGTGTCGAACAAGAACTCGATCGAGATCGCGGTGGTCGACCCGGTGGGAATCCCCAGCTTCACCGACGGGCTCGAGTCGAGCTGGCGGCTGCTGCTCGACGGCGGGCAGTGGGGCATCCTCCTGGTCGGGGTGCTGATCCCGTTCCTGTGGGTCCCGCTCCTGCTGTGGTGGCTGTGGCGCCGCCGTCGCACGATCGCTACCGCCCCGACTCAGACGGACGACCAGCCGGTGGTCCCGGCCGGGGTGGGGGCCGACTCGTCCGAGGGCTGAGCCCGGGCAGCGCCCGGACGCAGGACGCAGGACGCAAGACGCAGCGCGCATGACGCAGGACGCAAGACGCCGGTACCCTCGGCGGTGTGACCCATCACACGCTCACCGAGGTGCTCGGCTACCGCTACCCAGAACCGGGGAGGGCCCGCCGGTCATTGATCGGGGCGCTCGCCACCAAGCCAATGGCTTGGCTGAACTCGAAGATCGCCCACCATCTCGATCGCTGGGTGCTGACCGCCACCGGCGGGCGGAGCACCGCCACCGCCGCCCTGACCGGTCTCCCGGTCCTGTTCGTGACCACCACCGGGGTGAAGACCGGTCGGGCGCGCACGGTTCCCCTGCTCGGGATCCCGTTCGAGGAGACACTTGCTCTGATCGGCACCGGCTTCGGGCAGCGGGCCACCCCGGGATGGGTCCACAACCTTCGCGCCAACGGCTCACTCACCATCGAATACCGGGAGCGGCGAATCGCGGCCGGCGCCCGCCTGGCGCGGG
>DAIOGO010000234.1:0-2415 GCA_036745195.1 Actinomycetota bacterium | reverse complement strand
CGCTCGTCGGCGGCATCCATCGCCCGCAGGTCTCCCCGGACGACGGCGATCGCCCCTTCGGTGCTCATTCCCTCCTGATCGGCCAGGGACCGCTCCTCGTCCTCGGCCTGCCGGAAGCGACGCTCTGCCTCCTCCACTCGGCGCCCGGATTCGGCCGCCTCCACCGACAGTCGCTCCACCTGCGCCTCGATCTCGGCCAGTTCGACGGACAGATCACGCCGTCTCTCGTCCGCCCCTTCCAGCCGAGCGGAGGCAGCCCGGTGCCGTTCCTCGGCGACCTGACCGATTCGCCGCAGGCGCTCGATGGTGGTCTCCAGACGGGCGGCGGCCGAGGTGTCGCGATCGAGCGCCTCACCCACCTCCCCCGCCGCCGAGCGGAGAACGGCCAGCTCCTCACCCAGTTGTAGGGAGCGGGCCTCGGCCGAAGTGATGATGGCCATCAATTCGCCGTCGGCCGCCTCGATGGCCCGCCGGCGGGCAGTCATGCGACGAAGCTCCTCCCCCGCCAGGTACAGGCGGAGGCTCCGAGCGGCGGCCGCCACTTCGTGATGGCGGGTGGCGGCTTCGGCCTGGCGGCGCAGGGGTCGAATCTGGCGGGCCAGCTCACCCAGGAGGTCGCGCAGGCGCAAGACATCGGCGTCGGTGCGTTCCAGGCGCCTGATCGCCTTGTCCTTGCGCACCCGGTGTTTGAGGATGCCTGCCGCCTCCTCGATGACCGCCCGATGGTCCTCCGGTCCGGCGTTGAGCACGGAGTCGATCTGGCCCTGACCGATGATGACGTGCTGGTGACGGCCAACGTGGGAGTCCGAGAGCAACTCCTGGATGTCGAGGAGCCGGCAGCCGACACCGTTGATCTCGTAGTCGCTCGAGCCGTCTCGATAGAGCCGGCGGGTGATGGCCACCTCGGGCAGGTCGAGTGGGAGCATTCCGGCGGAGTTGTCGAACACGAGGGTCACCTCGGCTCGACCCAGGCCGGGCCGAGTGGCGGTGCCGGCAAAGATGACATCGTCCATCTTGTCGGTTCTCAGCGACTTGGCCGATTGGGTTCCCATCACCCAGGCCACCGCGTCGACGATGTTCGACTTGCCGGAACCATTGGGGCCGACGACCACGGTCACCCCCGGTCTCAGTTCCAACCGGGTGCGGTCGGCGAACGACTTGAAACCAACCAGTTTCAACGATTTGAGATACATGCCCGACTGAAATTACACGAATGTGACTTGCGGGACCAGCTCATCGGGTGACCAGAAAATCCTGCAGGGTCGGATCGAGGGCAACCAAATGCGACTCGACTCCGGTGACGAGGGCCTCGGGGGGTCCCAGCCACAACCACTCCAGCAATGACTCGACCCCGTCGTCGGCCCCCTGGGCCCACACTTCGACCGTCCCATTGGGCAGATTCCTGACCCAGCCCACCAGCCCCAGACGCCGGGCCGCCTGTCTGGTCGACTGCCGGAAGAACACACCCTGCACCCTTCCGGTCACCAGCGCCCTGA
The DNA here is from genome assembly GCA_036745195.1 of Actinomycetota bacterium. Classification (GTDB taxonomy): domain Bacteria; phylum Actinomycetota; class Acidimicrobiia; order Spongiisociales; family ZC4RG35; genus JBFHRE01. The sequence goes on along the minus strand of DAIOGO010000234.1, from coordinate 919 downwards.
TCGCCATCATGTCTGACACCGAGGGCAGAAGTGGGACGATCGCTGGGCGACGATCACCCGTTCGATCGGTGTCCGGCAGCGACGACAGGGCTCACCTTCCCTCCCGTAGACCCGCAAACGGGCCAGATAGTCGCCGGCCCGGCCATCGGGGAGCAGGTAGGCGAGGTCGTCCAGTGAGGTGCCGCCGGCGGCGATCCCGGCGAGCAGCACCGGCCGGATCGCTCTGCGCAGCGCCCCCACCTCCGCCGGGGTGAGCCGTCCGGCCGGGCGGGTAGGCCGCACCCCGGCCCTGAACAGCACCTCGTCGGCGTAGATGTTGCCCAACCCGGCGAGGAGCCGTTGATCGAGCAACAGTGCCTTGATCGGGGCCGATCGACCCTGCAACCGCTGTCGCAACCGGGTCGAGGTGGGGAGGGCGTCGAGGGCGTCCGGTCCGAGATGAGACAGACTCGAGGCGGCCAGTTCGTCGTCGGTGTACACGGCCACGAATCCAAACGTCCGCGGATCGACGAAGCGCAACTCGGTGCCGTCCGTGAAGCGGGCCACGAAGTTGGTGTGGGCATCCAGCGGCTCGTTGGGCCCGGTCAGACGCAGCCTCCCGGACATGCCCAGGTGGATCACCATGGTCAAGTCGCCGGAGAGCGCGGTCATCAGGAATTTTCCGTGCCGGTCGACCGCGTCGACGGTTCGGCCGGTGAGACGTTCGACTACGTCGGCAGGACGGAGGTTGTGGCGGGCGGTTCGGGGCCGTCGCACCAGCGCCTCGGCCACCGTTCGACCCATGATCCCGCCGGCGATATGGCGACGGGTCGACTCGACCTCGGGGAGTTCCGGCATTCATCCAGCATGGGCCGGGCCGGGCCGGGATCGCAAACCCGCTTCGCTACCCTGACCCGATGCCTGCGCCAACCCTCAGACC
>DAIOGO010000233.1:0-2432 GCA_036745195.1 Actinomycetota bacterium | reverse complement strand
CGGCGACCGGACAGCCGGGAGACAAGTTGTGGGGTCTCCCCCGCGACGTCTCCACGTTCGGTATCTACGTCAACCTCGATCTCGTGGCCGAGGCCGGCGTGGAGAACCCGCTCGAACTGGAAGCCGCCGGCGAGTGGACGTGGGAGAAGTTCCAGGAAGTATCCGAAGGAATCGCCGCCATCGGGGGCGAGGTCAAGGGCTACGGCCAGAGCAACTGGTGGGGACCGAACGGCGCATGGATCAATGCTGCCGGCGGCAACTTCTTCACCGCCGATCGGACGGGCTGCGGGCTCGACACCCCTGAGGTGGCAGCCGGTCTCACCTTTGTCTCCGACCTGTACGCGGGCGGCTCCACCGTCCCGTTCGGCGAGGACCCCGAGACCCCCTTCCGGGCAGGCACCGTTGGCATGTTCCAGAACGGTCGCTGGGCGACCCCCGGCATCCGTACCGTCGAATTCAACTGGGACGTCGTCGGCCTCCCCGAGGGGCCGGCAGGACCGGGCAACTGGCTCTTCTGGGGCGCCTACGTGGTGAACGCCAACACCGAGCACCCGGCCGAAGCCTGGGAACTCGTGGCGGCACTCACCAGCACCGACGTACAAGCACAGGTGTCGGCGCTCGGCGCCAACATCCCCAGCCGGGTGAGCCAGGATGCGCTCGACGCCTTCCTCGGCTTCACGCCTCCCTCCAACAACCAGGCGTTCCTCAACGGGTTGGCCAACAACCCGACCACCGAGGGACCGCTGTGGGCGGGAAGCTGGCCGGAGTTCGACTCTGTCCAGGGCCCGGCCGTCCAGGCCGTGATCACCGGTGAGCGGACCATCGAGGACTTCACCGCCAACATCTGCACCGAGGCGGCCGGCGCCTTCGGCAGCTGAGATCGAGACTCGCCGGGGGTGGACCGTAGGGTCCGCCCCCGGCAGTCCGACGAGGTGATTGAGACCCGGCATCGAGACTGGACCGTGAGTTCATGAGCACCCCCGATCGATCTACCCACCGCCCGCCCCGCTGGTTCGCACCATTGGTCGTTTGGCGCGGATTGGTCGTGGTCGGTCTCGGGCTGCTCCTGCTCCTCAGGCCCGGTCTCGAGTTGGAGGGCGCAGGAGGGGCGGCGGCGCTGGTCGCAAACGCCCTTTTCGCCGGGCTGGCAGGTGCCGCTGCCTGGTTCACCTACCGGCGACGGCACCGCGGGAGGCTCCTCGGATTCGCCACCGACCTCGTCCTGGCTGTGACAGTCGGAGGGCTGACGCTCAATCGACTCGGGTTCTTCGTCGGCCTCGATTCAGTCGGTGCGCGTTTCAACCAGCGGATCTTGTGGATCGCCCCCATCCTCGTGGGCATGGGGATCTCGGCGTGGGCGGAGCGAGGTGGAGAGAGCCGGCCGGCCGTCAAGCGGGTCGGATGGATGGTGAGCCTCGCCGGGACCGCTGCCTTGCTGCTTGCCATGGGGATCCTGGGAGCGATCCCCGGCGTTGTCGGTCGGATCATCGAGCCCGTCAATCTCCCCTGGGTCATCGTGGCGCTGGCCGCAGCCCTGGCCGCCCGCCTGGGTCGATCGGACGCCAGCGCGGAGTTCTTCGCAACCGATCAGCGCCAGGCGGAGCACCTGGATGGACTGGTCTTCATCGCCCCCAATGTCATCGGGTTCCTGGTCTTCTTCGCCGGTCCCCTGCTCTTCTCGCTGGCCATCAGCTTCACAGAGTGGAGCGGGCTCAGACCTCCCACCTTCACAGGCCTCGACAACTACGCAGATCTCTTGAGCGATGCCGTATTCCTGCGCTCACTGCGCAACATCCTCGTCTTCTGTCTGGTGGCGGTGCCCTTGACCGTGGGCCCGGCTGTGCTGCTGGCGGCCCTGCTCAATTCGAAGTTGCCCGGGATCAGGGTCTTCCGGGCCGTCTACTTCCTACCTTCGATCGCCGGCGTGGTCGGCGTCACCCTCATCTGGAAGCAACTCTTCAACGCCACAGTCGGCTTCCTCAACTACACCATTCTCGAGGTGACCGGATTCGTCAACTCGGTGGCCGGAACCGCCATCACCGCCCCACAACCGCTCTGGATCTCCTCCGCCAACGTGGCGATGATCTCGGTGGGGATCCTGTTCGTGTGGCAGCGGATCGGATTCGACACCGTGCTCTTCCTGGCCGGCATGCAGGGAATCGACGGATCGCTCTATGAGGCCGCCGACATCGACGGGGCCAACGGGTGGGCCCGGTTCCGCCGGATCACCGTTCCGCTGCTCAAGCCGACCACCTTCTTCGTGGTCATAACCGACATCATCCTCGCCCTCCAGATGTTCAATGAACCGTTCATCCTCCAGGCGCCATCGACCGCCGCCGGCCCGGGCAACTCCACCCTCACCCCTGTCATCTACCTCTACCAGCAGGCGTTCCAGCAGTTCCAGATCGGCTACGGCTCGGCGGTGGCGTGGG
>DAIOGO010000232.1:0-2433 GCA_036745195.1 Actinomycetota bacterium | reverse complement strand
TGGGTGTGTTCTTGTATCTGCCCTACGTCTTCTTCGTGGCCGAGTACGGACTGGACACGTACGAGGCCTCCATGCGCGCTCAGTACGAATTGACCAAGCGGTTCACCTCCGAGTTCAGCATCCGGGCCTTTCTGGAACGACACCCGGAAGCGACCCTCGACCGGCTGCGGGAGTGGTCGGACGATCCGAACGTCCACGTCAGGCGCCTCGTGTCGGAGGGAACCCGGCCCCGTCTGCCCTGGGCGCCCCGCCTCCAGCGGTTCATCGCCGACCCGACTCCGGTGCTCGATCTGCTCGAGCGTTTGAAGGACGACCCCGAGCGCTATGTGCAACGGTCGGTGGCCAACAACCTCAACGACATCGCCAAGGATCATCCCGATCTGGTGGCCGAGGTCGCCCGCCGGTGGATGGCCGATCCCACCCCCGCTCGCGGCTGGATCGTTCGGCACGGTCTGCGAACACTGGTCAAGCAGGGGCATACCGGCGCCCTGGCCGTTCTCGGCTTCGAACATGGCTCGCCGGTCGAGACCCGGCTGGCGCTGTCCGCCGACCGGGTGGCCATCGGGAGCAAGGTCACCGCCACGATCGACGTCTTCAATCCGACCGACGCCATGGAGCGGGTGGTGATCGATCTGCGGGTCCACTTCGTCAAGGCCGCCGGCGGCACCAGCCCCAAGGTGTTCAAGGTTGTCGAACTGGAGGTTGAGCCGGGTGGCACCCGCACCGCCCGCAAGACGGTGTCGCTCGCCCAGCACACCACCCGGACCCACTATCCCGGCCTGCACACGATCGAGTTGATCGTCAACGGGGAAACCCGAACGGGAGCGGTCTTCGAGCTGGTCTGAGTCGGGCGGTCGGGTGGATCCCCGCTCAATCCCCGTCCACGAAGTAGGCCCAGGTCCCATCCGAGGTGATGCCGACCCGGTACCCGATGTACGCACCGAACTCGGCGAATCCTTCCTGGTCGGAAACGTCGTAGAGAACGGTGAGCGCCCGCCGGTCCTCCTCGGGCACCGAATCCCACGAGTCGTAGGCGAAGGCCCGCGGCCAGACGTAGTAGGTGATGTCGCCCGCTTCCACCGTCCCAAAGGGGAGCGCCAGGAGCTCCACCATCGACTCGAGCGGCAACGGCTCCGGTCCGGCTGCTTCGATCTCCCTCCAGAACCCGGCCGGGTCGCTGCCCCCGCCAAAGCTGTAGCGCAGGTCGCCGCCCAGTTCGACGAGCCGGTCGTAATCGCAGTCCGTCGCCGCCTCCACGATCGCCTGACGGGTGGCGGCCACCGGCCCGGGCAGGTCCTGGGGATCAACCGTTGCGTCGAGGCCGGCTGCCGAGCAGGAGACAGCCGGAGTGGTCGGGACCGTCACCGATGTGGGGACCAGCGCCGTCACCGCACCGACGATTGCGCCGGGATTGTCGTACTGGATGAATCGTCCGGTGTCCGCCACCGTTGTGAACTCGGCTCCCAGCAGGTCAGCCATCGACGACAGTCCGTCCTGCCAGATGGCGTCCACCTCCTCGGAGCGGTCGAACGCCTCATGCCATGGGGAACGTTGCGGATCGTGGCCCAGGATGACCACCGGGACCCGCCCTGGATTGGCGGCGGTAGTGCGCAGGCGAGTGTTCTCGGTCGGATCGGTGAGGGCGGCCGCGAGTCCTCTCACCCAGTCCTCCGGCGCCACCTGGGCGAACCGTTCGAGGAAGTCGTCGGGTTGGGGGTCCACCAGCACCATCCCCACCACCTCGGTTGGGTGGGCGGCGGAGAAGGCCCGGCTGACCCAGCCCCCCACTCCGTGGCCGACCAACAGGTAGGGACCGGATTCGCCCGCCGTGGTGAGGGCCTGGCGGAGGTCTGACACGGCCTCGTCAGCCGAGGAGGCCGGTGGGAATCCTTCTGACCCCCACACCCCCGACCGTTCGGTGGCGCACACCCGCTGCCGGGAGCCGAGCATCGCCTGCACCGTCGACCACGAGTTCACCCCCTCCCCGATTTCGGCTTCGAGCAGGACGGTGGGACTCCCGGCGCCAAGGCAGCGAACCCGCACCGCCCGCCCCGAATCCAGTTCGACCAGTTGGTCGTCGACCGGTCCTGGGGGCAGCTCGAGCAGGGGCCGGCTGGGATCGATCAGCGCCACCCGGGCCGAGCGGTGGAACGAAACCCCGAGCAGGTCACCGGCGGCGAACACCCCCGGCCCGCCCCCCATCGCCACCCGGCGCAGGATCTCGCCCGTGGACGGGTCGATCTCGACCAGGGTGCCGGTGTCGAAGACCGATACCCACAGCCGGTTGCCCACCAGCACCATCGAGTGGGGCGGTCCACCCACCTCCACCCGGGTGATGACCTGACCGGTGGTGGGGAGGATCGCCACTACCGAGTTGGTCGTCCGGTCGTTCACCCACAGCAATCCGCCTGCGCCGGCCGCCGACGCTCCGCT
>DAIOGO010000231.1:0-2441 GCA_036745195.1 Actinomycetota bacterium | reverse complement strand
GGAGTCTTCTCGAGGACCTCGAGCGCCAGGCGTACCCACGCTCGCTGTATCGGGTATCGGTGCTGGCCGACAACTCGACCGATCAAACGGCTCGGATCGCCCGGAGAACGGGGGTCGAGGTGGTCGAGAGATCGACCGGGCCGGCCGGGAAGGGCCCAGCTCTCGACTGGCTGCTCGCCCGCCAACCACTGGTGGATGAGGCGCTGGTGGTCCTCGATGCCGACAACCGGGTCCCCGAGAACCTGCTGGCGGTGTTCGCCGACCAATTGGACGCCGGCCACGATGCTCTCCAGGCCTACCTCGACGTCTCCAATCCGGACCGCTCGCTGCTCACCACCGCCTCGGCCCTCAGTTACTGGTCTTCGAATCGGATGGTTCAGCTGGCACGAACCAACCTGGGCTGGCCGGCCGACCTGGGTGGCACGGGCATGTGTATCGGTCAGGCGGCCGTCGAGGCGGCCGGTGGGTTCGGCGGTTCACTGGCCGAAGATCAGGCGATGGGCGTGACCTTGTTCGAGCAGGGAATCCCGGTTGTGTGGATTCACGATCTCCGGATCCGAGACGAGAAGCCGGCACGCCCGTCGGTGGCGATCCGCCAGAAGGCTCGGTGGGCCCGCGGCCGCCGCACGGTCGCCCGGCAGCACACCACCCGCCTGCTAAGGATGCGAACTCCGGCAGCGTTCGACCTGGTGCTCAGACTGAATCAACCCTCACGGATGGGTATGGCTCTGCTGGCAGTGGTGCTGGCGGGAGGAGCGGCGGCGGGTTTGCCGCTGTGGCGATGGCAGGTGTGGTCGGTGGTGGCAGGGATCCAATTCCTGGCCCCGCTGCCGTTCCTCGTTCGGGACGGAGTCCCTTCGAAGTACCTCGTGCGGTATCCGGCCATGGTGTTGCTCCCCTTGCTCAAGGGTGTGGCCCGGCTCACGCGCGATCGCGGCTGGTATCACACCCCCCATCAGGGCGGGAGCTGAACCGGCGGGGAAAAGGGGTGGGGAGGCAGGGCTCCCCACCCCCTGTTACTCATGGACGCAGGATGAAGCTGCTGGCGTCACCGGTCTCATCCCCGTAGGGATTGGTCTCCAGTTCGGTGTTCCCGCCACCGTCGAGGTCGGGCAAGGTCAGGGCTGCCAGGGCTGATTCGAACTGGCTGAGCGACCTGGCCGTTCCCGACACGGTGAACGTGTCGTTGCTGCTGTCGTACTCGAGCCGGTAGAAGGAGCCCCCGGGAAGGGACACCACATCGATGGTGTTGGCTCCCGCGTCGGTCGCCAGGATGTCGAACTTGGTGGATCCGGGCAGCGCCGGGGCAGGCTCGACCTTGTAGACGCTGAGATCGGTCACCGCCCCGAAGGCGATGTCGATCGACCCATTGTCACCCAGATCGATCTCGGCGTCGACATCGTCCACTCCGGGATTGGCTCCGGTATAGGTGAAGCTCACCAAGCCTGACGAGTTGGTGGTTCCTGTCGTCCCCGAGGCCGTGTTGGCACCTGAGACCGTCCAGTTGGCCACGGCTCCCGACACACCCGCCCCGAACTTGTCGGTCACCTTGATCGTGATCGAGTGGGATGTGCCGGTCAGACTCGAGACCGCGTTGGACGTGAGCACGGCGGTGTCGCTCCTGGGCAGTTCATCGTCCCAGGTGACGGTCGAGGTGCCGTTGAACTCGGCGGCACCATCGTCGGTGCCGTCGTTGTCCTTGTCCCAGAAGAAGGTGACGGTATCGGTCACGACCGCGTCGTCCCCACCCGATGGGTCAGGAGGACCGACGTAGCTGAAGGTGGCAGAGCCGTCGGCTCCGGTGGTGATGGTGGCAGCCTGGATCTGTGATGCACCGCGAGTGACTCTGATCACGACCTTCTGGCCAACCAGGGGTACGGATGCGCCGGTCCCATCCACCAATTTCACCCTGATGGTGGCCTGGGCGGCAAAGCGAGCAGTCACATTGGCGGCGGTGATGGCCGTCGGCGACGGACCCCAGATGACCTGGACGCTGGCCTTGGTCCGGACGGTGTCGTTGTCGAACGTTTCGTTGGTCTCGCCTATCCAGGCAAAGACCGTGTTCGTCTCCTGGACGGTGGTGTGGGTGAAGGCGACGGTGGCGACACCGCTGTTGTTGGTCTTGGGGTCGGCCGAATCGATCCGGCAGTCGCTTCCCGTTCCGGAGTCCCCGCCGTTGAGCTTTCCGTCGTTGTCGAGGACACACGTTCCATCCGAGGCGAGCGACCCGACGAACACGTCGACGGGGATGTTGGCCGCCGCCGAACCGTCGGCCTTGCGAACGGTGATCGTCACGGTGACGGTGTCCGAGGTGGGAGCGGTCGGGACGCTCGCCGTCATCGTCACCGTGAAGGGCTTGGCTTTGCCCACCTCCAGTTCCCGTGCCAGGAACAGCGCCATCTGCCACCGGAACGTGGCGGTGGTAGGTGAGAAGACGTTGG
>DAIOGO010000230.1:0-2499 GCA_036745195.1 Actinomycetota bacterium | reverse complement strand
GCTCACATGGGCAGCCACCGCCTTCGTCCCGTCGTTGGCGTTGCACGGGGTCACCCGTCACCTTTCGGTCGATGTCGCCGCATTCCCGCTGCTGTGGACGGTCCCGCTGGCCATCTACCTGGCCAGTTTCGTGGTGGCGTTCAGGACCGGCGGCGAACGGTGGACGAAAGGCGCCCGGCGGGCGCTGCGCCTGTTGCTAGTCCCGGCGGTGTTGCTCTCGGTGGCCATCACCCAGGATCTGTGGCTGTCCGTGACCCTGCCGCTGGCGGTGCTGGCGGCCCTTGCGATCGCCGCCCATGGCTCGGTGTATTCGGACCGACCCGATACCGGGTCACTGACCGACTTCTACCTGTGGGTGTCATTGGGGGGAGCCGCCGGAGGCCTCTTCGCGGCACTGCTTGCCCCTGCCATCTTCGACTTCCTCATCGAATACCCGCTGGCACTCATCCTGGCCGGCCTGTTCGCCGCAGACCGATGGCGTTCGCGGGCCCCCGACACCCGAGTGGTGCTGGCGTTGGTGGGAGTCTGCGTGCTGGCCGGAACCGGATTCTCCAGCCTCCAGGTCAAGATCCTCACGTTTGGACTAGCCGGAATCATCGCCGTGATGTGGCTCGATCGACGGTGGTTCGCCCTGTCGATCGCTCTCATCTCGATCGGGTTCTCGGTCGACGGCACCACCAGCACGCTGGCGACGGAACGGACGTTCTTCGGCATCTATCGGGTCGAACAGGTCGGCGAGCTACGCCAGATGTTCAGCGGCAACACCTCCCACGGCGGGCAGTTGATCATCGATGGAACCGGAAGCACGGCTGCTCTCAGTTATTACCACGCCGACGGCCCGGTCGGGGACGTCTTCGATCGACTCGCCGGCCGCACGGCGAACCTCGATGTCGGGGTGATCGGACTGGGAGTTGGCTCAACCGCCAGCTTCGGGCGGCAAGGCGACGCCTTCACGTTCTACGAGATCGACCCGGCCGTCGAAGCATTCGCCGCCGATGAGGACCTGTTCACGTTGCTGGCGCAGTCGCGAGCCGAGATCTCGGTGGTCATCGAGGATGGGCGCCTGGCGCTGGAACGGCTCCGGCCACAGCACGATCTGCTGATGGTCGATGCCTTCACCTCCGACTCGATACCGGTCCACTTGCTCACCAAAGAAGCATTCGACACCTACCTCGGGTCACTCGCCGACCAGGGCCGGGTGATGGTTCATCTGTCCAACCGCCACCTCGACCTCGCCCCGGTGGTCGGACGGATCGCCGTGGAGCTGGGGGCGTCCGCCCGGGTGAAGTGGTATGCACCCGGGCCCGAGGTCGAGGGGGCGGCGGCCAGCACCTGGATGCTGGTGGAGCCGGCAGGGTCGGAGCCGCTGGAACTGGCGCCGGACTGGGTGGAAGCCCCGATCGGTCCTTCGTTGTGGACCGACGAGTACTCGAACATCCTCTCGGTTCTCCACTGGCGTTGAGCCCCATCACCGGGACCACTTCGCCTCGGCCGGTGATGGCCCTTTCCCGGTATCACCCGGCGACGGGTACCTTTGGCTCATGCCCAAGCTCCACCTGACCGTCGTCGTGCCCCGCCCCGTGTCGGAGGTCTACTCCACCATGGCCGATTTCCGCACCCTGCCGGAATGGGACCCGGGCTCGGAGTCGTCGGTCCAGGTGGCGGGGGACGGTCCGGCGGTTGGCGCCGAATACGACGTGACAGTTCTCTTCCTGGGGAGGGCTTCCAAGATGCGGTATCGCACCGTGGCCCTCGACCCTGACCGCCGGGTCGTGTTCACCGGCGAGGGAGCGACGGTGACCGCCACCGACGAAATCGGATTTCGCACGACAGAGGCAGGCACCGAGATCGACTACCGGGCCGACATTCGGCTCAAGGGCCTTTTCCGGTTGGTGGAGCCGTTTCTGGGCAAGGTCTTCTCTAGGCTGGCCGACGCCACCGCGGCAGGCATCGAGCGGCGCTTCAGCTGAGGGAGCCCGGCCCTCAGGCCAAGGCCCGGGACAGCGCCCACACCAGCAGCAGAAGCGCAGGCACCATCGGCGCGGTCCGGCGGACGATGCCGTCTTGATGATCGGGTTTGTCGAGATAGGTGAATGACACGATCGCTCCTTGTCGGGATGTGACGCACGGGAGCCGATCCCGGTTCCCGACGACAGGAGCCGCCTCCACCCAGCGTGATACACGGTTCCAGCCCGGGGTGTGCCTCAGCGATACTTCCTGAGAACCGATCGCCCTCGGGTGGTGTATTACCGGCGTCGACAATCGAAAGGCCGAGCCTGACAGAGCCCTTGACCGTCGAGCGCGCCCGCCAGGGCGATCCGCACGCGTTCGGCGAACTGGTGCGGACGCATCAACGCGTTGCTTTCCGTGTTGCGTTCGTGATCACCGGTTCGCCCACCGAAGCCGAAGAGGTCGCCCAGGAAGCCTTCCTCAAAGCCTGGAAGAATCTGGGCAGCTTCCGGGCGGGGGCCGCCTTCCGGCCGTGGCTTCTCGCAATCG
>DAIOGO010000229.1:0-2521 GCA_036745195.1 Actinomycetota bacterium | reverse complement strand
GGAGCGAACCATCGGACTTCAACCACACGACCGCCTGGTCGGCGCCGGTCCCCTCAGCCAGAAGGCGGGCGAGATCCTGGGTGCCGTTCCCACCGGCAGTGTCCGACAGGCGGGCCGTGACCCGGGACAACACCTCCTGCGGGGTGGCACGATCGCCATACACCAACCGGTTCGCCCAGCGTTGCAGCCGGGTACGGATCGGCTCGAACAGCAGGGCGACCGCACCCGTCGCCACGATCGGGAGGAACAACCCGGGGCCTTCGCCGTCGTCGCGGGTGCCGATCGCGAGCAACGGGCCAACAACGACCGCGGCATAGAGCAACGAGATGGACGCGGCCAGACCCAGGTACGTGACCGACTTCGACACGATGAGGTCGATGTCGTATAAGCGGTGCCGGAAGATCGCCACCGCGATCGTCACCGGGATCACGAGGGACATCACCGAATCGGCGACCTGGAACCCGGCTTCGAAGGCGCCGAACGGGTCCAGAAACGCATTCGTCATCCCGGTGACCCAGTAGATGGCGCACCCCAACCCCACCCACCTGATCTGGTGCCGCTCGACCGTCCCGACCCGGCGCGACCTCATCACCAAACGCACCGCAGCGACCAGGAACGAGAGGAGGAGGACGCCGAAGAGCGGAGAGGCGAACTCTCCCACTTCGTCGGTCCATGAGGCGGTGATGAACGGGTGCGGGAGGGACTCGGCGGTCGGATCTGTGAGCGCGGTTGGGCTGACAAACACCGAGAGCACGACCAACGCCGCGCCGTAGATCCCTACTCCCCACATGAAGCGACGGTCCCCGCTCGAAGAGAACCGGCCGTGCGGGAACAGCAGGAGCATCGCCGACTGGAGAATGATGAGGAGCACCGAGAACGGTGCGAACAGGTACACGATCCAACTGGCGACGTCGACGCGGCCCGACTCGACAAACGAGTTTGCCAGGACGTCGAGGCCGAACGAGACGGCGAAGCCCGCCCCGATGATGACCAGCAGCATTCCGACGACGTTGCCGGGCCTGCGCACGACGATCAGCGCCCCGATGGCCAGTTTGGCGCCTTCGGTGAGGATCACTCCTTTCATGAGTGCCGACCCTTTGAGCATGAGCACCACGGCCGATGCGGCGAAGAGCACGAAGGCGATGAGCAGCAGCAATCGCACTCTTCGATCCATCGTGGCGCCCGCACCTCGGTCAACCATGTGGCCCGCTCCTCGGCGGGAAGCGGTGAGCCCCGACCGGGGTGTCACGGCCTTTGACCAGCGCCGGCTCCAGCACGTCCGCTTCGGGTTGCCATTCGATCGCCTGCCATGTCGGCTCGCTGAGGACCGTCTCGCCGGGCTCGGCCCACTGCTGGAGACGCTGGGTGAGATTGACGGTGTCGCCGACTACCGAGTACTCCAACCGCTCCTCGGATCCCAGCAAGGCCGCCGCCACCAACCCGGTCGACAGCCCGATGCCGAGGCCGAAGGGATGAAGACCCTTGGATTCCCACTGCTGGTTGAGCTCGGACTGGGCCGTGTGCATGGCGACGGCGGCAGCGACCGCCCGATCGGCGTGGTCGGTCTGGGCCACCGGCGCCCCGAACACGGCCATGACGGCGTCACCGACGAACTGCATGACCGTCCCCCCCTTCCCGAGGATGGCCCGGTTCATCGCCGCCCGATGTTCGTGGAGCTGGCCGGCCAGGGCACTCGGGTCGGCGTGTTCGGCGATCGTGGTGTACCCGCGAATGTCGGACATGAGCACCGTCACGATCAGCTCCTCGGTTTCACCCGGTCGCCTGCCTGCGCCGATGATCTGTGCCGCCACCCCGCCGGGCAGCAGCCGGCCGAGCGCTTCGCCCTGCTCCCGACCGTCGACGATGGCCCGCTGGAGCATCTTGAGACGGTCGAGACTGTCGGAACGTCCGGCGGCGAGCCCCTCGGCGAGCTTGCCGAACAACGCCTCGATGGCGGAGTTGGCATCGGAGGGGGTGGTGGCGAGGTGGGCGGCGATCGCCTTGATCGTCCGCCCCTCGGCCACCAGCCTCAACAACTCCTCCTCACCGCTCGACAGCGACCCGTCGGCCCTGACCGGATTGACGAGGCCTTCGACGATCTTGGAGTCGAGCAGCGACCCGCCGGCCGCCACCTCGCGCACCGCTCGCGCCAGCTGATCGCCTTCACCCACCCGATCCTTGAGCAGGTAGGCGTACCCGGCCGCACCCTCGGACAGCAACGAGACGGCGTAGTCGGGGTCGTCGAACTGCGAGAGGATCACGACACCGGTTCCCGGGTGGCGTTTTCGGACCTCCTTGGCGGCGTCGATTCCCTCACGCGAGAAGTTGGGCGGCATCCGGATATCGGTGACGATGACCTGCGGACCGGTGGCCTCGGCGCCGGCGACGAGCTCGTCGTAGGCGGCGGCCTGACCCACGACCTCGAAGTCGTCCTCGAGCTCGAGCAAGGCCTTGACCCCCTCCCGCACGATGAGATTGTCATCGGCGAGGAACACGGTGATCGGCATGACAGGCCTCTCGG
>DAIOGO010000228.1:0-2525 GCA_036745195.1 Actinomycetota bacterium | reverse complement strand
TACCAGCAGGCGTTCCAGCAGTTCCAGATCGGCTACGGCTCGGCGGTGGCGTGGGCGCTCTTCGTTCTCATCTTCGGCATCACCCTCGTGTACTTCCGCCGGCAAGGCGAGGAAGGATTCCTCAAGGCATGAGCCCCCCTCCCGTCGATCGCGAACAGGTTCGCCGTGACAAACGAGCCGCCCGGCTGAGGGCTGTGTTCGGAGTGGGCGGCGCCTACACGGTGCTGGTCGCTTTCGCCGCCATCATGCTCTTCCCATTCATCTACATGGTGGCGACCGCCCTCAAGACGCCGGAGGACACATTCCGGTATCCACCCAAGATCCTCCCCCGGGCGCCGATCACGGTCGAGGTCGACGGCGAACCGCGGCCGCTGTTCTTGCTGCCGATCGACGGGGTCCCGACCAACGCGGTCCTGGCCGAGGAGGGGGTCAAGGCCGGTCTCTTCGTGAACCCAGCCGACCCGACCGATACGCTGGCCTGGCCGCTCGACCTGGCCACCGATACCGGGCAGACCGTCGAACTCGATGGAGAAGCCCTCCCCGTCTATCAGGTGGCGGACGGCTCGAGCACCAGGGAACTGGCGCTCCAGCGGAACACCTCGGTGGGGAGATTCGAGGCGGTCGGCGATCCCAGCCGGGTCACCTACGCGGTCGTGAGGGTGGCAGAGCAGGAGAACCTTGCCGAGGGAATCACGCCTCGTTGGTCGAACTTCTCCGAGATTGTGAACCTGCGCGACATCGATCGTGCCCTCACCAACACCGTGCTCGTCACGATCATGGTCGTGGCGGGGACGCTGTTCACCTCGATCATGGGAGGATACGCCTTCTCCCGACTTCGGTTCAAGGGGCGCGACGCCATCTTTTTGGCCTACATCGGCTCGATCATGATCCCCTTCACCGTCATCATCATCCCGCTGTTCAAACTCATTGTTGCCATCGGCTGGGTCGACACCCTCGGTTCCCTCGTCTGGCCCTTCCTGTTCAATGCCTACGGGACGTTCCTGATGCGTCAGTTCTTCGTCTCCATCCCCAAGGACCTGGAAGAGGCGGCCTACATCGACGGCGCCAAGCGCTGGCGCATCCTGTGGGGAATCTTCGTGCCCTTGTCCTGGCCCGCCATCGCCACCCTCGGCACCTTCATGTTCCTCTATGCCTGGAACTCGTTCATCTGGCCGCTGGTTTCGATCAACGGTGCCAACACCGACAGCTTCGTCCTCACCATCGCCCTGTCGACCCTCGGTGGTCAGGCTGGCGAAGGTCCCAACCTGATCTTCGCCGCCATCGTGCTGTCGGTCACGGTGCCTTTCCTGGTGTTCGCGTTCGCGCAGCGCTATTTCGTCGAGAACGTGGCGACGTCGGGTATCAAATGACCACAACCCGGGGTCGGGAACGAACGACGCGATGACCGACCGGTTCTATCGCCACGGCTGGCACTCATGGAGCCCGACCGGATGGATGGACCCCTCCCTCCCCCGACGGCCGGTCCCGATCCCGGAATACCGGATGATGGGTGATGATCCGCGCCATGGTCTGGACACCGGTTGGGGCGGAGCGCATCTGGGCGCCGTCGAGCAGGATTCCGGTGTCTACCTGATCGGCGCGCTGGACCTCGACACCCGGGTGGACTGGGTGGACGGAGCCCTCTCCCCGTCGGGCCACGGCGAGTGGTTCGAAGCCACCGGGTCGGAGCCCGACGTGTTCGCCGGCTACGCCCGCGCCCTCGCTCAAAGACTCGGCGTCCGGGTGCGAGACCCGGGCCCAGTGTGGTGCTCGTGGTACGCCTACTACGGAGCCGTGACCGGTCAAGACATCTGCAAGGAACTCGATGGGTTGGGCGACCTCCCGTTCACGGTGGTGCAGATCGACGATGGCTGGCAAGTCGACATCGGCGACTGGGAGGCCAACGCCAAGTTCGACCAGGACATGCGGGTGGTGGCCGATCAGATCGCCTCGACCGGTCGAACGCCCGGCCTGTGGTTGGCACCCTTCCTCGCCAACGCCAACTCCCGGCTGGCAGCCTCCCGGCCCGAGTTCCTGTTGCGCGACAGTGCTGGAGACGCGGTCGCAGCCGCCTTCAACTGGGGTGGGCCGGCACTGACCCTGGACGTCGCCAATTCCGAAGTCGTCGAGTTCGTGGCAGAGACCTGCCGCCACGCCGTCGAGGCGTGGGGGTTCGAATACCTCAAGCTGGACTTCCTCTACGCCGGCGCCTTGGGACGAGAGGGAGAGCAGGGTTACCGGCAGGCGGTCGAGGCGATCCGGCAGGCGGTGGGAGACGAGTGCTACCTGCTGGCATGCGGCGCCCCGATCATCCCCTCGATCGGGGTTTTCGACGGGATCAGGGTAGGCCCCGATGTTGCTCCCTTCTGGGAGAACGTCGATCGGGTCGTCCATTTGCACGATCGGGCCGGCCCGGGTGCGGCCGACGCCATCGCCAACTCGGTGGCCCGCCTGTGGCTGCGCCAGGTCATCGCCGTCGATCCCGATGTCGTCTACTTCCGGTCACGCAACAACCTGCTCACGGC
>DAIOGO010000227.1:0-2573 GCA_036745195.1 Actinomycetota bacterium | reverse complement strand
TTGGTGACCTCGATCTCTCCCCCCGCCTGGCGGGCATCGGCCTCGGTCAACCCCACCTCGGCCACCTCGGGGTGGCTGTAGGTCACCCGCGGGATGGCCCGGTAGTCGACCGGGGCGGCCGAACCCGTGGCGATGTGGGTAACGGCGGCGATCGCCTCGGCGAATCCGACATGAGCGAGTTGGGGTGATCCGGCGACGATGTCGCCGACGGCGTAGACGCCTGGCTCGGCGGTCTGCATGGTGAGCGGGTCCGTGACGACGAACCCGCGGTCGATCACGGCCTGGGTGGTTTCGAATCCGACGCCCTCGGTGTTGGGGCCACGGCCGACGGACACGAGCACGACATCGACCTCGACCGACTGGTCGCCGAACGGCACCACCACCGACGAGGGTCCCACCTTGGCGGGACCCACCCCCACCCCGACATGGAACTTCACCCCGCGTCGTGACAGTTGTCGTTCGAGTTGTTTGGCGGCGTCCGGATCGCCACCGGGAATGATCTGGCTCATCATCTCGAACACATGCACCTCGGAGCCGAGGTCGGTGAGGAGGCTGGCGAACTCGCACCCGATCACGCCACCGCCGATGATGGCAACCCGATTGGGCCGGGCCGGCCAGTCGAGGGCGTGGTCGGAGGTCACGATCAACCGCCCATCGATGTCGTAGCCGGGTATCGACCGGGCGAAGGAACCGGTTGCCATGATGATCGCCCGACCCTCCAGCGTGCGCGAGCCGTCATCGGAGGTGACCTCCACTTTCCCGGCGCCCTCCAACCTCCCCTTGCCCAGGATGACGTCGACCCCTCGTTGCTTGAGCAGCCCGGCGAGCCCTTTGAGCAGGCCCTCCACCGTCTGGTTCTTGCGATCGAGGGCGGCTTGCCAGTCGAGTTGCGGCTCCCCGGCCTGCACCCCGAAGTCGGAGGCGTGTCGAACCGTGGTGAAGACCTCGGCCACCTGCAGCCACTGCTTGGCCGGGATGCAGCCGCGGATCAGACAGGTCCCGCCCGGGCGCTCGTTCGAGACGAGGGCCACGCTCAGGCCGAAATTGTGGGCATAGAGGGCGGCGGCATATCCACCGGGGCCTCCACCTACCACGACGATGTCGTACACCTGACCGTTCCTTTCTTCACGCTCGGAGGTGAGGCTAGTGGTGACCGGCGGATTGCGGGACCGTGATCGGTGGGTGGGGTGGCTAGTGTCGCCGCCGATGAAAACCCGTTACCTGCTGGTGGCCGCCGCCGTCACCGCCGTTGCCATCCTCGCCGCCGCCGGGGTGTGGTTCGCCCTGGCGCTCAACTGACCGAGGCTCAGACCAGAGTGCTCGCAACCGGGCGGAATCCCCGGTTGGCTGCCTCGGAGAGGGTATCGGGTGCAAACGTCTGCACCATCGTCCGTCCGACCATGTCGTTGCTCTCCACCCTCTCCTCGAGCACTTGGAATTGAGCCGGATCGTCGCAGTCGTAGACGAACATGGTGTCCCGCAGACCGATGAATCGATGCTCCTCGAGCCGCTTCACCCGAGCCATCAGGAGTCACCTTCGACCGGAACCACCCCGGTGTCCACCTCGTTCCCGCAGTTGGGGCAGGTGGCCTTGGCGATGTTGCCGACGATGAACGTGAACTCACATTCCGGGCAGGCGATTCGAGGGGAAGGCCGGGCCGGCGGTGGCGGGGCACTCGGTGGGCGGGGAGCAGTCACTCCGCCACCGGGACCGGGCGGCATCCCTCCCGGAGCCTCCCGCACCACGTTGACGGACCCACAGGCCGGGCATCCAAATCGGCCCGGGCCGGGCACGTCGAACTGGGTCTTGCAACTCCCGCAACGCACGATCACGCTTCGTCACCTCGCTCGTTTTCGTCCTTTCCTTCGACCGGCTCGCCCACCACTCCGATCGAGTGGAGGTACTCCGCTTCGAACTCCAGGACCCTTCTGATCTCATCCAGAGGGTAGGACACCTGGTGGCGTTCGGCGATACGACGGTGGATGAAGTCGACCGCCTCGGGCGAGCCGCCGGCCACCGTTTCTACCGGACGCCACCGTTGTCTCTGCGCCAGACCCTGCAGGTAGAACAGGTTCCACTCGATGATCCGTTTGACATCGGCCCTGGTCAGGGTGGTGGCGCCGCGGATTCGATCTGCGATGAAGTCGACGGAATCCTCGACGATGTAGGCAGGCGCTTCGGATCCCGGCCGGCGCTTCGCCTCCTGCCAAACCAACCCGGCCACCAGCACCAGAAACACGGCAAGCAGAAGTGCGGCAAGAGTCACCGTCGATGCAGCCGACATGGGCGTGGAGACTAGGAGACACACGTCGTGCGTCTTGCGTCATGGGTCCTGCGGCCATCCGGCATCAGCCAGACGTTCAAAGTTCAAAGTGGCAAGGTCAAAGTCTTCAGAAACGTCAACTTGCACGCTTGAACTTGAACCTTCTTCCTTGTTCTTTCTTCCTTCTTCCTTCTTCCTTCTTCCTTCTTCCTTCTTCGTTGATCCTTCTTCCTTCATCGTTCATCGTTCATCGTTCATCGTTCTAAAACAACTGCTCGGCGAGATGACGCCTGTGCCAGCTTGGGTCGC
>DAIOGO010000226.1:0-2590 GCA_036745195.1 Actinomycetota bacterium | reverse complement strand
CAACTGGCCGGCGACCTCGGTGAGCAACTTGGTTCTCTCCTGGATGAGTGGCAGCAACGGTTCCACCGTCGCCCATTCGTCCGCACTCAGCCGGCGCCCGAGTCCGTCGGCGACCGGGTTCTCGATGACGGCCCTGAACTCCTCGACCGGTAGGGCCCGGATGTACTCGCCGTTGATCCAGGCCAGTTTCCCGAGGTCGAACACGGCCGGGTTCTTGGCGACATCCGACAGTTCGAAGGCGGCGATCGCCTCGTCCACCGTGAAGACCGATCGGTCGGCATCGAGCGACCAGCCGAGGGTGGCGAGGAAGTTGAGCATCGCCGCCGGGAGATAGCCACCCTCTCGATACGCCTTGAGCGACGTGTCCCCGTGCCGCTTCGACAGTTTCTTGCCGTCGGGTCCGAACAGCAGGGGGAGATGGGCGTAGGTCGGCTCCGCTCCCCCGAGGGCTCGGGTGAGGAGGATGTGTTTGGGCGTCGAGGAGAGCAGATCCTCCCCCCTTGCCACATGGGTGATGCCGTAGTCGACGTCGTCGACGGTCGAGGCCAGGTGATAGGTGGGGATGCCGTCGGTGCGGAGAATCACGAAGTCGTCGATGGTCTCAGACTCGAATCGCATGTCGTCACGCACCAGGTCGAAGAACTCGACGGGGGCGTCCGGGGGGACCGAGAAGCGGATGGCCCCGGTGGAGGCGGGCGCATCGGGCCGGCGGATGTAGGTGTTGGGATGCCGCTTCTCGGCCACGGCCCGCTGCCGGAGCGCCTCGAGCTGGTCGGGGGTGCGGTCGTCGTAGTAGGCGAGACCACGCCTGACCAGATCATGGGCGACTTCCCGGTAGTGATCGAATCGGTCGGACTGGCGGTACGAGCCGTGGGGACCGCCCACATCGACCCCTTCGTCCCAGTCCAACCCCAACCAACGGAAACCCTGCTTGATGTCGTCCTCGTAGAGCTGCTCCGATCGCTCCACGTCTGTGTCGTCGATGCGAAGGATGAAGGTCCCCCGGTGGTGACGGGCGTAGAGCCAGTTGAACAGGGCGGCCCGGACATTGCCCACGTGGACGTAGCCGGTGGGAGAGGGGGCGATCCTGACCCGGACGGTCATGGCTTCCTCGTTTTCGGGGTCATCGCGACACCACCCGGTTGGCGAGGGTGCCGATGCCGTCGATCTCGACCTCGACGAGATCGCCCGGCTGAAGGGGGCCGACCCCTGATGGAGTGCCGGTGAGGACGACGTCGCCGGGGAGAAGCGTCATCACCTGGGTCACGAATTCGAGGATCTCGGCCACCCCGAAGATCATGTCTGAGGTGAAGCCCGCCTGGCGCACCTCGCCATTGACCCGGCAGATGATCGCCAGGCGTTCGAGGGGGTCCAGCTCGGTTTCGATCGCCGGGCCCAGTGGCAGAAAGGTGTCGAACCCTTTGGCCCTGGTCCACTGGCCGTCCCGACGTTGCAGATCTCGAGCGGTGATGTCGTTGGCGGCGGTGTATCCGAACACGTACTGGCTGGCGTCTTCGGCCCGGATGTTGCGGGCCACCTTGCCGATCACCACCGCCAGTTCGGCCTCGTGATGAACCTCCTGGCTGACCGGCGGGTAGACCACTCTGGCGTTGGGGCCGACGACGGCGGTGGCCGGTTTGAGGAACATCAACGGCTCATCGGGAATCGCCTCGCCCATTTCTTCGGTGTGCTCGAAGAAGTTCTTCCCGATGCAAACCACCTTCGAAGGCAACACCGGGGCGAGCAGTTGCACCGCCGCCCACGGGATCAAGGTCTCGGTCGCCTCCCACACCACGAATGGAGAGCCCTGGTACAGGGTCACGCCTGCCCCCTCGGCCAGGCCGTAGGCGATGTCGTTGCCGGTCTTGAAACGGACGATCTTCATGGCGGGGAAACGCTAGCCACCCGCTACCGGCCCGCCGTCATCGGTGGCCGGCCGGCCCCGGAGCGACGATCGGAAGCGTGATCAGAGAGCGTTCTTGAGAGCGAACCGGATCCGTTCAGGTGATTCGAGGAGCAGGGCCTGATCGACCTCGGCTGTGGCGGTGCTGCCCTTCGATCGCTCGAGCGGGACCTGTGCCTGCCAGCGCCGGCCTTGCTCGACCACCACCTCGGGGGCGCCGTCGGTCAGCCCGGTAAGGATCTTGGCCACCTCCAGGTCCTGGGCCATCGGCGCCCGCCCGGCGGCGGCGGCCCTGGCCGCCATCAACGCCACCAGCACCGCCTCCAGATTGCGATCGATCCCCGGCTCCAATGTCCGGACGATTCGGTACGCCCAACCGGTATCGGGCCCCGGAGTGCCGAACGAGCCGCCGGTTGGAACCTGGGCCGGCGAAGAGATCACACCCGGCTTGGAACCAGGAAGCCACTGGCGGGCTGGGGCGGTGTCGAGCGCCTCCCTGGGAAGGTCGTCGAGGTCGATCTCGATGTTGGGCTGCTGGGCCATGGCGAGGATGATAGGGACTGCTCCAGCCGCCCCCTTCACCACTGCGCAGTGTGTCTCCCTCCGGCCCACCCAATGATGACTGCAGGGGAGATGACCCCCCGGCACCCCCCAATGCCATCCGTCATGCGCCTTGCGTCTTGCGTC
>DAIOGO010000225.1:0-2614 GCA_036745195.1 Actinomycetota bacterium | reverse complement strand
CGACCGGCATGATCGACCGGGTTTCCTCCGCCTCGCCGTTCGAGGATCGCTACGGCTTCTGCCGGGCCTTGCGGGTCGGCGATCGGATCGAGGTAGCCGGTACTGCCCCAATCCCACAGGACGGGTCCGATCCACCCGACTCGGCCTTCGAGCAGATGTTGCTCTGTGGCCGGATCGCCCTGGAAGCGATCGACCGTCTCGGCGGCGGAACGCCGATCCGCACCCGGATGTTCATCACCGACCCCGCCGATCAGGACGAGATCGGCCGTGCCCACGGCGAGTTGTTCGGCTCCCACCCCCCGGTTGCCACGATGGTGGTGGTCGCCGCCCTCCTCGATCCCCGCTGGCGGGTAGAGATCGAAGTGGAGGCGGTGGCCGGAACCAACCCCGGTTGATGACGGGGGCTGGCATCATGGTTGGATGGTCAACCGCCTTAGTCGCCGCTCCGGGGAGGATGTCCCGGTCATCGGGGCGGTCGCCTCCGACACCGGTGGCGGCGAAATCCCGACCGCCGGCCGGTCGCCCCGGGCTGGTCGTGGTGTCGCCCTGGTCGTCGCGGCTGCGCTGGTGGTCACCGCCATCGTCAATCTGGTGGGAGCCGAGGGCTCGGACCCAACCCGGACGGATGTGTCGACGGCGCTGCCGCCGCCAGTCGAACCTTCGATCGTTACCACCGCTCCCGAGCCGAAACCACCCGAGTTTGCCCTTGGGTGGAAGGAGTTGAAATTGTCGGGCTATACCGGGGCGCCGGCCGTTGGCCAGTTGATCGATGCCGGTCCGGCAGGGTGGGTTGCGGTCACGCAGGGCAACTTCGCTCAGATGGTCCACACCTCGGACGACGGGGTGGCCTGGCGTACCACCACCCTGGAGGAGGTGGGCTGGATCGCGACGGTCTTCTCCGGTAGTGAGGGCTTGTTTATGGCGGTGTCAGGCGGTCCCGGGCGGTCGGGGATCTGGCGTTCGCTCGATGGTGGGATCGGTTGGGAGAAGAGCATGCTGCCCGGCGAGGAAGTGCTGGTGGTGTCGGTGGCCGAGGCGGCCGGTCGGGTATGGGCGGCGGGGATGGTGGGTTCGCCCGACCCGTGGTCGACCGGTACGCCGGCGGTGTGGGTGTTGGAGGGCGATGATTGGATCCCGGTGGCGCTTGAGGGTGAGCGGGGGTGGGTGGCGTCGGTGGTGGAGTGGGACGGCGGGGTGTGGGGTTTTGGCGCCGACGGGGGTCCGGTTGTGTGGGATCTGGTCGGAGCCAAACGTCACGAGGTCTCGTCGGATGTTGGTTTGGGTGGCTTCCGGACGGTAGTGGCCCATCGGGGAGCCCTGTGGGGGTTGTACGCCCCTGGCCTCGACCAGACGGGTCGCCTCTTCATGGGCTCCCCAGACCCGACCGAATGGGAGCCCGTACCCGGTCTAAACGAGCCTTCCGGGCTGACGCTGGAACCGGTGGGCGAGCAATTGGCGTTGCTCGATGGGTCCCAACGAGTGCTGATCGTGGGCGAGGGGCCGCTCAGGGGTCGGATCCCAGATCACTTGACTGGACGAGAACGCGCGATGCAGGTGGCGGGTCTAGCGGTATCCGGGGACCAGGCCGTGATGCTTGGCTCTGCCACCACTTTCGAGGCGATGTTGTGGACACGGGGGACCGTGTCGGAACCGATCGTGTTGCTCGACCCCGAGCGGATGGTCTGGAGCGCCAGACGAGAATTGAGCGCTCGGGTCTGGGGACCGATGGTCGTCTGGGATGACCGGATCTTCATGGTCGGAGAGGCTGGGGTCTACGAATGGGTGTTCGGGACCGATCTGGTCGAGGTGCCCGGCGCGCGCACCGCCTATGCACTGCAGCCTGCCGGGTCCGACTTGCTGGCGTTGGGTCCGAACGGTGTGTCGGCGTTGAGGGGGACCGAGTTCTTCGAGTTCGATTCCTTACCGATTCCGAATCTTTGCGGCGCCGCGATGATCGACGGCCTTCTCATGGTGGCCGACTGCGGCGGTGGTTTGTACCGGCGAGACGCAGATGGGCAGTGGTCACAGCTGGAGCAGACCCGCTATCCGATCGTGGGCGCTTTCGCCGGCGCCTTCCTCGCCTACGACCCGCAGACCGGCGAACTCGGCGTCACCGTGGATGGGACCAGTCTCGACTACCAGGGCGAGGTCGAGTCGGGATTGAACGGTCAGGACCCCTTCGTCGTCCTCGAGCGGCGGAGAGATTCGGCGACGGTACGGCTCATCGAACCATGGCCCGGTGGAGTCACCTTCCAGGCCCCCACTCCTGCCCCCCTCGAGGTGAGCCGGGTCGGAGACACCCTGCGGGTCCAGTCCCCGTCGACGCTATACATCTCGACGGATCAAGGTCGATCGTGGACCGAGGTTCCCATCGGCGTCGAGAACGGCTTCCCCGAACAGGGTCTGCTGCTCCCGACCGAGGCCCTGATGGTGATCGCCCCCAACCCCGCCGGCTCCCGAAGCATCCTCTACACCCCCCGCTCCTGAGTCGCCGGTCGCCGGTCGCCTGTCTCGCGAGGCTGGTGGTCTCCAGTCCCGAGTCGCGAATCGCGGGCTTCCTGTCTCCTCCCCTCGGGAGGCCCGCCAGGGCCGAGTGTTGGGGGAGGTGGATCCG
>DAIOGO010000224.1:0-2710 GCA_036745195.1 Actinomycetota bacterium | reverse complement strand
CAGGCGGCGTTCAACTCCTCCCACGACGAGATGGTCTCGATCCAGAGAACATCCACCCCGGCGGCCGCCAGTGCCCGGCACTGCTCGGTGAACACCGCCACGCCGGCCTGGTGGGTGAGAGCGCCCAGCGGCTCGAACAGATCGCCGGTGGGTCCGACGCTGCCCGCCACGATCACCGGCCGTCCGGCCGAGTCGGCCACCTCCCGGGCGATCCGCACCGCCGCCGCGTTCAGTTCGTCGACCCGCTCCTGGAGACCGTGCAGCACCAACCGGCGCCGATTGCCGCCGAAAGTATTTGTGAGGATGATGTCGGCACCGGCATCGACGAACCCCTGGTGGACCCGGCGGACGAGATCGGGCTGTTCGAGGTTTAGCAGTTCGGGACAGCCGCCACCTTCCAGGCCGAGGGAGAACAGGGTCGTACCCATCGCACCGTCGGCCACCAGCACTCCCCGGGCGGCGAGTAGTTCCTCGAACGCTTGGGTGGGCTGGGTCATGGTGTCCTCCGTGTTCGATCTGATTGGAAGCGGAGTCCCCAGAAACGGGAAAACCGCCGCAGCTGCCGAGCGGGGCCGTCGCCCTGCCCGATCGATGGGCGGTTCGTCACCGCCGCTTTAGCCGCATTTCTTGAGCGCCCGCAAGCTGTCGATCAAATCGGCGCTGAGACGAAGGTTACCGGCAGAACGGACATGAGTAAAGGAGGCGACTCTCAGATCGGGGTGCCCTGATGAAACTCGAGTAGCCACTCGCCGGCGGCCGACCGGCGCCATATCGAACTCCGGTTGGCCCTTTCGGTGCCGCCCTCCCCGTACTCGGCAGCACTGACATACGTAACCAGCGCCACTTCGTCGGTCAACGAGCGGACGGTCATCGGCCCGACAGACGCCGAGAATGGGTGGGCAGTTGCATCGAGCACCGACTCCCGGTCGTAGACGCGACCCGAGCGGCCGAACTCGACGAATCCTGGCGCCAGCACTCGCTCCATGAAGCCGCGGTCGTAGCGGGTCTCCGGCCGCCACAGCGCCAGCTCCAAGTCGACCAACCGGGCTTCGTCGTGATCTTCCATCGTTCTCGTGACGCTAGACCACACACACGATTGCCAGCCGACGCAAAGACGGCCGGGTTGTGGTCGCTCAGCGCGGGTAACCCAGCGTCGAAAGTGCCGAGCCGATCTCGTCGAGGATGAGCGGGTCGTCGATGGTGGCCGGGGTCGACCAGGTCTCTCCGTCGGCGATCTGGCGCATGGTGCCCCGCAGGATCTTTCCCGACCGGGTCTTGGGAAGACGATCGATCACGGTCGCCACTTTGAACGCCGCCACCGGGCCGATCCGCTCCCTCACCAGTCCCACCAGTTCGTCGACGATCTCCTCGCGGGATCGAGACACCCCGGCCTTCAGCACCACGAAGCCGACCGGCAACTGGCCCTTGAGCTGATCGGCCACTCCGATCACGGCGCACTCGGCTACGTCGGGATGCGACGCCAAAACTTCCTCCATCGCCCCGGTCGAGAGCCGGTGGCCGGCGACGTTGATGATGTCGTCGATCCGGCTCATGATCGACAGGTAGCCGTCTTGGTCTTTGAAGCCTGCGTCGGCGGTCAGGTAGTAGCCGGGATAACGACTGAGATAGGAGTCGACGTAGCGCTGATCGGCGTTCCACAGGGTCGGGAGCGTGCCGGGGGGAAGCGGCAGCTTCACCACGATCGCCCCGATCTCTCCCGCCGGGCGTTCGTGGCCGTCCTCGTCGAGCACCCGGATGTCGTAGCCGGGCACCGCCACCGTCGGTGAGCCGGGTTTGACCGGGAGCCGCTCGATCCCGATCGGGTTGGTGGCCATCGGCCAGCCCGACTCGGTCTGCCACCAGTGGTCGATCACCGGCACCCGGAGATGAGCCTCCGCCCATTCCAGGGTGGCGGGGTCACAACGTTCGCCGGCCAGGAACAACGTCCGGAACCGTGAGAGGTCGTAGGGGCGCAGGAAGGCGCCTTCCGGATCGTCGCGCCTGATCGCCCGGAAGGCGGTGGGGGCGGTGAACATCACAGACACACCATGCTGGGCGATCACCCGCCAGAAGGCACCGGGGTCGGGGGTCCCGACCGGTTTGCCCTCGTACAGCACGGTGGTGCAGCCATGGATGAGCGGGGCGTACACGATGTAGGAATGCCCCACCACCCAGCCGACGTCGGAGGCCGCCCAGTACACCTCACCCGGCGCCACCCCGTACAGGTTCGACATGCTCCAGGCCAGCGCCACCGCGTGTCCGCCGTTGTCACGGACCACCCCCTTGGGCTGGCCGGTGGTGCCGGAGGTGTAGAGAATGTAAAGCGGGTCGCAGGCGCCGACCGGGACACAGTCGGCCGGTTCGGCCTCGGCCACCTGCGCCTCCCAGTCGAGATCCCGGCCTGCCACCAGGTCGGCCGCCAACTGGGGCCGTTGCAGGATCAGGCAGGCCCGGGGCTTGTGGCCCGCCAGGTCGATGGCGGCGTCGAGCAACGGCTTGTAGGCCACCACCCGGCCCGGTTCGATCCCACAGGATGCCGACAGGATCACCCCCGGTTTGGCGTCGTCGATCCGGGTGGCCAGTTCGGCGGCGGCAAACCCGCCGAACACGACAGAGTGGACGGCGCCCAATCGGGCGCAGGCCAGCATCGCCATCACCGCCTCGGGCACCATCGGCATGTAGATGATGACCCGATCGCCCTTCGACACAC
>DAIOGO010000223.1:0-2758 GCA_036745195.1 Actinomycetota bacterium | reverse complement strand
GATCCGTCGGTACCCGGGACGGATCGTCAACATCCACCCGTCGCTCCTTCCCAGTTTCCCCGGTGATCGGGCGGTGGCCGCCGCCCTCGAACACGGGGTCAGGGTGACCGGTGTCACCGTCCACTTCGTGGACGAGCAGGTCGACCACGGCCCGATCATCGCCCAGGTGCCGGTCGAGGTGCTTCCCGATGACACCGTCGAGTCACTCCACCGGCGCATCCAGCGGGCGGAGCACCTGCTCTACCCGGGCATCGTCGCCGCCCTCTGCCGGGGAACGCTGGTGCCGGGGCCGGCGGTCACGGTATGAGCCGGATCCCCGTCACCCGGGCGCTGGTATCGGTCTCCGACAAGACCGGTTTGGTCGACTTTTGTGGGCGCCTGGCGGCCGGCGGGGTCGAGATCGTGTCATCGGGCGGGACCGCCACCACCCTGGCCCGGGCCGGCATCGCCGTCACCCTCGTCTCCGACGTGACCGGGCATCCGGAAATTCTCGGTGGGCGCGTCAAGACCCTCCACCCGGCGATCCACGGAGGGATCCTGGCGGATCGGTCGAACCCGGCCCACCTGTCCGAGCTGGCCGGGGCCGGAATCGAGCCGTTCCAACTGGTGGTCACCAACCTCTATCCCTTCGAACAGACCGTGGCCCGAGAGGACGTCTCGGAGGCAGAGATCATCGAACAGATCGACATCGGTGGTCCGGCGATGGTGAGGGCGGCGGCCAAGAACCACGCCCATGTAGGCATCGTCACCTCCCCCGACCAATACCAGCAGGTGGCGGAGGCAGTCGAGGCGGGCGGTCTGGACGATGACATCAGGCGCCTGCTCGCCCGGGCGGCGTTCTTCCGGACGGCCGCCTACGACGCCGCCATCGTCGGCTGGCTGGAAGGGCCAGACGGGTTGCCCGACCGGGTGGTGACGGCGCTCGAGAAAGTCACCGACCTCCGCTACGGCGAGAACCCCCACCAACGCGGCGCCCGCTATCGCCAGACCGGCGCGGCCGGATGGTGGGAGGGCCTCATCCAGCATGGCGGAATGGAAATGAGCTACCTCAATCTCCTCGATGTGGATGCCGCCTGGCGGCTGGTTCACGAGGTCGCTCCCGGTCCGGCCGCTGTCATCGTCAAACATGCCAATCCCTGCGGGGCGGCGATCGGGAGCGACCTCGCCACCGCCTACCGGCTGGCATACGAGTGCGACGAACGGTCGGCCTTTGGCGGCATCGTCGCCCTCGATCGGGTGGTGGACCCCGAGACGGTGAGTGCGATCGAGGCCGCCGCCCAGGCGGATGTGGTCATCGCCCCCGGGTATGAGCCTGGCATGGTGGAACGGATCCTCGCCCGGCGCCGCAACACCCGGGTGCTCGAAGCCCCGCCTCCTCGCCCGGCAGCGGTGGCGTGGCGGCAGACGTCGGGTGGCTGGCTGGGCCAATCTGCCCCGGTCGTCGCCGAGGGAATGTCGGACTGGCGGGTTGTAAGCCGACGCCGGCCGACCGACGGCGAATGGGCCGATGCCGTCTTCGCCTGGAAGGTGTGCGCCCACGTGTCGTCGAATGCCATCGTTCTCGCCTCCGGCGGGGTGGCATGGGGCATCGGCGCCGGACAGCAGAACCGGGTCGAGGCTGCCCAGTTGGCGGCAACCAAGGCGAAGGGAAGAGCGAGCGGGGGAGCGTCGGCGAGTGATGCCTTCTATCCCTTCCCCGACGGGATCGCCGCCGCCGCAGAGGCGGGCGTGGCGGTGGTGGTTCAGCCCGGGGGCGCCCAGCGCGACCTCGAGATCATCGACGAGGCCGACCGCCTCGGGGTGGCGATGGTTTTCACTGGCGAACGCCAGTTCCGTCACTGACCGGACGCCGTCGTGCCTTCGACTTCCCTCGCTGTGCGGTCACTTACACTCGCACCCTCATGAGTGCGATCAGATTGGATGGAAAGGCAGTCGCCGCCACCGTTCACGAGGAGGTGGCCTCCCGGGTCGCCGCCCTGGCCGGGCGGGGAAAGGCGGTCGGTCTGGCCACGATCCTGGTGGGTGACGACCCCGCTTCCCATGTGTATGTCCGCAACAAGCGGCGAACGGCCGAGAAGCTCGGGATCACCTCGTTTCACCACCAACTCGCCGCCGACAGCACCCAGGATGAGGTCGAATCGTTGATCCGGCGCCTCAACACCGATCCGGCGGTGGATGGGATCCTGCTGCAACTGCCCCTCCCCGGCGACCTCGACGGCGAAGCGGCGGTCGACACCATTGCCCCGGCCAAAGACGCCGACGGTCTCCACCCGCGAAACCTCGGGCAACTGGTGCTCGATCGCCCAACGCTGGCCCCCTGCACGCCCAGCGGTTCGATCCGGATCCTCGAGCACTACGGGATCCCCACCGCCGGTGCCGAAGTGGTGGTGGTGGGCCGGTCGTTCCTGGTGGGACGGCCACTGGCGATCCTTCTCGGCGGAAAGCGCTACAACGCCACCGTGACGCTGGCCCACTCGCGAACCAAGGACCTGGCCGCCGTTTGCCGGCGAGCCGACATCCTGGTGGCCGCCATCGGCCGGGCCGAGATGATCACCGCCGAGTACGTCCGCCCCGGGGCGACGGTGATCGACGTCGGGATCAATCGAACCGAGACCGGGTTGGTGGGGGATGTGGCCTTCGACGAGGTGTGCGAAGTGGCCGGAGCGGTGACCCCGGTGCCGGGGGGAGTCGGCCCCATGACCATCGCCATGCTCATGTCGAACACGGTCACCGCCGCCGAGCGATCGATCGGCTAGGT
>DAIOGO010000222.1:0-2772 GCA_036745195.1 Actinomycetota bacterium | reverse complement strand
ACCGCCTCGAGGTCGACCAGATCCTGCATGGGGTTCGACGGCGTCTCACAAAAGACTGCCTGGGTGGGTTGGGAGAGGGCGGCCGCCCATTGCTCCAGATCGGTTGGATCGACCAGGACGGTTGAGATCCCCCACTGCGGGAGGATCTCGGTCAGGATCACATGGCACGACCCGAAGAGGGCCCGAGAAGCAACCACCCGGTCTCCCGTGACCAGATGGCTGGCCAGCGATGCGAACACCGCCGCCATCCCCGAGGCGGTGGCCCAGCATGCCTCGGCCCCTTCGAGCATCCGCAGCCGCTCTTCGAAGACCGAAACGGTGGGATTCCCGTAGCGGCTGTAGATGTAGCGATCCACCTCTCCGGCGAATGCCGCCTCGGCCTCGGCGGCTGTCTCGTAGACATATCCGGAGGTGAGGTACAACGCCTCCGAGGTCTCGGCGAACGCGGACCGGTCGAGGCCGGCCCGCACCACTGCCGTCTGACGATGAGCCGCCGGTTCCGGCCGTGGCTCCGGACCCTCGCCGGCGTTCCCGGTCACAGGTCCTCGGGGAGGATCACGGCCTGAGCCGAGACCAACTCGCCGTCGAGGCTGGTCAGCACCGGATCGCCGTAGAGGACGTAGCCGTCGTCGAGGGCCGCCGAGATCCGCTCGCAGAAGGCTCGATCGCCGGCGCCGGTCAAGAGCCGGTAGCGGAGCCGCTGCCGCGCCTCATCCCCTGCTTCATCCGAACCGGGCCGCGCTGGGATCTCACATGCGTCGTCACTCATCCGTCCGTAATCCAAGCACGATGGTCCATTCTGTGGGCTGCTGAACACACCGCGTGTCTCCCCGAACCCAGGGTTCGCTGCAACCCGGTACATTCGGGGTATGGCCGAGCCCCGTCACTTCGACGTCATCGTGGTGGGAAGCGGGTTCGGCGGCGGGGTCACCGCGCTTCGATTGGCCGAGAAGGGGTATGCGGTGGCGGTGTTCGAAGCCGGTCGCCGGTTCAACCGCGAGGACTTCCCCAAGACGAGTTGGAATCTCCGGCGTTTCCTGTGGGCCCCGAGCTTCGGCCTGCGCGGGATCCTGCGCATGAATCTCCTCCACGACGTCCTGGTGCTGTCGGGAGCCGGGGTGGGGGGTGGATCGTTGGTCTACGCCAACACGCTGTATCGACCGCACGATGCCTTCTTCACCGACCCGCAGTGGTCCGACATCACCGACTGGCGGAGCGAACTGGCGCCCTACTACGACCGGGCGGAACGGATGCTGGGCGTGGTCCCGGCCGAGGCCGACACGCCCGCCGATCGGGTGCTCCTGACCGTGGCGTCTCGCCTCGGGGTGGAAGACACCTTCCGATCCACCCCGGTCGGAGTGTTTCTCGGTACTCCCGGGATCACCACTCCCGACCCTTTCTTCGGAGGAGAGGGTCCCGCCCGGACCGGCTGCCTGCGTTGCGGCGGCTGTATGACCGGCTGCCGGCACGGGGCCAAGAACTCGATCGACCTCAACTACCTCTACCTGGCCGAAAGGCGTGGCGCCAAGGTGTTTGCCGACAGCCAGGTCGTCGACCTGGAGCGTCTGGAATCGGGTTTCAGAGTCACCGTCCGCAGACCGGGAGCGATGGTGAGAACCCGCCGGTCGATCTTCACCGCCGATCAGGTGGTCTTCTCGGCCGGGGCGCTCGGCACCACCAGGTTGCTGCTCGAGCTCCAGACACGAGGTCGGCTCCCCGCCGCCTCCCCCCAGATCGGGCGAACCGTTCGCACCAACTCGGAGGCGATCATCGGCGCCACCAGTTTCTCTACCGAGGTCGACTACTCGCAGGGCGTGGCCATCACCTCCTCGATCCACACCCGGGCCAACACCCACATCGAGCCGGTCCGGTATGGCAAGGGCAGCAACCTGATGGGGTTGCTCGCCACGGTGATGGTCGACGGGGGAGGCCGGATCCCCCGCCAGTTGCGATTCCTGGGGACCATCGTCCGCCATCCGATCGTGTTCATCCGGTCGTTGTCGGTGCGGCGGTGGGCCGAGCGGACCGTGATCCTGCTGGTCATGCAGAGCGCCGACAACCGGATCCGGCTCTTCCTGCGCGGCCGGCGGGTGCGATCCGAGCACGATCAGGGGTCCCGGCCTCCCACCTTCATCCCGGATGGGAACCACGCCGCCCGGCTGGCCGCCGAGGAGATGGGTGGCCTGGCGGGGAGTGCCCTCAACGAGGTGTTGTTCGACCGGCCCACCACCGCCCACCTGCTCGGTGGAGCATGCATCGGCTCGGGCCCGGAACGCGGGGTGGTGGACGGGTACCACCGGATGTTCGGTGAACCCGGTCTCCACGTCGTCGATGGTTCGGCGGTCGGCGCCAACCTGGGGGTCAACCCCTCGCTCAGCATCACCGCCCTGGCCGAGCGGGCGATGGCGATGTGGCCCTGCAAGGGTGCGCCCGACCGGCGCCCTGCCCTGGGTGACCCCTACGGCGTGATCGAACCCATCACCGTCCCCGGCTCCGTCGGCTGAGGGATGATCACACCGTCTCGTAGCGGTAGATCGGAGGCACCCCGAAGCCCCCGTCGACGAACAAGACCTGACTCGTGACGAAACTCGCCTTGTCGCCGGCCAGGTACATGACCGCGTCCGCTACCTCCGATGGTTCGGCCAGCCTCCCCATCGGAATCGAGCGGGCCACCGATTCCAGGTCGATCAGGCCCCGTTCGCCAACCTCGCGCAGCCGCTCGACGTTGATGTGAGCCGGCGCCACCCCGTTCACCCGGATCCGGTGCCTGGC
>DAIOGO010000221.1:0-2829 GCA_036745195.1 Actinomycetota bacterium | reverse complement strand
TTCGAAGAGCGCTTTCTCGACGCGGCCCGCGTTCCCGGTGACTCGAACCTGTACGGAATCCCCAAGGATTGGGGCACCACCGGGTATCTGGTCCGCACCGAGATGGTCGCCGAGCCGATGACCACCTGGAAGGACTTCTGGGACATGACCATGGTCGCCTACTCGGGCAAGACGACCATCCACGACTATCAGCTCACCTCCATCGGAAACGCCCTCAAGTACTTCGGGTACTCGTTCAACTCGGTCGTCCCCGAAGAACTGGCAGATGCCGAGGCTTTGCTGCTCGAGGCCAAACCACACCTGTTCGCAATCACCAGCGACTACCAGCCGCCGGTCCGCAACGGCGACGCCTACATCGCCATGGCTTGGACCGGCGACGCCCTCCAGCTCAAGCGCGACTTCCCCGACGTCGAATACGTCCTGGGGGCGGAAGGCGGCGAGCTGTGGGAGGACAACTGGTCGATCGTCAAGGGCAGCGAGCGGTTGGCGGCGGCGTACGCCTTCATCAACTTCATGGTCGACCCGGCGGTCGCCGCCAAAGAGACCGTCGCTCACGGGTACCCGCAGGTGGACACGCGGGCAACCGCCCTGCTGCCGGCAGAGATGGTCGACGACCCGATCATGTACCCGGCGCAGGAGCTGCTCACCCCGCTCGAGTTCGGTGCGGCGGTGACGCTCACCGACCCCGGACGGGCCGAGTTGTGGGCCCGGGTCAAGAGCGCCTGACGGCGGGGGCGTGACAACGAGGATCCACCCGACGATCGGCTCTGCCGTCCCCGGCATCGCCGAGTTGGTGGCCGACCCGGCGGCGCGGTGCGGCGAGTCACCGCTGTGGGACGGTTCCGCGCTCACCTGGAACGACATGAACGCCGCCCGGATCTTCCGTTTCGATCCGGTGACCGGTGAGAACCAGGTGGTGTCCGACGGTTTCCCGGTCGCCGGGATGGCGCTCAACCTCGACGGGTCGCTGGTGCTGGCGGGAGCCGGGCTCCATCTGTGGCGCGGGCCGGGGGACTCGGTGCCGATCGTGACCCACCACGAGGCGGAACCTCTCGAGTTCAACGACATCCTCGCCGACCCGGCCGGACGGGTCTACGGCGACACCTACCACTGGGGAGAGCATGGAGTCGAGCGGCCGGGGAGCCTGTACCTGATCGAACCCGACGGTCGGATCGAGCGGCTCGACACCGGCTTTCAGCTGGCCAATGGTCTCGGTCTCAGCCCCGACCACACCACCCTGTATCTGGCCGACTCTCTCGCTCGTCGCATCTACTCCTATCCGGTCGAGCCGGGCACCGGCCGGCTCGGGGAACGGGCAGTGTTCGTCGAGGTGGCTCCCGCCGAAGGGATGCCCGACGGGCTGACGGTGGATGCCGGCGGGGGCGTTTGGAGCGCCCAGTGGTATGGCGGGCGGGTGGTTCGCTACGCCCCCGACGGCTCGTTCGACCGTTCGATCGGCCTGCCGGTGAGCCAGGTGGCCAGCCTCGGGTTTGGCGGGCCCGACCTGGAAACCCTCTATGTAACGACGGCTGCCGAGCTGTGGCCGACCGGCTTCGAGCCGCCCGGGTTCGATCCCACCGCTCCGCTCGGCGGAGGGTTGTATCGGGTCGATCCCGGAGTGACGGGGATGGCCGAGCACCGGGCCTGCTTCGACTGGCCGGCCGGTTGATGGGTCCTCAACCCGGATGAGTGCTCCGGTCAAGACCCGCAGGCGTCTCTCGAACGCACTGCTCCTCTCACCCGCCAGCCTCTTGTACCTCGGATTGCTGATCGGTCCGCTGCTGGTCGTCGCAGTCTTCAGCTTCGGTGAGCGGGCGCCGGCCGGTGGGTATCAGCCCTCCTTCACCTTCGAGCAATACGGCAACCTGGGTACCCGGATCACCCCGTTCACCAACACGCTGTGGATGGCCGCCCTCGGAACCCTCTTCTGTGTGCTGATCGCCTACCCCCTGGCCTACTACCTGGCCACCCGGGTCGACGAAAAGACCAAGTCGATGCTGGTGGCGTTGATCATCGTCCCCTTCTGGACGTCGTTCCTCATCCGAACCTATGCCTGGGTGACGATTCTCAGCAGCCGTGGTCTGCCGTCGCTGATCGAGCGGATCGGGCTGGCCGACGACCTGGTCCTGCTCAACACTCCCTTCGCGATCATCCTCGGGATCGTCTACAACTACCTCCCGCTGATGACGTTCCCGATCTACGTGAGCCTCGAGCGGCTCGACAAGGGGTTGCTGGAGGCGTCCAAGGATCTCGGTGCCCCCCGTTGGGCGACCTTTCGGAACGTGACCCTCCCCCTGACCTCGCCGGGATTGATCGTGGGGGTGATGATGGTGTTCATCCTGCTGATGGGTGAGTACCTGATCCCGGCTTTGATGGGTGGCGGGAAGGTCTTCTTCGTCGGCAACGCCCTCGTCGACCTGTTCCTGCAATCCCGTAACTGGCCGTTCGGGTCGGCGGTGGCGATGACGCTGATCCTGTTGATGCTGGCGGTGGTCAGCCTCTACCTGTGGCTCACCACCCGGCTCGGCGCCGAGGTCGAGGAGGTGTCGCTCCTGTGACGGGTTCGACCCGACGTCGGGACGGTGTCACCCGGCTGCTCCGCGCCCATACCGGTCTGGTGTACCTGTTCCTCTATACCCCGATCGCCCTGGTGGTGTTGTTCAGCTTCAACTCGGGAAACTACGCCGCCGATCTCGAGGGGCTGTCGCTGCGCTGGTATTCGGCCACATGGCAGGACCGCTTCGTCCTCGAGGCGCTCCGCAACAGCATCATCATCGGGCTCTCGTCGGCGACGGTGGCCACCGTGTTCGGGGTGATGGCCGCCCTCGC
>DAIOGO010000220.1:0-2857 GCA_036745195.1 Actinomycetota bacterium | reverse complement strand
CCAGCCGATCAGGTGGGTGAAACTGACCTTGCCACCTTCGGTCAGGCGGCGAAGTTGGTTGTTGATGATCAGCCGGTTGACTTCCAGCAGCTTGGCCGGAATGGAGCGGACCGAGGTGGCGGTGGGCACGGCCAGCGACTCGTCCATCCGTTTGGCGATCGTGGCCGTGATGCCGCGCATGGGAGTGGGGATGCCACCGGGCGTCGGCTCGACCTTTCCGGCGGATGGGGATGCTCCCGCCTGCGGGGTGGCGGCCGGTTCTGCCACGGGTGCGACAGCCGGATCGGGCGGCTTCGGCCCCGGCGCGGCAGCGTCCACCGTCACCGGTGCCGCGGCGGAGGCGGCCACGCCGTCACCTCCCAGCGAGTGGGGCCGGTAGTCCTCGAAGAACTCCTGCCACGCCCCGGACAACGACGAAGGATCGTCGAGAAACCTGCGGTACATCTCGTCGACCAGCCACACGTTGGGGCCGAACGCCTCGATCGAGCTCTTGTCGGTCATGGAGCGGTCATGGTAGGAGATCGGCTCTCCCGGCACTGCCCGCATCGCACCGGGGTACGATCGAGCCGCGTTCGACGAATGAGGATCAGGTGGATTTCGAAAAGGGTGCGCTCTACGTGGGCGGGGCGGTCGACGAGGAGGGGAAACGCTCCGGCGACCCGCTCGTCTACGACTCCGACAACTTCACCACCCATGGGGTGATCGTCGGTATGACCGGTTCGGGCAAGACCGGGCTGGGGATGTGCCTGGTGGAAGAAGCACTGCTCTCCGGCGTCCCGTGCCTGGTGATCGACCCGAAGGGAGACATGGGCAACCTCCTCC
Organism: Actinomycetota bacterium; assembly: GCA_036745195.1. GTDB lineage: Bacteria > Actinomycetota > Acidimicrobiia > Spongiisociales > ZC4RG35 > JBFHRE01. The sequence continues at coordinate 2,035 of DAIOGO010000220.1, read as the reverse complement.
TCAACTTCCCCGATTTCCGGGCGGCCGACTTCCAGCCGTGGATCGACGAGGGAGAAGCCAAACGGCAGGACAAGACCGTCGAGCAACTGGCCGCCGAAACCGCCGAAACCTGGAAGACGGGGCTGGCCGACTGGCAGATCCCGTCGGAGCGCATGCGCCATCTGTCAGACAGTGTCGGGGTCACCATCTACACGCCGGGGTCGACGTCGGGGGTCCCGCTCAACGTCCTTGGATCACTGGCCGCCCCCGAAGGGCCGTTCGATGACGACGCCGAGACCCATCGCGACGAGATCGAGGCCTACGTGTCGTCATTGCTCACCCTGGCCGGGATCACGGCCGACCCCGTCTCCAGCCCCGAGCACATCCTGGTGGCCAACATCATCGAGACCGCCTGGCGGGCGGGACAGCATATGGATCTCGCCTCGATCATCGGGCAGATCCAGTCGCCCCCCTTCCGCAAGCTGGGGGTGTTCGAGATCGACACGTTCTTCCCGCCCAAGGACAGGACCGCCCTCGCCCTCAAACTCAACGGCCTGGTGGCTTCCCCCTCCTTCGCCGCCTGGCTGGAGGGGCAGCCGCTCGACGTCGGAGAACTGCTGGAGCGGGATGGCAAACCGCAGGCGGCGGTCATCTACCTCGCCCATCTGTCCGACGCCGAGCGCCAGTTCGTGGTGACCCTGCTGATGGCCAAGGTGGTCTCCTGGATGCGAAAGCTGTCGGGGACCTCCGAGCTGCGCGCCCTCATATATATGGACGAAGTGTTCGGCTTCTGCCCTCCCACTGCCGAACCGCCGTCGAAGAAGCCAATGCTCACCATCCTCAAGCAGGCCAGGGCGTTCGGGGTGGGCATGGTGCTCTCCACCCAGAACCCGATCGATCTCGACTACAAGGCGATGTCCAACGCCGGGACGTGGATGGTGGGACGGCTCCAGACCGAGCGAGACAAGGCCCGCATCCTCGAGGCCCTCCAGTCCGCCGCCGGTGGAGTGGACGTCGCCGATCTCGACCGCCGGATATCAGGGCTGGGCAAGCGGACCTTTGTCCTCACCGCCGCCAAGTCGAATCAACCGAGCGTGTTCACCACCCGCTGGGCGATCTCGTACCTGGCCGGCCCGCTGACCAAAGACGAGGTCAAGCGTCTCACACCGGGCCGCCCGACCGAGCCCAAGTCCGCCCCGGTCGCCGCCGTCCCCGCCCCCTCAGGTGCCGCCGAGGCGCCCGCCGGGCAGGTCGAGGCCCCGGAACCGGCAGCCACCGCCGCTCCCACCACCGGGACAGATGTTATCGGCGAAGCTACCCCGGTGGCGCCCTTGGTGGCGGAGGGCGTGATCATCTCGCACATCTCGCGGTCGGCTCCGTGGATCGAGACCGCGGGTGGCAACCCGGCTGGAAACCGGCTCAGCCCGGCCGGGATCGCCACCGTCAACCTCCTCTATGACGACACCGCCGCCGGAGTGGCCCACCGGGAGGTGTTCGAAGCGGTGATTCACCCGCTCGGACCCTCGTTCGATCCGGAGTCGTTGTGGCAGGTCGACCACGATCCTCGCGATTTTGTCGCCCCTGAGCCGGGAGCGAGCTACGTGCTCACGGACGCCCCGCTCAAGACCAAGACCTACTGGACCACGCTGGCGTCGGCGCTTCGGGACCATCTCGGCGCCCACCTCAAAGTGACCGTGTACAAGGCCCCGGCGCTCAAGCTCTACTCCCGGGTGGGCGAGAGCCAGGCAGATTTCGAGGCCCGCTGCAGTCAGGCGGCCGGCGATGCGGCAGACGCCGAGATCGCCAAGCTCAAAGATCGGTTCGAGACCCGGATCGAGCGAGTCAAAGACGAGCTCTCGGCCGCCGACCGCCGGGTGCGCGAACTCGAGGTCGACGTGAGCGGGAGGAAACAGACCGAGGTCCTGTCGACCGCCGGCGACCTGTTGGGTGCATTCCTGGGTGGCCGAAGCACCGGGCGGGCCTTGTCGCGGGCCGCTTCCCGCCGGTCGCAGACGAGAAGCACCCAGCAACGCCTCGAATCGGTGGCGGCCAAGGT
>DAIOGO010000219.1:0-2903 GCA_036745195.1 Actinomycetota bacterium | reverse complement strand
CTTCGGCGGCGGCGAGGATCTCGCCGGAGCGGACGGCGGTCTCGGCCGCTCGCAGGTCGGGTGACAGGTACCGGTCGGGTCCCGCTCCCGGAACCGTCTGGCGGAGTCGGGCGATGACCGCCCCGGTGGCCGGCGCCGGTCTGGCGATCGAAGCCCGCAACTCGACCCCACGGGCGGCGATCACCAACTCGACCGCCAGGATCCGGGCGTAGTTGTCGATCACCTTGCGGAGCTTGCGGGCCGCCCCCCAGGCCATCGACACGTGGTCTTCCTGCATCCCCGAGGTGGGGTAGGAGTCGACACTGGCCGGGGTCGACAGACGGCGGTTCTCCTCCACCATCCCGGCGGCGGTGTAGTGGCCGATCATGAGACCCGAATCCACTCCCGGGTCGTCGGCCAGGAACGGGGGCAGCCCGTGGCTGCGGTTCTTGTCGAGCATCCGGTCCATCCGCCGCTCGGCGATCGACGAGGCATCGGTCAGCGAGATCGCCAGAAAGTCGGCAACGTGGCCGAGCGGCGCCCCGTGGAAATTGCCACCCGACTCGACCCGCCCGTCGGGAAGCACCATCGGATTGTCGATGGCGGCGGCCAACTCCCGCTCGACGACTGCGAGGGTATGGGCCAGGGTGTCGCGGGCGGCACCGTGCACCTGGGGGGTGCAGCGGATGGAATAGGCATCCTGGACCCGGGGGTCGTCGACCAGGTGGCTGGCCACCAACGGCGACGCCGCCAGCAGCCTTCGCAGGTTGGCGGCGCTCGCCGCCTGACCGGGATGGGGACGGAGCGCCAGCAGATCGGCGGCGAACGCCCTGTCGGTGGCCAGCATCGCCTCCACGGTGAGGGCGGCCACCACATCGGCCGACTTGAGCAGAAGCCGGGCATCCTCCACGGCCAGACACAACATCCCCAGGATCCCATCGGTCCCGTTGGTCAGAGCCAGGCCTTCCTTCTCGGCCAGCACCAGCCGCTCGAGCCCGGCCCGGTCGAGTGCGACGGCGGCGGAAAGGATCTCACCACCCATCTCGACCTCGCCTTCGCCGATGAGGGCGAGGGCCACATGCGCCAGTGGGGCCAGGTCGCCGCTCGCCCCCAACGACCCGTACTCCCTGACCAGCGGATGGATCCCGTGGTTGAGCAGATCGACCAGGGCCTGGGCAGTGACCGGCTTGGTCCCGCTGTAGCCGAGTGCCAGGGTGCGGGCCCGCAGGAACGTCATGGCGCGGACCACCTCGGTCTCGACCGGGTCCCCCATCCCGGCGGCGTGGGAGCGGACCAGCGCCACCTGGAGGGCGGCCCGCTTGTCGGCGGGGATGGCGACGGTGGCCAGTGCGCCAAAGCCGGTGGAGATGCCATAGACCGGCTCACCCTCGGCCAGTCGTTCGACGATCGCCCGCGAGGCGGACATCCGCTCGAATGCATCGGCCGTCAGAACGACCGGGACCTGATGCCGGGCGACCTGGACCACATCGGTCGGCGTCACACCCGGACCGGAGAGGGCAATGGTCATGTGCCGACGATAGCCAGCACCGAGTTGGCGCACCCGCCGGCCTGCAACCGCCAAACAGGCCACAATGGGCCCATGGCCCGCACCATCCACGCCCCCACCGGAACCGAACTCACCTGCCGCGGCTGGCCTCAGGAGGCCGCCTTCCGGATGCTGCAGAACAACCTCGACCCGGACGTGGCGGAACGGCCCGAGGATCTGGTGGTGTACGGCGGAACCGGGAAGGCCGCCCGCAGCTGGGAGGCGTACGACGCCATGCTCCGCACCCTCACCACCCTGGCCGCCGACGAGACGATGCTGGTCCAGTCGGGCAAACCGGTCGGGGTGTTCCGCACCCACGAATGGGCGCCCCGGGTCCTGATCGCCAACTCCAACCTGGTTCCGGACTGGGCCAACTGGGACGAGTTCCGTCGCCTCGAACACCTCGGGCTCACGATGTACGGTCAGATGACCGCCGGGTCGTGGATCTACATCGGCACCCAGGGGATCCTCCAGGGCACCTACGAATGTTTCGCCGCCATCGCCGACAAACGCTTCGGGGGCAGCCTGGCCGGGACGATCACCGTGACCGCCGGCCTGGGCGGGATGGGCGGCGCCCAGCCGCTCGCAGTGACCATGAACGACGGGGTGGCGCTGTGCGTCGAGGTCGACCCGTGGCGGGTGCAGCGCCGGCTCGAGACCCGCTATCTCGACGTGATGGCCGACGACTACCAGCACGCCGTCCGGCTCTGCCTGGAGGCCAAGCGGGACCGCAAGTCCTTGTCGGTGGGCCTGGTCGGCAATGCCGCCGAGGTCCTCCCCCGCTTGCTGGCCGACGGCTTCGAGGCCGACATCGTCACCGACCAGACCTCCGCCCACGACCCGTTCAGCTACGTGGCGGTCGATCTGTCGCCGGAGGCGGCCGAGCGGATGAAGCGGGAGGACCCGGACGGGTACGTGCGCCGGGCCCGGGCCAGCATCGTCTCCCATGTCGAGGCGATGGTCGGGTTCATGGACGGCGGCGCCGAGGTGTTCGACTACGGCAACAGCCTGCGGGCCGAAGCCCAATTGGGCGGCTACGCCCGCGCCTTCGACTATCCGGGCTTCCTCCCTGCCTACATCCGGCCCCTGTTCTGCGAGGGGAAGGGCCCCTTCCGGTGGGTGGCGCTCTCCGGCGACCCGGCCGACATCGCCGCCACCGACCGGGCGGTGCTGGAGGAGTTCCCCGACGACGAGAAGCTGCATCGGTGGATCCGCCTCGCCTCGGAACGGGTCGCCTTCCAGGGGCTGCCGGCCCGGATCTGCTGGCTCGGCTACGGCGAGCGCCACCGCCTGGGGTTGCGGTTCAACGAGATGGTCCGCCGGGGCGAGTTGCAGGCGCCGATCGTGATCGGGCGCGACCACCTCGATTCGGGTTCGG
>DAIOGO010000218.1:0-2957 GCA_036745195.1 Actinomycetota bacterium | reverse complement strand
CCCGGCACCCCCCAACAGGCGGGGCCGGATCCACCTCCCCCAACACTCGGCCCTGCGGGCCTCGCGAGGGGAGGAGACAGAAGCGACTCCCGACCAGCAAGTCCATCCGAGGGCAAGGACCGAAGCGCGCAATCCGGGTCTCGGTGGAACACCCACCAATCAGCAGACTGTCACCAACGTCCCGACCGAGTACAGCTAGGCCCTGGTCACATTTAGGGGCGGTCGGTCGAAGCGCCACCCCCGGTCATGTGTCGCCCTCGCTTACGGGATTAGTCAGCGGTAGCTTCGGTTCAGCGTTTCGCCCACGTCGGTGATCGTCGTGTCGTCCAGGTAGCAATACGCCCATGCTTCACCTGGTTCGAACGACTGGATGACCGGATGGGCGCTCTCCCGATAGTGCGCCGTCGCGTGCCGGTTCGGTGAGTTGTCGCAACAGCCGACGTGACCGCATGTCATGCACATTCGAAGGTGCACCCAACGACCGCCGATCTTGAGACAATCCTCACATCCATCGAGGCGACTCGGTTCGCAGACGGCGAGATCTTGGAGGTGAGCGCATGTCATGGTGATGCCATTCCTTTCGGCGGTTTGTGGAATGCAACCTCGAGCACCGGCGGACCGGAAGCTCGAGACAGCTCGTCAGCCGGTGAGTCGCTTCTTGAGCGCACCCAGGTTGAGGGCCCAGCCCACGCCCCACAGCCGGCTCGAGATGATCGGACCGTCCTCGTTCCAATAGGTCGAGCGAAACCGCTCGAGGGTCGGCTTGCGAAAGTCGTATGGCACGAAGCCGGCCACCTTCCCACGCCAGGTCCGCTGTTCGGGAGGCAGGCGGAGTTCCTGAACGATCGCGATGACTGCCAGAACCGCCACCACCAGTCCCCACAGATTCCGGGCATTCGACCGCTTCTGTGGCTGTTCGTCCTGCTTCTTTCCCATGACCGAAGGCTACCCCTATCTGCTCACCGGATGGGTGGAGTGTCCCAATCCTGGCCCCACCAGCTTCTCCGCCCCCGCGGTTTCCCGAAGGTCGCCGGCCACGGCTCGCCCGGCAACTCGCCGGCCTCGTCACGCCGGGCCAGATCCAGCAGCGAGTCGAGTCCGAACGCAACGTCGTCGATCGGCTCCATCAGATCGCCGAGGGCGCGGTAGCGCTCCCCAAACGTATCCATCGGAAAGTCGCGCAGCTCGGCGTTCGGCACCTCGTCCCAGCGGAGCGGGGCCGACACCCACCCGGTGGGACGGACCGAATACGCCGAGGCCACCGTCCGGTCCCGGCTGTTCTGGTTGTAATCGATGAACACCCCGTGACGGTTCTCCTTCCACCACTCCGTGGTGCACAGGTCGGGACGTCGCCGGGCGGCCTCACGCCCGAACGCCAGCGCCGCCCGGCGCACGTCGAGGAAGCCGTAGCGCGGTTCGATCCGGACGTAGACGTGGATGCCCTTGGAGCCCGAGGTCTTGGGAAACCCGACCAGGCCGTGTTCCGCCAGAACCTCGTTGACCAGCAGCGCGGTGTTCTGGACGTCGGCCCAGGTCGCCTCGGGGGTGGGGTCGAGGTCGATGCGGAGTTCGTCGGGTGATTCGACGTTCTCGACCCGGCTCGGCCACGGGTTCAGGTCGACGCAGTTGAGCTGGGCCATCCAGATCACGTCGTAAGGGGTTCGGGGAACCAGGTAACCGGCGTTGCGTCCCGACGGAAACTCCACGAAGTAACGCTCGGTGGCCGACTCGGGGGCCCGTTTCTGGAAGAAGGGTTTGGCGTCCACTCCATTGGGCCATCGCTTGAGGAGGGTGGGGCGGCCAAAGACGCCCGCCAGCGCACCATCGACACACGTCAGGAAGTGTTCGACCACATCGAGCTTCGTCCATCCCCGCCGAGGGAACATCACCTTCTCGGGGTGGGTGATGGTCACCTCGTCACCGGCGACCTCGACGACGACCTCGTCCATGGGACGAGTCTGGCACTCCGGCGCCGGCCGGCAGAAGCCCCCCTTGGGCGGCGGGCCACCCGGGACGGCCCGGGAGACTACGAGCCGGCTCGCCTCAGGTCCGGAGGTGTGGCGATCGCCGTCTGAGCGAGCGGCATCAACGGCGGCCGATCTCGCCGAGGTGGGTGTCCCGGAACCCTGACTCGAGCTTGAGCCCGTAGCCAAAGAGCCGGTCCATGGCGATGTGGGCGGCCCAGATGACGCCTACCGGGAGCAGCCAACCGACGTCTCCAAACCACCACCCGGCGAGGGCCAGAACCGGCAGCCCGTACGAGTGCCCGATGTTGTAGACCAGGGCTCCGATTCTGGAGTCCTTGACGTAACCCAGCATGAAGAGGTCGGGAGCCAGGATCAGGACGGCGAACAACACCCAACTCGAGCCCGACTCTTGGTACAGCACCAGCATTGCCGCGAACACGAAGAGCGATTCGAACCTCTGGAATCGTTCGGGAGTCATGAGCATCCAGGGACCCTACCGGGGTGGTTGTTGGTTGGCCGGCGGTCTATGACCGAGTCCACGCCCCTCCGGCGGCATCCGTCTCAGAGGTAGGGTTGGTCGATGCGGCCTCGAATGTCGGGCGTTGTGTGGCTGGTCGTCCTCGGGCTGTCGGGATGGTCGTGCGGAGGAACAGAAGTCCAGGCGCCGTCCGACGCCGTCGCCGAGGATCTTCACGCCGCCACCGGCCACGTCGAGCCGGACTGCTTCGTATTCGGCTCCGTGCAGCCGGTCCTGGTGATCGACGAGTCCGGCTTCGACTTCGAGTGCATCGTGGCCGGCGTCGATCAATCTCTGCAGGTCGAGAACCTCACCGACCTCGACGCCACCCTGTGGGTCGTCGATCTGGGATCGGACTCCCCCCGCAAGCTCCGCATCGAAGTGGAGGTGGCGGCCGGGGAAGGCGCCATCGTCGCCCGGCTGGGTGATCTGGTCGGGGAGGGCCGCTACCAGATGTTCCTCACCGAACGTCT
>DAIOGO010000217.1:0-2974 GCA_036745195.1 Actinomycetota bacterium | reverse complement strand
GTGGGGTTGGATCGGGTTGCGACCAGGTACATCCAGGACGGACGGAACCCGGAGGTACGGGCCTGCTCTACGGCGGCGGTGAGCGACCCGCTCTCGAGACCGTCCGCCTCCACCCCGAACACCGGAATCCCCCGGCCGGTGAAAAACGCCTCGGCGAGGTGATAGGTGGGTTGCTGGAGCAACACGGCATCACCGGCCTGGAACAACTCCGACACGACCAGGTCGAGACCCTGGGAAGCACCGGCGGTGATGATCAGACTGTCGGGGGAGATGTCGGACGACAGGTCGCTCAGGTACCGGCGCAGCCCCGGGGGCCCCAACGGATGTCCGTAGGAAAGGGCGAGCCACGGCCTTTCGGCCAGAACGGCGGCGGCGGCATCGGCCAGAGCGCCGGCGGGGAACAGCAGCGGATCCGGGTACCCCCAGCGGAGATCGAGCATCCCGCCGACACCGTCGAAGTCGACGTCCCCCGGTCCGGTCGGAGGGGCCTGCTCGACGAGGAGGTCATAGCCCGTCTTCATCGGGCGAGGCTACCCGGCGGATACGGACTTCTGCCCCTGGCGTGCACAACCGGAATCACCCAGTATCCGAATGGATCGGAGGTTTACGGATGAGAGCCAAGAGCGGCGACCATCTCGTGATCATGGGTCACGTGGTGAACGAACACGGAAGAGACGGCGAGATCATCGAGGTTCTCGGCGAAGACGGTCAGCCGCCCTACCGGGTCCGCTGGTCCGACGATGGGCACGAGACCCTGGTGTTCCCGGGGGCGGATGCCAAGGTGGAGCACAAGTCGGAGCGCAAGCACCAACCCGCCGGAAGCTGACGGCCCGAGGGAACCTACCGGTTCGGCCTTGGGGGCATGAGTGGGCGCGACTGGATATGGTCGGGCAGCATGAACACGATCGTCGCCCCCTCCTCGATAGCACCTCCTGCCGCCGCCTATGCCCTGGGGGTGGTCGTCCCCGCCGGGAGCGAGTGGCTGTTCACGGCGGGGGTGGTCGGCACCAGGGTGGATGGGACCCTGTCCCCCGACATCGGCGAGCAGGCCGACGAGGTCTGGCGCAGCATCGGCGCCATCCTCACCGATGCGGGGTTCTCGGTCTCCGACATCGTGTCCTACATCACCTATGCGGTCGCCGGCAACGATCTCAGCCCGGTCATGGAAGCCCGTGACCGCAACCTCGCCGGGCACCGGGCCGCCTCCACCTTGATCCCGGTCCCCGCCCTCGCCCAACCCGATTGGAAGGTGGAGATCTCGGTGGTGGCGGCCCGTCAGCCCTGAGGGACCAGGTCGACGCCGGCGCGGGGCGCCATCATTCTCCCCAATCCGGCCGGGTTGTCGAGATCTCGGTGGTGGCGGCTCGTCAGCCCTGAGGGGCCAGGTCGACGCCCGCCTGCCGGCAATCCTCCCCGAACGATTCGAGGGCCTCATCGGAGCGGGCCGACGCCCTGATCATGCCGGTGATCCGGCTGACTCCGGTGGCGGTGTATGCCTCCAACAACTCGACCCGGGCCGCTCCCTCCGACTCCAACTGCTCGCTGCGCAGATGGGCGGAAACGGACAGAGTGGCGGGGTCGCGTCCGATCTCGTGGCATCGCTCGGCGATCACCGGCAACGCCTCCGACACCTCGTCCGGGGTCAGGCCGTCGAGGTTGAGGCCATCGGCGTACCTGGCCGCCAGCCGCCAGGTGACGTTGGGGCCGTTGCCTCCCACCATGATCGGCACCCGGGGATGCTGGACGGGCTTGGGCACGTTGATGGCACCGATCACCTCGGCATGCGGTCCCGAGAAGGTGGCGCGGCCCGGGCCCATCATCCTCGTCACGATCTCGAGCTGGTCTTCGAGTGCGGCCAAACGCTCACGAGCGGTTGGGAACCCGTAGCCGTAGGCGCGCCACTCGTCTTCCTTCCAACCGGCCCCGATCCCCAGCTCCATCCTCCCCCCGGTCTGGACGTCGAGGGTCGAGATCATCTTGGCGGTGAGGGCGGGGTTACGGAACCCGGCACAGATGACCACATGACCGAGCCGCACCCGCGACGTCAGGGCTCCCAAGGCCGCCAGGGTTGTGAACGACTCGAAAGTGATCTCGTCGCGAGGAACCGGAACCGTCTGGAAGTGATCGAACACCCACAGCGACTCGAAACCGAGTCGTTCGGCCAGGAGGGCGACCGCCACCGTGCGTCCCCAGGCCTCGACCGGATCCCATCCGTCGAACTCTCCCAACCATCCCTGTGGGACGACTACCCCGACCTGCACGGTGCTCCTTCGACGACCCGACCCAACCTAGTCGCCTGTCTCCTTCGCCGGAGGGGCGTGTCCGGCGAAGCCGGACGTTGGATACACTCGCCGGGTCGAACGAGATGGAGCGATGAAGTTCGGGGTGTTCACCTTCGGGAGCGTCGAAATGGACGATCGGGGACCGGGTGGACCCGTGCCCACCGATCGGCGCTTCACCCAGGCCGAGATGTGGAGGACCACCGAGCAGCTGATCGAACTCGGGATCACCGCCGACCGGATCGGGTACGACGCCTACTTCTTCACCGAACACCATTTCCAGTATGAGGGATACGAGGTCACCCCCAACGCCATGCAACTCGGCGCCTGGCTGGCGGCCAAGACCTCCTCGATCCGGCTCGGAGCCTTGTTCAACATCGTTCCGCAATGGCATCCACTCCGACTGGCCGAAGACTTCGCCACCCTGCACAACCTGTCGCGAGGACGCGCCATCCTCGGAGTCGGAAGGGGAACCGTCCCCCGCGAGCTGCGGCCGCTGTCACCCTTCGGGGTTTCGGTCGGCTCCATGGACAACCCCGAGGCGGCGGCCGACGACAGCAAGAACCGGGAGGTGTTCGCCGAGTCGATGGCCATCATCCGGGCCGCCCTCGATCAGGACACGTTCGCCTATCACGGCGCCTTCTTCGACCTCCCGCCCCCCGGCATTCCCGACCGGGGCGAGACCGTCCAGAACC
>DAIOGO010000216.1:0-2992 GCA_036745195.1 Actinomycetota bacterium | reverse complement strand
CCCGTCAGAACCCCAGGGTGGGTGGGGCGAGCACCGAATCGACGCCACAGATCTGGCACTTGGGATGATCGGGCGACAACCGCGCCCCACACGACTTGCAGTGGACCGCCATGGCGGCTCGTTCCTGCGCCCGGGCCTCGACCCCCGCCACTCGCTCGATCAACTCCTCCTGGGTGTGCCCGTGGGTCTCGAGCATCTCCCACATCGCCTCTGCCACAGTCATCAGCCGGTTCACCTTCTCTTCGAGGTCGACCACACTCCGATCGAGATCACTCCCGGCGATGGTGGGGGCAGGCGGCATCGACAACGCCTTGCGGACGATCCGCTGACCTGACACGTAGGCGGTCATGAAGGGCAACATCGGTCAGCAGGCTACTTTCACGGATACCGGCCCGGCATCTCACTCCGCCGGAAATCCGGCAACGATCATCTAGGTCTGCCCGCCCAGCCCGGCCCGCTCGAACATGGATCGACATCGGTCCCGGGCCTCGGAGAGCAGCGCCCGTTCGTCCACGCCGAGGAGTTGTCGTTCGGACATCAGGACCCGGCCGTCGACGATCACGGTGTGGACGTCTCGGGGGGTGGCGTTGAACACCAACGCCGACTCGACCCGATGCACCGGGGCGATGAAGGGGGAGTCGAGATCGACCACCACCAGATCGGCCTTGGCCCCCGGTTCGATCCGGCCCACCGGTTGGCGAAGGGCGGCGGCCCCGCCCCGGGTGGCCATCCACAGCGCATCCTCCGGCTGCAGCGCCATGGCGTCGAGATCGGAGATCTTGGCCAGCAGCACCGCATTCTTCATCGCCTCGAACATGTCCTGGCGGTTGTTGCTACCCGGTCCGTCGGAGGCCAGCGCCACCGGGATGCCCCGCCGTCGCATCTCGGCCACCCGGGCGACGCCGGAGGCGAGGTACATGTTGGAGGTGGGACAGTGCACCACCACCGAGCCCCTCTCGGCGATCAGGTCGAGTTCGTCGTCCTCCAGCCAGACGCAGTGGGCCAGTTGGGTGTCGGGACCGAGGACCCCGAGGCCATCGAGCCAGGGCACGTGTCGGGTTCCCCGCTCATCGAGATTCATCTCGACCTCGGTACGGGTCTCGGCACAGTGGATGTGGGTGCCGGCGCCCCGCCCCCGGGAGGCGGCCACGGTGGCGCTCATCGCCTCATCCGAACATCCCCACGGAATCAGCGGTGCCAACTCGATCCGGATCCGGGGATTCCCCTCCCAGCGCTCCCACAGCACCTCCGTCCGGTCGATCACCGTTTCGGCGGACTCCATCAGCGGCGGGTCGTAGTTGCGGTCGGCCCAACCCCGGGCGAGCAGGAACCTGATTCCGAGCCGGTCGGCCGCCCGGCACACCGCCTCGTCGATCTCGGGGTCTGGATGTATGTACTGATGATCGATGACGGAGGTGGCCCCGGTCCGCAGGTTCTCGACCAGGCCCAGCATCGCCGCCGCCTCGGCGTCGGCGGCGGTGAAGTGGCGGGCGGCCGGCCAGATGCACTCGGCCAGCCACTGCAGCAGCGGCTTGTCGTCGGCCAGGCCCCTCAGGAAGGTCTGGAAGAGGTGGGTGTGAGCGTTGACCATCCCCGGCATGACGACCATCCCGGTCGTATCGATCACCCGATCGGCTCTCCGCCCGGTCGAATCCCCTGCGCCTACCTCCACCACCAGGTTGTCTTCGACGACGACGTAGCCCCGGTCGTGGCTCCTCCCCGAATCGTCCATGGTGACCACCCCGCCACCGTGGATCAGAATGGATCCGGTCACGGCTCCCAGCCGCTGAAGGCGTCGATGACGGGCCGAATGTCGTCCATGATCGGGTAGAGGATCGGACAGGTGACCCCGGCTTCGATGTATTCGGCCACCTTGTCCCGGCACTGGGCGGCAGTCCCCACCGCCATCAGGCTCTGGGTCAACTCGTCGGGGATCAGATCGGCCGCCTTCCGATAATCGGCCTCGGTGGCGGGCCAGCCCACCACCTCCTGCACCCGGCCGATCAGTTCGGGGTCGGCGCCGCTCGCCTCCATGATGTGTGGCTCGGTGCCCAGGTAGTAGGCGACCAGTGCCTTCCCGGTGCGGACCGCCTCGGCCGGGTCGGAATCCGACAGCGAACAGACCAGGAGTTCGGGTCGGTCGACGTCGTCGATCGACTTCCCGGCCTTCTCCGCCCCAGCCGTCACGAGGCCCACCGCCCGCCGGATGTAGTCCACCGGCACGACGTAGTTGAGCACCACACCGTCGCAGATCTCGCCGGTCAACTCGAGCATCTTGTCGCCGGTGGCGCCGATGTAGAGAGGGATGTTGCGGGGCGAGGAATCGCCATAGGCGACGTCGAGACGAACCCGGTCGAGCTTGACGAACTCACCCTCGAAACTGACCTCCTCCATGGTGAACAGCGCCCTGATCGCCTCGATGTGCTCGCGCATCGCCAGCAGCGGCCTGCGACGATCGACCCCCACCCTGCTCGCGATCGGCTCCCACCAGGCGCCGAGCCCGAGCATCACCCGGCTCTCCCCCTCCGGCGTGAGACCGGCCATCTCCCACATGGTCGACCAGGTGGCGGCGATCACCGCCGGGTTCCGGGTCCAGATCGGGAGAACTCCGCTGCCCACCCGGAGGTGGCGGGTCCGCGCCAGTAGGGCCGACATCACCACGATGCAGTCGCGGGCCAGACGGGTGTCGGCCGGCCAGATCTCGGAGAACCCCTTCTCCTCGGCGTATTCGGCCATCTCCAGCAGGTGCCCGAAGGGGTGCTTGTCCTGGTAGTAGAGGCCGAGGCGCTGCATCCATCCGACGATAGACACTCACCCTCGGGTAGATTCGGCCAATGGGCCAATTCCGCTTCGTGTTCACCGCACAGGACTTCGAGCGCTCGACGGCGTTCTACCGCGACACGCTCGGGCTGGCGGTGACGGCCTCCTGGGACGAGCACGGGCGGGGAATCATCTTCCTGGCCACCGGCAGCGGTCAGATCGAGATCTTCGA
>DAIOGO010000215.1:0-3007 GCA_036745195.1 Actinomycetota bacterium | reverse complement strand
GGGCTGAGGGTTCGCCCGGCCACGAAGGAGGCGAGGGCGAAGCCGCCCACCTGGGCGGTGGAGACCGTGCCGGCCAGCCCCAATCCGATTCCGAAGTGCCGGGCGATCTCGGGAACCAGGAACGGAGTGGCCGAGAAGATGGCGGTTGTCATCGCCAGCGAGGCGAGAACCCCGGGGGAGGACTGGGGACGGTAGGCGGTGAGGGAGCGGACCGGGGCAAACATCAGCCCAGCCGGAACTCGAGATGGGCGTGTCCCCGACGCAGTGACTCCTCGACGGCGGCGGGAGAATCACCCCGGGCGAACAGGAAGCCGAGATATCGATCACCTTCGGGGAGGGGGACCACCTCCTCGCCGAGCGGAATCGAGATCTCCAGTTCGGTGATGCCCGGCTCGGCCAGGCACTGCTCTCGCCCGATCACCGCCTCCAGCCGGCCCCGACCGGGGATCGGCAGCATCATGACCCCGCTCGCATCGGGGGAACGTCCCAGGTGCTTGCGGAGGCCGAGCGCCTGGCGGATCACCAGGGTCTCGAGCGAGGTGGAGCCGAGGCCGAACCGGAGCGAGCGCGAGCAGGCGCCACCGATCGTTCTCCCGGCGACCTCGATGATCACCGGTCGCCCCTGCGGAAGGCGGAGTTCGGCGTGGATCGGACCGTTGCTGAGGCCGATGGCAACGGCTGCCGCCACCGTCACCCGTTCGATCTCGGCGAGGAGGGCCGGGTCGTGGCGAGAAGGCGTCACGTAGATCGTCTCTTCGAAGTAGGGACCCTCCAGCGGATCGGGCTTGTCGAAGTGAGCCAGCACCTCGATGTCGCCGTCCCAGGCGATCGCCTCGATAGCCACCTCGGGCCCGTCGACGTACCGCTCGAACAGCAGAGGGGCACCGGGGTCGCAGCCCGCCGCAGCCTGAATCGACTTGATCCGATCGGCGGCGGCGAGCGCCTCGTCAGGGTTGTCGGCCCGGATCACACCCCGACTGGCCGACAGTGTGAGCGGCTTGAGCACCACCGGGCCGCCCATCGACTCGAAGAGCGCCTTCGGATCATCCCCAGTCTCCAGAACCTTCCAGTCGGGTTGGGGCACCTCGGCCCGATCCAATCGAAGGCGCAGGCTTCGCTTGTCGAGGGTCGTCTCCACCGCCTCGAGCGAGTGATGGGGCACGCCGAGCATCGCGGCCGCCCGGGCGGCGATGGGCAGACCCCGATCGTCGACGGCGATCACGGCGTCGATCGGAGTCGCCGTCGCCAGCGCCACGATCTGTTCGGCCGCCCGCTGCGGATCGTCCATGTCGACGACCACCGCCCGATCGGCGGCGGCCAAGGGAAGTGCGCTCTCCGCCGCGATCGTCACATCGACCCCGAGCGCCCCGGCGGCTGCGACGAAGTCGGGAGCCCGATACGACTGGGTTGGCAGGACGACGAGGACCCGTGACATCACCGAGGGAGGGTAGAGGAAGCGGCGGCGGCATCGACTACCGCACCCTGCACCACTAGTGTCACCCTGAATGTCAGATCAAATCTTCTCGGTTGAGCCCGACGCCGTCGACATGATCCTGAAGCTGCGGGAGAGCGAGCCGGGTGACGACACCTACGGACTGCTCATCGAGGTGACGGGCATGCGCGGTCTCCAGTTCGCCTATGAGCTCAGTTTCGCTGCCCTCGGAGCCCACCAGGGTCCGTCCCACTTGGTCGAATACCACGGGGAGCTCCCCATCGTCGTCCGGGTCGACGACGTGCCGAAGTTGCAGGGGTCCTCGCTCAAGCTCACCGAGCAAGGGCTGGCGATGGACAACCCCAACACCCCGGCCTCTCCACAGATGGCGGCGCCCCGGGGGGATCTGACCGGGCCGCTCGCCGAGCAGGTGGCAACCGTGATCACCGAACAGGTCAATCCCGCCATCGCCATGCATGGCGGCGGCGCCGAGTTGGTCTCGGTCGACGAGGGCGTCGCCTACCTGCGGCTCTTCGGTGGTTGCCAGGGCTGCGGTATGGCCCAGGTCACGCTGAAACAGGGGATCGAACGGATCCTGCTCGAGGCGATTCCCGAGCTGGTGGGGGTCATGGACGTGACCGACCATGGCTCCGGCAGCAATCCCTACTACGAGGCCGCCAAGAAGTAGCCAGTCCGGCCGAAGGGAGGCAGGGGTTGGGTCGGGAACCAAACCGGCAGCTGCGACGTCCAGCCTGGGTGTGGCCTCGAACCGTGATCCTCGGCCTGGTGCTGACCGTCGTCCAGCTGCCCCTGTCTGCCGCCGCCCAGACCGGAGTGGAACTGGAGGCGGTGGCCGGGCTCGGTGGGTACGTGGCGGGTGACGAACCGCTCGAGATATCCGTCTCGGTGGCCAGCGAAACCCTGTTTTCCGGTCAGATCGAGGTCAACAGCTCGGGAGCGGTGATCCGGGTCCCGGTGGAGATCCCGGCCGGGAGCACCAAGGTATATGAGGTCACGGCTCCTCCCTTCACCGGTCAGGTCGCCCGGGTTCGGTTGTACGCCGAGGGAGTCGACAAGGCGGTGGCCACGACCTCCATCCAGCTTCGTCTGCCCGGTGACGACCTGGTGGTCGGGGTGGCCGGGTTGGGCAGCAACGTGGTCGAACAGCTCAGACGGACCCGTACCTTGATTGGCGCGGTGCCGGTGGTACCCGTCGCCGTCACTTCGACGGAGGTGTCACTCGCCCCGCTCGGCTACCTGGTGGCCGACGACCTGGGGGCGCCCGAGGGAGACCTGCTCGAATGGATCGAGCAGGGCGGCCGGGTCGTCACCGGGGCGGCCGACCTGGGTGCAGTGGGCTCTCCGCTCGGGAAGTTCCAGGGCGGGACCCTGTTCTCCGTGGGCACAGGTGAGGTGCTGATCGTTCCCCGGGTGGCCGACCTCGGAGACCAATGGTCATCGGTGCTGCGACCGGTTCCGGTCGGTTGGGCCAACGCCGATCCTTGGTCGACCCCGGAGCGGGCTCTGGCCCAGGCCGCCTCCAACTCCGGTGGGAACAAGGCTCAATCGTTGCCC
>DAIOGO010000214.1:0-3013 GCA_036745195.1 Actinomycetota bacterium | reverse complement strand
TCGGCGAGGCCGATGTGGTCGTGATCGCCCCGTCCAACCCGATCCTCTCCATCCTGCCGATCACTGCGGTCCCTGCCATCGGCCAGGCGATCGCAGACTGTGACACCGTGGTCGCCGTGAGCCCACTGGTCGGGGGCAAGGCGGTCAAGGGCCCGGCGGTCGAGCTGTTGGAGGCGGCCGGTCACCCACCCGGCCACGAGGGGATCATCACGGCCTACGCCGGCCTGATCACCCATCTGATGGTGGACGATGCCTTCACCTCGCCACTGATGGCAACATCTCGGACCGACACCATGATCGGCGACCCCATTCAGGCGGCGCGGCTGGCAAGCGAGGTGATCCGATGGGTTCTGTGACCGTCGTCGGGATCGAGGGAATCGGCGAGGTATCCCCCGGCGACGACGTCGCCGGGGTGATCCTGGAGGCGATCACACGGTTGGACATGCGCCTCGTCGACGGTGATGTGGTGGTCGTCACCCACAAGATCGTCTCCAAGGCGGAGGGGCGGATCGTCTACCTCGAGTCCGACCATCCCGACGCCCACCGTTTTCTGATCGAGGACGAGGCGGTTCGGATCGTCCGGCGCCGGGGCCCGCTGGTGATCGCCGAGACCAAACACGGCTTCATCTGCGCCAACGCCGGAATCGACCGGTCCAACGCCGGGCCCGGCCGCGCCATCCTCCTGCCGGAGGATCCCGACCGGTCGGCCAACCGCATCCGGATCCGTCTCGAGCGGGCGTTCGAGGCCACCCTGGCCGTCATCATCTCCGACACGTTTGGAAGGGCCTGGAGACGGGGTCTGACCGATGTCGCCATCGGAGTGGCCGGGATGGAGGCGATCACCGACCTGCGCGGCCAGACAGACGCCTACGGGAAAGTGCTGGAGGTGACCGAGGTCGCCACTGCCGACGAGATCGCTGCCGCAGCCGATCTGGCGATGGGGAAGGCGGCGGGAATCCCGGTGGCGGTAGTCAGAGGCGTGGCCTGGGTTCCCGGGTCCTCAGGAATCGGGCCACTGATCCGGCCGGCCGACGAGGATCTGTTCCGGTGATCAGGGACTGACGAAGTCCGCGCCAACGATCACGATGGCGTCGACACCGTCGGCCACGGTGCCACTCTCGACCGTTCCGAATCCGAGGGAGTCGACCAGCGCCTGGGCTCGCGTCAGGTCACCGGGGCGAACGATGACAACCGTGGAAGCGAAATCGGAGCGATCGGCGTCTCCCAATCGCACGATGCTGAAACCGTTGGATTCGAGGAGATCGGCGGCCCGACCGGCGCTTCCCGGAATGCCATTGCCGTTGAGTACCTCCAGGCTGAGCGGGCCCATGGCCCCCGACAACGGGTTGCCGTTGATGAAGTTCTGGATCATGACGGTGGCCGCCGGTTCGTCCGCCCGGACGACCGAGGCCTCGCCGACCGTGTCACCAAAGGTGGGCAAGGTGGCCGCCTCGATGTTCTCGCCGGCGATCCCCCTCATCCTGAACCCGAGTTCGATCAGCGAGGAGTTGGCGAGAGCCGCGTCGAGCGTCAGGTGGCGGGCGAAGGCGGCGGCGATGGTTCCCGCCTCGGCGATGTTGCCCGGCCGTTTGGCGGCGGAGAGGATCGAAAGCAGCAGCAGCTGCTGACGTCTGGTGCGACCAATGTCGTTGGCATCCACCGATGTCCAGCCGCCGTCGCGGAGTTCTTGATACGTGCGTGACCGGGCGTATGCCAGTGCCTGGTCGCCCATCAGGAGCTGTCGTCCGGAGTCAACCGAGAGCCCAGATTTCTCGTCACGGGCCGGGTAGGGGAAGTCCAGGTTCACCCCGCCCATCTCGTCGACGATCGCCTTGAACCCGACGAAGTCGATCTCGACATAGTGGTTGATCTTCACGCCGAAGTTCTGCTTGATGGTCTGCACGAGGAGCGTCGAGCCGCCGAAGGAATAGGCGGCGTTGAGACGGTTCTCACCTTCACCGGGGATGGACACCCACAGGTCGCGGGGAAGGCTCAACATCGCCGCCCGGTTCTCGCCGGGATAGACCCGCAGCAGGATCATGACATCGGATCGCTTGCCGGCGACGTCCCCGAAATTGGTCAGGTCGTCGAGACCCTCCCGCGAATCCGACCCCACCAGCAGAAACGTGATGGCATCTGATGCGCTCCCCCCCGCCGCGTCGAGAACCGCCACGACCCCCGAATCCTGAGTGGCGTTCTGCGCCACCGCTGCCTGGACAGAAGCAAGCCGCCAGTAGATCAAACCGGCGAGCAGGTTGGCGACAACGAGCACACCGATGACCACTCGCTTGAAGACCCTGCCCCGGCGCGCCGGAGGCTTGGTGGGAACGTGGCTGGTGGAAGGGGTCATGAGAGGGAGACGCCCGGAATGGTATCAAGGTTCCCGGCTGTCTTCGCCGCCGGGTCTCGGCCGACTAGATTCGAGCCCGTGGCAGTCCTCTCACACGAAGGCATCTACCCGGTCATGTACGGCGGTTTCCCGGTGCCGGTCGGCAGCGGGTATCGCAACGGCTACATCGCCCGGCCCGACAAGGCCGGCCGGTTCCCCACCGCCCTGATCCTCCCGGGCCTCCTCGGCCTCACGGCCAATGAGAAGGCAACGGCTCGCGCCTTCGCCAGGAGGGGGATCGCCACGGTTGTCGTGGACGCCTATCCGGAGCGGCCGTCGGGCGGCGACGACGCCCTCAGGCTCTACCACCTGCTCGACGACGGTGAGGCGGTCAGGACTCTCGACGAGACCGTCCAGTTCCTGGCGAGCCCCGACGTCGACTGGTCGATCCCCGATCGCCTTGGCCTCCTCGGGATCGACGTCGGTGGACGGTTCGCGATCATCGCCGGCGCCTCCCGTCCCTGGGTGGCGAGCCTCGCCCTGGTATCCGCCCCACTGACGGGTGACGAGTCACGCCGCCACCAGGTGGCCGATGTCCTGGAGCACCTGCCGGCACCGGTGCTGGCCATGTACGGGGCGGCCGATCCGCTGATCGTTTCCGACACCGTCGACGAGGCCCAACGC
>DAIOGO010000213.1:0-3109 GCA_036745195.1 Actinomycetota bacterium | reverse complement strand
CGCCCCCAACCCCGCCGGCTCCCGAAGCATCCTCTACACCCCCCGCTCCTGAGTCCGTCTCATCGGGTGCTCCTCCCACACTCACTCATTCCGCCCGGTCGAGGGGGGAGACAAAGAACCCCGCCACCGGTCACCGGACGCCCGGCTGACGCCTGCTGGCTGATGCCCGATAGCTGCCACAGCACAAGGCGCAAGACGCATGACGCATGACGCATGGCCCGATTCGCTCCGGTCTGGTGGTGTGGTAGCATTTCCTCACCGCTCAGGACATTCAGGTTTTACGCGCATGAAGACGACCCAAGAACTCATCACCGAATTCGGCACACATGCTTCGGACACCGGCTCGCCCGAGGTCCAGGTGGCAGTGATGACCGAACGGATCAACCATCTCACCGAGCATCTTCGCGAGCACAAGCACGACCACCACGGTCGCCGCGGGCTCCTGATCCTGGTCGGCAAGCGCCGCCGGATGCTCAACTATCTCAAGCGACAGGATGTCGAGCGATACAGAAAACTCATCGCAGACCTCGGTTTGCGACGCTGACAGGTTTCGAGAGGAGCGGTTTTCCGCTCCTCTCCCGTTTTCGGGCCCGCCCCGGTCTTCCGGCGGCGACACCCGAACAGATCCGGCGGACACCGCCGGGATCAGGGTCCCTGGCGGCCCAACAGACACCGAGCCATGGCCGGTTGCTAGTTGCCACTCCTCCTCGCAGAGCAGTGACCACTGGTAACGGGCCCGGCTCCAGACAGACAAGGAGCAACCGTGTCAGAAATCACGGTAAGCGGTGAAGTAGGCGGCAAGCAGCTGTCATTCACCACCGGCAAGCTAGCCCCCCAGGCCGATGGCGCCGTCGTAGCCAAACTCAACGGGACCGAGATGCTGGTCACCGCCACCGCCGCCCGCACCCTCAAGGAGGGTGTCGACTTCTTCCCCCTGACGGTGGACTTCGAAGAGCGGATGTACGCCGTCGGACGTATCCCCGGTTCGTTCTTCCGCCGGGAGGGCCGGCCGTCCGAGCAGGCCATCCTCACCTGCCGCCTGGTGGACCGACCACTCCGTCCTTCGTTCAAGGACGGCTATCGCTGTGAGACCCATGTCGTCATGACGTCGCTGTCGGTCGACGATGAGAACCCCTTCGACGTGGTGGCCCTCAACGGCGCCTCGGCCGCCCTGATGGTGTCGCCGATCCCCTTCGAAGGCCCCATCGCCGGTCTCCGGCTCGCCCTCAAGGATGGCGAGTGGGTGCCGTTCCCGACGCATGAGGATCTGGAAGCCTCGGTGTTCGAGCTGGTCGTCGCCGGCGGTCGCAACGCCGACGGCGGGATCGACATCATCATGGTCGAGGCCGGGTCCACCCCCGAAGGCCTGCGTCTGATCCAGGTCGGGGCTCCTGCCTCCGACGAAGCTTCGGTGGCCAAGGGTCTCGAGGAGTCGAAGGCGTTCATCTCCCAGATCATCGACCTCCAGCTGGAGCTGGCCTCCAAGGTGGAGAAGAAGGTCGTCGAGTTCCCCCTCGCCTCCGATTACACCGACGATGTGTACGAGAAGGTGAAGGCCGTCGCGGCCGCTCCGCTGGCCGACGTGATCCGCATCGCCGACAAGCAGGCTCGCAACGCCGCCCAGGACGCCGCTCAGGCGACGGTCCTCGGCGCTCTCGGGCTGGATGTGGCCGATGCTCCCGCCGACCAGGTGGGTATGGCCAAGCGGGCCTTCAAGTCGGTCGTCAAGGACATGATGCGGGCCAGAGTGGTCGACGAGGGCATTCGCCTCGACGGCCGCGGCCCCACCGACATCCGTCCCCTCAGCGCCGAGGTCGGGGTGGTGGGCCGGGCCCATGGTTCGGGTCTGTTCCAGCGGGGCGAGACCCAGGTGCTCAACATCACCACGCTGGGCATGCTCAAGATGGAGCAGATGATCGACTCGCTCGCCCCCGAGGAGTCGAAGCGGTACATGCACCACTACAACTTCCCGCCGTTCTCGACGGGCGAGGTCGGGTTCATGCGCGGCCCCAAGCGGCGTGAGATCGGGCACGGTGCCCTCGCCGAGCGGGCGGTTCACCCCACCATCCCTACCCCCGAGGAGTTCCCCTACGCCCTCCGTCTGGTGTCGGAGGTCCTGTCGTCCAACGGTTCGACCTCGATGGGCTCGGTTTGCTCGTCGACGCTCTCGCTGATGGATGCCGGCGTTCCGATCATCGCTCCGGTGGCCGGGATCGCCATGGGACTGATCGAGCGCAACGGGAAGTACGTGACGCTGACCGACATCCTCGGTGCCGAGGATGCCCTCGGGGACATGGACTTCAAGGTGGCCGGCACCGCCGACGTCATCACCGCGCTCCAGCTCGACACCAAGCTCCAGGGTCTTCCCTCGGAGGTGCTGACGGGAGCGCTCGGACAGGCCCGGGAGGCGCGGCTGGCCATCCTCGAGGTGATGCGCAACGCCATCGCCGAGCCTCGGGCCGAACTGAACCCGTATGCCCCCCGCATCGAGTCGATCGAGATCCCCAAGGACAAGATCGGCGAGATCATCGGGCCCAAGGGCAAGGTCATCCGGGAGATGGAGGAGCAGACCGGCGCCACCATCGAGATCGAAGAAGTCGGGCAGACCGGCATCGTCCGGATCGCCTCCAACGACGCCAACGTCCTCCAGGCGGCCAAGGACCGGGTCATGATGATCGCCTTCCCACCGGAGGCCGAGGTCGGCAAGACCTATGACGGCACCGTGGTGAACATCACCAAGTTCGGCGCCTTCGTCAACCTGCTGCCGGGACGGGACGGATTGCTGCACATCTCCAAGCTCGATCCCAATCGCCGGGTCGAGGCGGTCGAGGACTACCTCACGCTGGGCGATGTCATCAAGGTGGTGCTCGACTCGGTCGATCCCAAGACCGGCAAGCTGTCGCTGGTGCTGGCGCAGGAGCTGGAGTACAAGGGCCCGGCCGAGGGTGAGCGGCGTCCCCCATCGGATGACTACGGCGATCGCCGTGGCGGCGGTGGGGATCGTGGTGGCCGTGACCGGGACCGTGGTGGCGATCGTGGTGGTCGCGACCGGGACCGAGGCGGTGACGGCGGCGGCGATCGTGGTGGCCGTGACCGGGACCGTGGTGGC
>DAIOGO010000212.1:0-3181 GCA_036745195.1 Actinomycetota bacterium | reverse complement strand
TCGGGATACCGTTGCAGGGGGTGTTCCTGGTGGTGGGCTCCGAGGAGGACACCTCAGAGGTGTGTGTGCCGGCCAGGACGGCCGACGGTCTGCTGGCGTGCCTCTTCACCACCCGTCTGGCCGGGGCCTCCCACCTGGAGGAGGGCTCCACCTACCGGATGGTGGCAGTGTTCCAATCCTCCCGCTCCACCCCGACCGGGCGGCTGCTGTTGGCGGAGCCGGCCACCGTCGCCACCGCCGGGCCGGAGGTGGAGTTGCCGTCGCGTTTCGCCGAGCAACGTGAGGCGCTCTCGAGCTGGTTGGGTATCAACGGGCTGCGGGGCACCTTGCGGTCGGACGGTGTCCACCTCTGGTACCTGCCCGAACAGACCTCCGGTGACCCTTCCACCTTTGCCGACCTCGGCGCCCCCAGCCCGGCCTGGGTTTCGGCGATCGGCGGCTGAGGGCTCCTCAGCCGCCGGCGGTGAAGACCACCGAGTTGTCTACCCCGTGCTCGTTCGGCCAGTAGGCGTCGGCGGCTTCGTCGTTCTCCCAGTCGGTCCCGTTGAAGCGGTACCGGAACTGGACGGTCTGGTCTTTGGGAAGCTTGACCTTCAGGCGGAATGGGCCCTTTGGCCGAGCGCTTCCTGGCTAGGGGTTGGCGGCCTGTCCTGAGAGGTCCCTTGCGGCAGGACTCGGGACTGGCGGTTACGGTTAGGACGGTGGAAGCGAGGAACCACCTCGCAGGAGGAGTGAAACCATGAGACGAACCACGCTGTTGGCGGTGGTTGCGCTGCTCGTGAGCGGGATGACGGCGCTGCCGTCCTCCGCCTCGACAGAAGCACTGGACGAGGCAGCAGTCACTGCAGCCTGTACCGCCCTGTACGGGGCAAGCGCCTTCACAGACGCCTTGTCGGCCTGCCAGTGGGACATGCTGGCAATCGATGCCCCGGTCGCCGGCGCCACCGGGCGCGGGGTGAGGGTCGGCGTGATCGACGGCGGAGTCGACCTGACCCATCCCGATTTGGTTGCCAATCTCGATGTGGCGGCGTCGTGCTCGTTCATCTATGACTGGACCCCGACCGCCGATCCGTCGGAGATAGCCAACGGGGACTGCACCAACAAGGCGGCAGTTCAGGATCTCCAGGGGCATGGGACCCACGTCGCCACCACCATCGCCGCCCCCATCAACGGGATCGGTATCGTCGGAGTGGCGCCCGAGGCAACCATCGTCGGTCTCAAGGCATGCACCATCGTCGGGTTCTGCTTCGCCGACTCGGTGGCAGCCGCCCTCCGTTACGCCGGTGACATCCGCCTCGATGTGGTCAACCTGAGCCTGTTTGCCGACCCCTATCTGTATTATTGCGCCAGCGAGGCCGAACAGCGGGCCATATGGCAGGACCTGGATTCAGCCGCCCGGTATGCCATGCAGCGCGGCGTTGTGATCGTGGCTGCGGCCGGAAACGAGTCACAAGACCTGGGCCATCCGGTCGAGGACAGCATCAGTCCCGACTGGCCTCCTGGCACGGCCGAGGTCCGCGAGATCACCAACAACTGCCGGGTGTCACCGGCCGAAATCCCTGGTGTCGTGACGGTTTCAGCCACCGGTGTCACCCAACTGGCGAGTTACTCCAACACCGGTAACGGTATCGACGTGGCTGCCCCCGGTGGTGATGCCGGGCAGACGCCGCCGACGACGATCGGACGGGGTCGGATCCTTGCCGGATGGTCGGGCACCGACGCCACCGGGACCTGGGAGGCGCTGTTCTCCTTGAATCGGGGGGTGGTGAGCGGCGGCGGACGGTACGTCTGGATCAGCGGCACCTCGATGGCCTCGCCTCACGTCGCCGGGGTGGCGGCGTTGGTCAAGCAAATGCACCCGGGATGGGGTTCGGGAGCGGTGGCTGCCGCCCTCCGGCGGTCCGCCACGCCCTTCGCCTGTCCTGCCGTGTGGCCGGTCATCGACGAGCGTCAGTGCACGGGAGGCTCCACCAGCACGTCCTTCTATGGCGCCGGTCTGGTGAATGCGGCCGGAGCCGCCGGCGTCTGAGACCGATCTTGGGGGGTGGGCGGCTTCCTGGCCGCCCACCCTCGACCGTTCTCAGGCGGTGAAGACCACCGAGTTGTCTACCCCGTGCTCGTTCGGCCAGTAGGCGTCGGCGGCTTCGTCGTTCTCCCAATCGGTCCCGTTGAAGCGGTACCGGAACTGGACGGTCTGGTCTTTGGGCAGCTTGACCTTCAACCGGAACGGGCCACCTTTGGGGGCTCGTTTCATGGCGAGCGGCTGCCAGTCGGTCAGGTCGGACACCCATTCGGCGGTGGCCACGTCGGAGCGGGCGACCTCGAATGTCACCTCGACTTCGGGCTTGGTCTTGTAGTACTTCTTGGTCAGCATGTCTGTCTCCTTGGGCAATGACCCGACGGACCCTAGACGGCCCGTGTTACGGGAATGTGTCGGGCTGGCAAACGAACCAGACCCGGTCTCCGGCCGTTGCAGGCCATCCGTCCCGGGTCTACGATCCCTGCGAAGACTGTGGAGAGGTCGAGGGAGAGGAGTGTCATGAGAACACGTATCAAGGCCCTGGTTGCGATCGCCCTGCTCGGGTTGATCGCCGGGATGCTGCCGGCGTATGCCGCCCCGGGTGGGAACGGCGCCAAGCAGCGCAACCCGCTGGGGGTGGTGATCGTCGACTTCGAGCCGGGGACTTCGAAGGCCGCCATGAATGCGGCGGTGGCTGCCGCCGGTGGAGTCGTCACCTCGGACCTGAGCAAGCTCGGCAGGCTGGCGGCGGTGTCGGCCGATGCCGGGTTCTCCGCCAGACTGAACGCCGACCCCAGAGTGACGGCGGTGTTCTCCGACAAGGTGTGGAAGGCCGTTCCGCCCGACGGTGAAGCAGGCGAAACCGGCAACAACAACCCGGGTCTCGGTAATGGCCCGGCCGGGCCGCCTGACCCCTGGCACAATCTGACCAGTTTCCTGGGTGAGACCAACCCCGAGGGCATTCTCCAGTGGGACGACAACCGGATGAATGTCCCCGAGGCGTGGGAGTCGACCCTCGGCGAAGGTGTCAGGGTGGCCGTCCTCGACTCCGGAGTCCAGGGCTCGCACAAGGAGATCCTCCCCAACTACGACAACCAGACCTCCGCCAACACCATTCCGTGTAACACGCTGGTGAGGACGTACGGCGCCGCGGTCGTGCAG
>DAIOGO010000211.1:0-3207 GCA_036745195.1 Actinomycetota bacterium | reverse complement strand
GGAGTTGAAGGAGGCCGCCTTCGTCGATGGGGCAACTCCCCGGCAGGCGTTCCGACGGGTGACTTTCCCCATGCTGATGGTTGCGCTTGCGCCCTTACTCATCGCCTCCTTCGCGTTCAATTTCAACAACTTCAACATCATCTACCTCCTGAATCGTGGCGGCCCGCCGATCGCCGGCGCCCAGACACCGGCGGGTCACACCGACATCCTCATCAGCTACACCTACCGGCTGGCCTTCGAGTCGGGACGCGGGGCTGATTGGGGCCTGGCCTCGGCCATCGCCATCATCATCTTCCTGATGGTCGCCACCATCTCGGCGATCAGTTTCCGCAACACCCGAGCGCTGGAGGAGTTGGGCTGATGGACGCCGTGGCCAGATCGGACAGGGTCAGAGGTACTTCGGGAGCAGTGGTCGGCGGACGGTCGCCGTTGATGCGTTGGTTCCGGAATACCGGATGGCGACATGTGGTGGCGTGGCTGGCGCTGGCCTTCGCCGTGTTTCCGGTGCTGTGGGTCATCTCCGCGTCGTTCAACCCAACCGGCAGCCTCATCTCGCAGCAGCTGATCCCAGACCAGATGACCCTCGCCAACTATCGGGAGCTGTTCAGCCCGGAGGTGCCATATAGGTCTTGGTATCTGAACACGCTGTTGATCGCCGGTGGCGCCGCCTTTCTCAATACCCTGCTCTCTGCCTTGGCCGCCTTCGCCTTCTCGCGAATGAGATTCCGGGGACGACGGACCGGCCTGCTGAGCGTCCTCTTGATTCAGATGTTCCCTCAGATTCTGGCGTTCACCGCCATCTTCCTCATGATGGTCTCGATCAAGGACGTCTTCCCGGCGATCGGTCTGGGAACCCGCTGGGGGCTGACCCTCGTGTATCTAGGTGGTGCCATGGGTGTGAACACCTGGCTGATGAAGGGCTTTTTCGACACCATCCCTGTCGACCTCGACGAGTCCGCCAAGGTCGATGGTGCAACCCACTCCGAGATCTTCTTCAGGATCGTCCTGCCGCTGGTGGCGCCGATTCTCGCCGTGGTCTTCCTCCTGTCGTTCATCTTCCTCATCAACGACTTCGTCATCGCCTCGGCCGTCTTGGGACAGGGATCGCCCGATCAAGCGACCCTGGCGGTGGGCCTGTATCGCTATGTGAACGATCAATTCAATCTGCGCTGGGGCCCGTTCGCGGCGGGTTCCCTCCTGGCTGGAATACCAGTCGTGATCATGTTCCTCGGACTGCAGCGGTACATCGTCGGCGGTCTGACCCAGGGCGCCGTGAAGGGATGACCTCTCGCGGCGGAGCCGCAGGTCGAGCGGCGCCCTCCCTGCGTCACCCAAACGACACTGGCATCCTCGGCCTGCCGGGTGACGTCTCGCCGTGGGACATCCGTTTCGATCCGGGGCAACGCCGTCATCTCGAGCGGATCGGCGATCGACGTATCCGCTTCGTGGTGTGGGCCGAACCCCGGATCGTCGAGGGATGGCTGGTGGTTCGCCACCCGGGAGGCGCCGTCCGTGCTCACACCATGTCGGTCTCCGGCCGGTCGGGTCGCTTCACCTACTTCCGGTGTGACCTCGAGGTGGACGGCCCGATCGAGTATTCGTTTGCGTTTCGATCCGAAGCCGGCAATCCGGTCTACTTCGTGGTCTCGGGAGTGTCGGGATCGGTGGAACGGATCGACCGGTTCCGTCTCGACCCGGCCGCAGTGGGAGCCGGATCGGCGCCCCGGTGGGCTCGCGGCGCCCTCATCTACCAGATCTTCCCTGATCGATTCGCCAACGGCGATCCCTCCACCGATCCGCACGGGGTCGTCCCGTGGGGGAGTCCACCCGCCGCACGCCAGTTTCAGGGAGGCGACCTGTGGGGCGTCACCCAACACCTCGGCCATCTCGAGGACCTGGGCGTCGATGCCATCTACCTCAACCCGATCTTCTCGTCGCCGTCCAATCATCGCTACGACACCATCGACTTCTACTCCGTCGACCCGATCCTGGGGGGAGACGCCGCCCTCCAGCACCTGGTCGAACAAGCCCACCGGCGAGGGATCCGGATCATCCTGGACGCCTCGCTCAACCACGTCCATCCCGGCTTCTTCGCCTTCGCCGATCTGCTCCGGCGCGGCAAACGATCCGCCTACCGCGACTGGTTCGTCGTCAACGACTGGCCGCTCCGGTTGAAGGTCCGCAGGGGCCAGACCGAGTGGCAGCGCGAATGGCTGCCGGTGTGGGCCGAGCAGGTGGGAGTCCCCATCGAGCGGGTGTCCGGCATCGGCCCACCTGTGGAACCGACCTACGACGCCTGGTATTCGGTTCCGACCATGCCCCGGGTGAATCTGGCTCATCCCGATGCCCGCCAGTACATGTTGTCGGTTGCCCGTCACTGGGTTGGGGAGTTCGGGATCGACGGATGGCGCATGGACGTTGCCCGTTATGTCGACTCCGACTTCTGGGACGACTTTCGCACCGCCGTCAAGGACGTGAACCCGGACGCCTATCTGCTCGCCGAGATCTTCGGCGACGTGAACGACTGGCTGCAGGGGACCCGGTTCGACGCCACCATGAACTACACCTTCCGCAGCATCTGCCGGGCGTTCTTTGCCAAAGGGGAGATCGACGGAGCCGAGTTCCTCGACGAGGCCTCGCGCCTCGTCCATCTCTACGGGTGGGAGACCACCCTGGTCAACCACAACCTGCTCGGCAGTCACGACACCCCCCGCTTCCTGACCGAGGCGGGTGGCGAGGTGTGGCGGGTGGTGCTGGCCACCGTCTTCCAGTTGACGTTTCCCGGCGCCCCCGGTGTCTACTACGGCGACGAGGTGGGTCTGGACGGCGGGGACGACCCTGGCTGCCGGGGCGCCTTCCCCTGGGGCTCACCGGAGGTGGAGCGGTATCCGGTGGGTGACGCCATCCGCCAGATCACCCGGCTTCGACGGCGCCACCAGGCCTTGCGGGAAGGAGATTTCGGAGTCGTCGCCGCCTGGGGGCGGGCGGTCGCCTTCGAGCGGAGGTCGGGTCGTTCCCGGATCGTGGTCGTGCTCAATCTCGAGCCGCGAGCGGTGCGATTCGAGTTGGGGGCGGCGGCGGTGTTGTGGGGTGATGCCAGCCTGGTCGACGGCCGGGTGTCGGTGGCGGCGAGATCGGCGGCCATCCTTCGGGGCTGACTCCGGGGCTGAGGGCGGGGGCGGGCAAATCGCGCGGTGAGAGAGCAGT
>DAIOGO010000210.1:0-3220 GCA_036745195.1 Actinomycetota bacterium | reverse complement strand
TCTTCGTTCCCTGTCTCCGACGGGATGTCGACCAGCCACGCCAGGGTGTCGACCAACCGGCCTGTGGTCACAACTGCACTCCGAGGTCACGGAGGTACCCGTTGAGGGCCAACCGATCATCGTGGCGAGGCAGGCGGTGACCGATGATGTAGGCACACTGGAGGTCCACCACCCCGGCCGGAAACTGCTTGGGCCGGGTCCCGGGGACCACGATCGATCCGGCCGGCACCCTTCCTCGATACTCGACCGGTTCACCGCCGGTGACATCGATGATGGGAGTGGAGGCAGTGATGGTGGTGTTGGCGCCCAGCACCGCCCCGGCCTCGATCATCACACCCTCGACCACGATGCAGCGACTCCCGATGAACGCCCCGTCCTCGACGATCACCGGACGGGCGTTGGCCGGCTCGAGCACACCTCCGATGCCGACCCCGCCCGCCAGGTGGACGTTGCGGCCGATCTGGGCGCACGATCCGACCGTCGCCCAGGTGTCGACCATCGTCCCCGACCCGACATAGGCGCCGATGTTGACGTACCCGGGCATGACGATGACGCCCGGCTCGCAGTGGGCTCCGTAGCGCACCACCCCCGGTGGCACCACCCGCACTCCTTGTTCGGCCAGGCCGTGCTTGAGCGGGATCTTGTCGTGGAACTCGAACGGCCCGATCTCGAACGTCTTCATCTCGGCCAGCCGAAAATAGAGGAGGATCGCTCGCTTGGCGGTCTCGTCGACAACCCACTCCCCCTCGATCTTGCGGGCCACCCTGACCACACCCCGGTCAAGATCGGCGATCATCGCCTCGACCTCGCCCCGGGCCGCCTCCACCTCCACTTCGCCATCGAAGGCTCGATCGATCAACCCAGACATCTCACCACCGCCTCCACCGCCTCGTCGCACTCTTCGACCGTCGGCACCAGTGCCAGCCGGATGAACCCTTCGCCGCCGGGGCCGAAGACCCTCCCCGGTGAGACCACCACCCCCGCTTCCAGCAACCGGGCAGTGACCTCGACATCGTCGCCGACCGCCACCCACAGGTACAAACCGGCCCGGGAGGCGACCACCTCCAGACCCAACCGTTCGAATCCCTGGCGGAGGACCGCCCGCTTGACCGCGAACAAGGCGCGCCGCTCGGCGGCATGGGCGTCGTCGTTCCAGGCAGCGACCGCCGCCGCCTGGGTGAACTCGGGCGGGGCGGTACCCGTCGAGGTGCGGAGGGCGAAGAGGGCGGCGATCGCGGCGGCGTCCCCGACGATGGCTCCGGAGCGGTAGCCGGTCATCCCTGACCGCTTCGACAGGCTCAGGTAGCTGAGCACGCCGGTCGCCCCCGGTCCCGCCACCTCCAGGACCGAAACCGGTGGATCCTCGTCGTACAGATCCACGTAACACTCGTCGGCGCAGAGCAGGGTGTTGGTGTCACGGCACATGTCGACGAAGCCCTCGATGGTGGACCGGTCCATGACGGACCCGGCCGGGTTGTGCGGCGAGCAGATCCAGGCGAGAGCCGCCCTCTCCCATATCCCGCCGGGCACCATCTCGGGGCGAAACACGAAGTCACCGGAGAGCACCACTTCGTGCGGGGTGGCGCCGGCAAACAGCGCTCCTCGTTCATAGGTCGGATAACCGGGCGTACCCCAGATCACGATGTCTGCCGCCGCCCGATCGACGAAGGCGAGGGGGGTGGTGAAGATCGCCTCCTTGGAACCGGTGGTGGGGAGAACCTGGGTGTCGGGGTCGATCTCCACCCCGAAACGGCGCCAGGCGTACCCGGCGATGGCAGCGCGCAACTCGGGCAGGCCGCGGGTGGTCGGATACTGGGAGACCTCCGGCACGGCAGACTTCAGCGCCTCCGGGATGAAACGGGGGGTCGGTTCCCGGGGGTCACCGATGGAGAAGTCCACCAGTCGTTCCCCCGCCGCCCGCATCCGGCGCATGGTGTCGTGGATCAGCGTGAGAGGAGCCTCCCCGAGCCGACCGATGACGGGATTGATGTGCACCCGACCACGCTAAACGGTCGAAGACGCGTTCTTATGCCGCAATTACGCCGTCTGGTACATCCGGCGGGCGCCGGGCGGGGTCGCCGGGTTTGCCCACCACCGGGATACGGCGATACTCGGACCGTGAACCATCGACTCATGTACTTCGGTCTGGGGTGCCTGCTGGTGGCGGTCATCGCCCTCGGGGTCGCCTTCAACCCACAGGGCGATGCCATCGTCCTGCCGGCCCCGCTCGAGGCGATCACCCCCCGGCCCAACGACTCGGTTCTACGGCAGGCGGTGGTCGAGGTGGACATGGCCAACGGCTACGTGGCAACCCTGTTCGTCGACGGCTTCAGAGTCCCCGACACCGAGGTGACCGTCGTCGAGGCCACCGGTGTCTACCGCTGGGCCCCGTCGCCGCTGGGCACCTACCTGACCGAGTGGTCCCCGGGCGAACACACGGTGGTCGTCGAATGGAACTCCATCGCCGGCCCGGCCGACGCCGGCTCCTTCGAATGGGTGTTCCGAATCCAGTGACCATGGCGGCCGGGCCGGCGCGGCTCGTCGAAAGCGGTCAACCATCCAGAGCGGCAAGACCCGTCGTCAGCAGTCGTTCGAACACCACTTCGTCGATGACCCGGACACCGAGCTCCGCCGCCTTCGACGTTTTGCTCGCCCCCGGCGCCTCCCCCACGATCAACGCAGTCGTCTTCTTTGACACCGACGAGGTGACCTTCCCTCCCCGGCCGATGATCGCTTCCTCCGCCTGTTCGCGGGTGTAGCCGCCCAACGTTCCGGTCACCACGAACCCGGCACCGGCGAGGAGATCCGACCCCGCGGCCGGGGCCTCGGGCTCCGGATCTTCCATCCTCACCCCGCCCGCCCGGAGTTTCCCGATCAGCGCCTGGTTCTCCGGCTCGGCCGCCCACTCCGCCCAGGCCCTGGCGATGATCGGACCGATCCCTTCGATGGATGTGAGGTCGTCGATCGAGGCGGCCATCAACCGATCGATCGATCGGTACACCCTGGCGAACTCCTTGGCGGCGGCCGGTCCCACGTGGCGAATGCCCAGCGCAGTGACGAGGCGGGCGAGCGGGCGATCCCGGCCCGCCTCGATGCCTGCCATCAAGTTGCCGATCGAGACCTCTCCCCAACCCTCGAAGCCTTCGAAGTCGGCGGGG
Organism: Actinomycetota bacterium; assembly: GCA_036745195.1. Classification (GTDB taxonomy): domain Bacteria; phylum Actinomycetota; class Acidimicrobiia; order Spongiisociales; family ZC4RG35; genus JBFHRE01. Next base: position 62 of record DAIOGO010000210.1, on the reverse strand, counting down.
GTGAGGAAGAAGATGTCGGCCGGATCGGAGATCAACTTCGCATCGATGAGCAACTGGATGGT
>DAIOGO010000209.1:0-3256 GCA_036745195.1 Actinomycetota bacterium | reverse complement strand
GAGTCGGTGCAGTTGTACAGCACGATCTGCTGGACTTCGCCCACTCCATCACCGGTCGTGTCCGGACCAACCTCAACACACATCGAGAAGTTGGCATTGCCGTCACCGTCCGTGTCGAGAAGGGCACAGGCGAGGCTCGTGTTGTTGTAGGTAATGTCGTCGTAGTTCCACGTCACGTCGATGGACGCCGTCGCAGGGTCGAAACCCATTTGGTTCAGGTCATTCTCGTTGGGATTCGTCCAATCGTCTGCGCCACCGGTGTCAAGCGTAGGGATGACCTGGGCCGCCGCCGTCAACGGCAGGAGGAACGTCGGCACCATGCCGACGATCAGTGCGAATGTTGTCAGCCACGCCGATGCGGCCCGCTTGCGGCCCAGCTTCTGCCGGCGCCTTGCTCCGAGGATCTTGCCCATTTCCTGCTCCTTGCCCGTTGCCCTTGCCCGACCTGTCAGGTCCGGACCGAATCGACGCGACGATGCGATCGAAGTCCGGACGAACACACGAAGGTCCGGCTTGGCGAACGCCGAAGCCGGACCGAAACCAGATGTGGGTGCCCACCCACGTTGAAATTGCCTCCCGTGTTGCCCTGCCCTGCCCTGCCATGGGGTTCCATAGCCCAGGAGACCTCGGCGCACCGAGTCCCTCGTGTGGATAAGACACAGGAGCGAGTGATTAGTTACCGAATTCAAAAAATTTCTTCCGGAAGCCGCCGACGGAAGGCGACCGTCCACTCCGCCCTGTATTCTGGGAACTGCCGGAACACGGGCCCAGGATGGGTCCCGGAGGGAAGCCAGGGTCGGAGGGAAAGACGACCATGGCGAGAGAGAGCGGTCTGGAGCAGGTCGACGACGACCTGGTGCTGCTGCGCTCGGACGACCCGCACGACTTCGAGGTGTTGTGGTCCCGTCACGAGGAGGCGCTCGAGCGGGTGGCCCGGTCCATCCTCAACGATCCCGGCGCCGCCGAAGAGATCGTCCAGGAGACGTGCTACCGGGCGTACAAGACCCGCCACGACTTCCGGGGTGACTCCGAAGTCGGATGGTGGCTGCGGAGGATGACCACCAACCTCGCCCTCAACCGGGTCACCCGCAACCACGAGGTGCCGGGCGACCTCCCCGAGCGGGCCATGCCCGGCGACCTCGAGCACGAAGTCGAAATGCTGGTCGAGAGCGAGGCGCTCAAGGCCGCCATCGCCGACCTGCCCGAACATCTGCGGCACCCGCTGCTCCTCCACGAATTCGCCGGCCGCTCCTGCGCCCAGATCGGCGAGCAGTTGGGGATCTCGCCGGGGGCGGTGCGGGTCAGGCTGTTCCGGGCCCGCCGGGCGCTGGCCGACGCCCTTGCCGGTTGGGCCTAACGGGTCTCGCGCAGGGTTCGGGCCGCCGCGAACAGGACCACGACGATCAGCACCGGCAGCATGATGAGGGCTCCGGGGGCGTCGAAGATGGTCCCGCCCGCCAGCACCTCGCGCACCACGTCGATGGCATAACGGAGCGGGACGATCCGGGAGAGCACCTGGGCCCACTCGGGGAGCGAGTCGACCGGTGCCACCAACCCAGACAGGAAGACCGGCGGGACCATCACCAGCGGGATGAAGGGGAACACCTGGCCCTCGTTGCGGGCGGCGTTGGAGACGAGCACCCCGAGCGAGAGCGACAGCACCGCCATCAGCCACATCACCAGGAACACCGAGAGGTTGTCGGCCCAGGTGAACTCGAACTCGAACAGCAGGTTGAGTTCGGTGAGGATCAGCACCGACTGGACGGTGGCCAGCCCGGTGTAGGCGCCCAGGTACCCGGCCACGATCGACCCGGGCCGGTACCCGTCCACGAACATCCGCTCCATCGTGCCCTGGACCCGTTCCCTCACCAGGACGATGGCGGTGAGCACGTAGGTGACGAAATGGACGATGAACACCCCGGCCGGGACGGCGAATTTCGCCTGGCTGAGCCCGACCGTCCCGATCGCATCCCAGAAGGTCTTGAGCAGGAAGATGACCATGAGCGGGACCACGGTGCTGACCGCCAGGAACCGGCGATCGCCCCGCAGTTGGGCCAGCACCCGGCCGGCCATGGTGACGCTGCGACTGAGCCCGGTGGCGGTCATGCTCCACCCCGGATCAGCCCGAGCACCACATCCTCGAGCGTCTCGTGCTCGATCTCGACCCGGTCGGCCGGCACCGCCAGCAACCCGGGCAGTTCGGTGCGGTAATCCTCCACCCGGTGGGTGGCGGCGACACCATCCCGCCAGATGGTGACCAGCGCCCTCGCCCCCGGCGCCAGGGCGCGGGGCGTGTCGGCCGCCATCACGGTTCCCTTGTTGAGGATGGCGATCCGGTCACAGGCGAAGGCCTCGTCCATCTGGTGGGTCGACACCAGGATCGTCACCCCGTCGCGGGCCAGCGCCCGGAACCGATCCCAGAAGGCGGCCCGCAGCTCGGGGTCGACCCCCGAGGTGGGCTCGTCGAGCAGGAGGAGCTCGGGCCGGTGGACGAGGGTGCAGGCGAGCGAGAGCCGCTGCTGCATACCGCCGGAGAGGGTGTGGGCCCGGTCACCGGCCCGGTCGGACAACTCGACGAAGGCGAGGGCTTCATCGATCAGTTGCCGATCGCGCTCGCGGCGATGCCCGGCCAGGAAGAACCCGAGGTTGCGTCGCACCGTGAGGTCGTCGTAGAGAGCCGTGCTCTGGGGCATGTAACCGATCCGGGAGCGCAACTCCCACCGCCGGGTTCGGGGGTCGAGCCCGAGCACCGCCACCGCGCCCGAGGCGGGGCGCAGGCTCCCGACCAGGGAACGGATGAGGGTGGTCTTGCCTGCCCCGTTGGGCCCGATCAGCCCGAAGATCTCTCCCCGCTCGACCGTCAGATCGATCCCCGACAGCGCCCGCAGCGAGCCGTAGTCGTGGGTGAGCCCCGTGACCTGGACGGCGACGCTGGGGGCGGTCATAGGTCCAATCTAGGTCCGCCATGCGCCGTGCGCCGTGCGGCCTCGGCCGACGCCCTCCTTCCCGACCTCTGGGGGAAGACGGGGCGCGTCAGGAGGCCGTCGGACCGTGCCCCCCTCCCGGCTTCGCCGGACTCCCCCCTTCGGAGGGAGAGACAGAACCGGGGGCCGGTCGCCGGAGGGCCGTCTGGTCTCCTCCCCACGGGAGGCCCGCCAGGGCCGAGTGTTGGGGGAGGTGGCGACGACCCCGGTAGGGGGAGGAGACGGAGGGGGCACTGGGCGGCCACGCCCCGGAACGCGTCAGACCACCGTCG
>DAIOGO010000208.1:0-3315 GCA_036745195.1 Actinomycetota bacterium | reverse complement strand
TCGGGCTCTCGTCGGCGACGGTGGCCACCGTGTTCGGGGTGATGGCCGCCCTCGCCCTGCAGCGGGTGAGGGGCAAGGTCCGCAGGATCTATGACGCCCTCATCAACGTGGCGATCATCATCCCCGGCATCGTCATCGGTCTGGCCACCCTGGTCTTCTTCGTGGCGCTGTTCGACTGGGTCAATCCCTGGCTCGCCTATCTGATGGGGTCCGGAGCACCCCGGCTCAATCTCGGCCTGCCCACCATCATCGCCGCCCACTCGTTGTTCACCATGTCGATCGTGATCGTCATCGTGCGAGCCCGGATCGCCGGAATGGATAGGTCGCTGGTAGAGGCGTCCGGCGACCTGTACGCCACCCCCTGGCGCACCTTCTGGCAGGTGACGATGCCGCAGTTGCGGCCGGCGATCCTGGCCGGGTTCCTGCTCGCGTTCACGTTCAGCTTCGACGATTTCATCGTGGCGTTCTTCGTAGCCGGGCCCAACACCACCCTGCCGATCTACGTGTTCTCCTCGATCCGCCGGGGCGTCACGCCCAAGATCAACGCCATCGCTACCGTGACCTTGCTGGCGTCGCTCGGGTTTCTCGCCGTCGTCCAGTTGCTGCTGCGCCGTTCCCGTCAGGAAGCGGCCCGGTGAGCTTCGATGTCGCCGCCGAGGCCTATGACGCGTTCATGGGTCGGTACTCGCGGCTCCTCTCCGCCCAGCTGGCCGACTTCGCCTTGGTGAACCCGGGGCAGCGGGTGCTCGATGTCGGGTGTGGGACCGGTGCCCTCACCGGTGAACTGATCCGCCGTCTGGGGCCCGACGGCGTGGCAGCGGTCGATCCGTCCCCGTCATTCGTCGCCGCCAGCCGCGAGCGCCATCCGGGGGTGGACATCCGCCAGGCGCCGGCCGAACAACTGCCCTTCCCGGACGACACGTTCGACGCCGCCCTCGCCCAACTCGTCATCCACTTCATGTCCGACCCGGTGGCCGGCCTGGTCGAGATGCGCAGGGTCACCCGCCCCGCCGGGGTGGTGGCGGCCTGTGTCTGGGACCACGCCGGGGCCCGGGGCCCGCTCCACATCTTCTGGGAGGCGGCCCGTTCGCTGGGGGCGGTGATCGACGACGAATCGAAGCGGGCCGGGACCAGGGAAGGCCACCTCGCCGAACTGTTCGAAGCGGCCGGGCTAAGTCAGATCGAATCGACCGCCTTCCCGGTTGGTCTCCACCTCGACACCTTCGAAGCCTGGTGGGAGCCGTTCACCTACGGCGTCGGGCCGGCCGGCGCCTACCTGGCCGGGCTCGACCCCCAAGCCCAGGCCGAGCTGCGCGAGGACTGCCGGCGCCGGCTCCCGTCCGGTTCATTCGAGATCACCGCCGTCGCCTGGGCGGCGCGCGGGTTGGCCTGACAGCCGCCGGGGAATGCCGGCGTCAGAGCCCCGGGCCGAAGCGACGGGGGTGGGAGAGGAACTCCCGGACCGCCTGGCGGCCAGTGCCCCGGATCTCCGGGCCGTGGGTGAATGCCGCCGTCGTGTATTCGAGGTCGGCCAGGGTGGCGGCGGTGCGTTCGGTCATCGCCGCGTCCGTGCAGAACGCCCGGACGGGCCAGGTGCGTCGCGATCCCATGTTCCAGATGGCGTCGCCGGTGATGAGGGTGCCGGTGGGCTCGTGGAGGAGCGAGCAGTGCCCCGGCGTGTGACCGGGGGTGTGGTGCACCCGGAGGTTGCTCCCGGGGAGTAGCTCGCCGTCGGTCATCGACCGCGCCACCGGGGCGGGTGGGAAGCGGTCGCCCACCGAGCCGATCAGCCGTCCCAGCCGCAAGGATCGATCGCGCGGTGGCGTACGTCCGGTTTGCACGTAGTCGACTTCGACTTCGTGGGCGGTGATCCCGCTACCGGTCAGGCCGGCCATCCCGGCGGCGCCGCCGGCGTGGTCGCCGTGGGCGTGGGTGAGCACGATCGTCGTGACCTCGCTCGGGGCGGCGCCCAACTCCGCCAGTGCCGCGCCCAGGCGGGCGGGAGCGTTCTTCATCCCGGTGTCGACCAGCGTGAGCGAACCATCCTCCGCCCGGATCAGGAACGAATTGATCAGGTCCCAGGGCACGGTGGGAACCCGCCAGACGTCTCGGGCGATCTCGATGGCGGCGGGCATGAAGACCAGTCTGGCACGGCCGGCGAGACCAGCCGCTCCCGCCGGGTCTCGTGTTGGTTCAGTCGCGCCGCTCGCGACCCAGCTCCTCCCGGAGCGCTTCCAGGACGGGCATCACGGCGCGGTCCTTGGGTCGGTCGGCGGACCGCTTCGACCGGATCACGTCATCGAGGGCGGCGACCAGCACGGAGAATCCGTCCAGATCGAAGGCCACGGCGGTCGGACGGATGTCCTTGTAGGTCCCGATCCCGGATGCCGTGAATGTGAGGTTGAGATCCCCGCACCGGGTGGTGAGGTTGAGCATCGACATGGAGGCGAGCAGCTCGGGATGCGGCTCGAAGGTGATGCCATCCACCTCGGTCGCCGATCGGATGCGGGCGTCGAGGTCCCGGAGCGCACCGGCCAGACGGGTGAGGTTCTCTGGTGCCCGGGAAGGCACGATATCTGCGTCGTTGGTGGCGGTGGGCGATCCATAGAGCACCGCCGCCATCCCTCCGACGAGGACGAACTCGACCTCGTGGTCGGTGAGGACTGTCAGGAGGCAGATGGGATCGAACGGGACGACCACGTCAGCCGCTCCGTTTGGCGGTGGTCCGGAGGCGGGACACGTTGGCCAGGCCCTCCAGCCGTTGGCGGGGGGTCAAGGCGAGCTGCCGGCGGATCTGGGCACGGTCGACGTCCTCGCCGACCACCAGTTCGCCGGCGAGCCCGCATCCGCGCAGGATCGCCGCCAGCGTGCTCAACCGGGGCTCCTCGCGTCCGTGTTCCCAGCGGGAGACGGCCGACTGGGTGGTCCCGATCCGCTTCGCCAGACCGGACTGACTGAGACCGGCGGCCCGCCGCCATTCCCGGATGGCACCGCCGACATCGGCGGACTGGTGGAGCGGGATGGTGGAGCTGATCATATCGTAAACAGCATAGCATAGCGAATAACCTATGACAGCGCGGGGCGAGGTCTGGGGGGGCGATGGAGTCGGTCGGGCGGCGACCATATCTGGTGCTCACCCGAGATGCGGTCATCCCGGTGCTCACGAGTCTGGTCTGTGCCCCGGTGACGACCAGGGTCAGGTCTATCCCGAGCGAACTGCCCCTCGACCTGGCCGACGGGATGTCCCGGTCGTGCGCCGCCACCTTCGACAACCTGCTCTCGGTTCCCAAGTGGCTGCTCACCGAGCGGATCACC
>DAIOGO010000207.1:0-3323 GCA_036745195.1 Actinomycetota bacterium | reverse complement strand
TCCTCATCGAGCCGGGGGTGTACCGGGAAGAGGTCGAGATCACCACTCCCGGTTTGATCCTGCGCGGCACCGATCGAAACAAGGTGATCATCGACGGTGAATTCCAGCGTGAGAACGGGGTCAAGGTCTTCGGCGCAGACGGAGTGGCGCTGGAGAACATGACCGCGCGAAACACGATGGGCAACGGCTTCTTCTGGACCGGGGTGCGGGGCTACCGGGGTTCCTATCTGACGTCCATCGACGCCCGGGTCTACGGGATCTACGCCTTCGACTCGTCGGACGGCTTGTTCGAGCACAGCTACGCATCAGGCTCGTACGACGGTGGGTTCTACATCGGTCAATGTGATCCATGCGAGGCGGTGATCACCGACTCGATCGCCGAGTGGAACGGGTTGGGCTACTCGGGCACCAATGCCTCGGGGGACCTGTATCTGGTCGATTCGATCTGGCGATTCAATGTCGCCGGGATCGCCCCCAACACCCTCGACTCGGAGTTGTTGCCTCCTGTCCACGACGTTGCCATCGTCGGCAATCTGATCCACGACAACGGCAACCGGGACGCTCCGAATGGCAACGCCCAGTGGTCGGCATATGGCAACGGCGTGATCGTGGCGGGGGGCCGGTCGTCGCTGGTGGCCCGCAATCGAATCGTCAACCATCCGATTTCGGGTGTCGTGATCGCCCCCAATCTCGACAGGAACTTCTGGATGGGCTTCGACAACCGGGTGGTGGACAACGTCATCGAGGGGTCCGGCCGGGCCGATCTGGCGCTGGCCGGGCCGTCGGGGACTGGGAACTGCTTCGGGGGGAACGGCGACGTGAGCAGCCTGCCGGTTGGATTGCAGGTGTTCCAGAGTTGCGACGGTCTCCGCTTGCCCGTGCTGTTCGAGTTGGGCGGAGCCACCGAGCAACTGGGTCGGATCATGGAGAATGGCCTCAGTTTGCGACCAGACCCGGCGCATGGCTCCGCCCCCAAGCCGGGCGACCTGCCGCAGCTGCCGGATGCGCTCGGGGCGCCGGCAAGGCCGGCAGTCGACGTATTCGCCTCCTTCGACCTCGACATCGACTCGATCGGCCTGCCAGACCTGCCGGCCGGACTCACCCCGACCCAGACGAAAGGACCAAACATGTTCGGCGTGCTGCTGGGCTCCGCCACTTCGATCTTCTTCGGGCTGTATGCCTACTTCCTGCCCTTCGTGCTGTACGCCGCCTGGGTGGCGCTCGCCCTGTGGGACCTGGCCCGCCGCGATGATCTGTCCAAGGGAAAGAGCGTCGGTTGGATCGCCGCCATCTTGATCGTCCCCTTTCTCGGCGTGATCGCCTATCACATCCTCGGGAAGTCGAAGATCCCGGCCTGGCAACGGGCGGCCTTCGTCGGGGGAGGTTTCGTGGCGTACCTCGTGATCCTGGTGGCGGGCGCCGTGGTCGGAGGTGTGGTCTGAGCGAGAGGATCTCCCGCCGCTCGCTCCTGAAACGTCTCGGCCTCGGCGGTGTCGCTTTGGCGGGCATGGGGGGAGCCACCGCCCTGGCGGGCGACGGCCGGCAGTCCGACTACCCCGGCGGGATCGGGCACTCCGAGGTTCACGACGGTGGTCTGTATGGAGGCGCCTTCGAGCCGCCCTTCCACCTCGACGCCGACTCGTTGCAGATGGCCACCGTCCCCCCTCCACCGCGAACCGGGGACACCGAAGTCGATCTGGACATCCTCGACCAACGCCTCGAGGTCGGTCAAGGCGTGTTCTTCGACGCCTGGACCTTTGGCGGAAGGGTCCCTGGACCGATCATCCGTGCCACGGCCGGTTCGAAGGTGACGATCCACCTCCGCAACCACACCGGGAATCCGCACAACCTCCATTTCCACGGGCGCCATGCACCCCTGATGGACGGGTGGGAGCCGGTGCCGGCCGGAGGTGAGACCACGCTCGAGATAGTCGCCGGCCCTCCCGGGGTCCATCCGTATCACTGTCACGTCCCCCCGGTGGCCGAACACATCGGCCGGGGCCTGTACGGGATGTTCATCGTCGACCCGGTCGATCCGCGCTCACCCGCCGAGGAAGTCGCCCTGATCCTCGGTGGGTTCGAGGTCTCCGGCGGGACCAATGCCATCGTGGCCTGGAACGGGGTGGCCGGGTTCTATGAGAAGTTCCCGATCAAGGTCCCGGTGGGGAGGCCGGTCCGTCTCTACCTTGCGAACATGCTCGAGCACGAGCCGGTCATGTCCTTTCACCTCCATGCCCAGACCTTCGCGGTCTGGCCCGCCGGGATGGGCGAGCGCGCCGCCTGGCACTCGGACGTGCTGGCCATGTCGCTGGCGGAACGGGCGATGCTCGAGTTCGAGTTGCCGGAACTGGGCCGCTACATGTTCCACCCCCACCAGCATCATCTGGCGATGCGCGGCGCTATCGGGTGGTTTGCGGCGGTGTAGAGACTCCGCTCAGGTGATCGTCAGCCATACGGTGGCGGTGACACACACCCCGGCGGTCGTGCAGGCCCGGTACACGAAGCTGTCCGGTCCGGCATAGTTCCGATCGGCCACGATCTTGATCTTGCCGCTGTTCATCGGGCTGGCGGTGGCATGTTGGGCTGGAGTGATGATCGTGATTCCCCTCACATCCCAGGTCCCACCCCCCGGGTTGTCGTTTGACAGCACCGCCGCCACCAGGGTGTCGCCCCTCAGCATCGAGAAGAAGTCGTCGCCGGCGGTGACTGCCGGGGCGGTGACAGTGACGCTCACGGTGCCGGGCGAGCAGGCACCGGCGAGATCGCACACGGTGTACCCGAAGCTGAATTGACCCGCTTGGACTGGCGTGAAGGTGACCGAATTGGGCGTGAATGCGACACTTCCTGCCGGAGGCTGGGTCACTGCGGTGACTGCGATGGCACCACCCTCAGGATCGGTGTCATTGGCGAGCACGTTGATGGTCACCGGAGTTCCGAGAGTGGTGGAAGCGCTGTCGGGGCCGGCGATCGGCGGCTTGTTGGCGGCGACGACCGTGACGGTGGCGCTGGCCCGGGTGATGGCAGTCCCGTCGGAGGCCTGGAGGGAGATGGTGACGATCCCGGCGTATTCGGCGGGTGGCTGGAAGGTGACGCGGGTGCAATCGGACGGGACGGTGGCGGCACCGACCGCTGGGGCGGCGGTCATCGAGCACACGAGTGGGTCACCATCGGGGTCGGAGGCGGAAAGCCGGATCGTGACGAGGATTCCTTCCGGGGTGGTGGCGGTGACATTCGGGAGCAGCGGCGGCTGGTTGGTGACGACCGTGGTGGCCGGCGACGTCGTGGTGGGGACGGTGGTGGACGAGGATGAGGGTGAGGGCGTG
>DAIOGO010000206.1:0-3325 GCA_036745195.1 Actinomycetota bacterium | reverse complement strand
GGCGGCGTGTTCGAACACGGCGAGTTGCTCTACCTCGTTGATCACTCGCAGGCCGTCGCCGCTACCGGTCAACAGGAACCCGGCGTTCTCCACCAGTCCCCCATCACCGGTGAGTGCCCGCAGTTCGTCGACGATGTAGGCCGGTACCTCCATGATCCGCCGGTCGGCGTGCTCCTTCCAGCCCACCACCCCGACCCGACCCCCTTGCCTCACCCCTTCGCCGGCCAGGATCTCGGTGAGAGGTCGGGAACGATCCCGCGGTTGGCCGGGAAGGCTGAAGTCCTGGAACAGGTGGCGACGAAGGGCGACCGGAGCCGCCCCGGCCATGCCATGACATTCGTTGCCGACCAGGATCGCCGGTTCGGGGTCGTCGCCGACGACGAGCATCGCCTCTTCGAAGCGCGGGTCGAATCCGGTCAGATAGGCCAGGTTGGCGCTGTGCTCCCGATCGGCATACACCACGACGACGTCGTAGCCCTCATCTCCAGCCCGCTCCCGCAGCCGCCCCAGGCGCCGTTGATACACCTCGGCCGGGATCGACGGCGCCGTCTCGGACACACCGAATTCGGGGAGATCCAGTTCTGCCAGTCGGGCTCGGGCCACGTCTTCGCTCCCTCGATCGGTCACGGGCTCCACGGCACCGGCGCGGCGGAGCCGCGCTCGACATCGAGGAACTGGTTGGCATCCACGGTCATCCACGGTCCGATCTCGCCATCGGGCCACTGTATCCGGATGTCGGCCCGGCCCGCCGGGCCAAGACCGAGATGCACCCACCCGAGAGAGCCGCCGGCGTGCCCGCCTCCCACGGTAACCTCGGTCCAGGTGGTCCGTGTGCCGATCCGGGTCTCGATCCAGGCCCCGATCGCATCCTGGTTGGCCCCGGACTGGTGCAGCCGGAGTTGGATCCAGTTGCCCATCGGAGCTGGGCGGGCCGCTTCCCCCCACCCGACATTTCGCCACAACTCGACGTTCTCCCGGCGATTGACAACGATCAGGTCGAGCATCCCGTCGAGGTTGAAATCGACCAGGGCCGCCCCCCTGGCGCGGGCGAAGGTGACCAGCCCGGCCGCCTCGGCGGTCTCGACGAAGGTGCCATCGGGCTGGCCGAGCAAGAGGTTGTTGGGGTCCTGGGCGGCGAAGTCCGGCATTGCATCGACATTCCCCTTCGCCACGAACAGGTCGGTGAACCCGTCGTTGTTGACGTCGTCGAACTCGGCGTGCCAGGCCGTCGAGGGAAGATCGACGTCGCCGGTGTAGGGGCGGTGGGCGGTGACTCCCCGCCGGATGGCGATGTCCTGGAATGCCGGTCCCGAACCGTCCTCCTGGATGGTCTGCAGCTTGTTGTCGCCCTGACTGGTCAGGAACACCTCGGGCAGGCCATCGCCGGTGACATCGTGGGAGGCGATCCCCATCCCCCAGATCTGGACCTTGTTCCAGCCCTCCTCTCGGGTGTAGAGGCGGGGGACATCTTCTCCCGCCACCCGCCACAGCTGTTCTTCGCCATCGCGGTAGTACTGGCGGTCGTTGCTCACCCGCAGATCGGCCCCGCCCGTTCGATCCCAGTCGCTGAAGAGCATCGAGAGGGTGCAGAACCCCGGCGACAGCGTGATCGGAGGGCGGTAGGTGGATCCGTCCGGTGAGGGCCGGATCAACTGGTTGTCGGCACAGGTGCCGCGCTCCAGACCGGCGGAGGTCAGAAAGTTGCCGATCGCCAGGGTCGGCAGTGTCTCCTGGTCTTCCCAGGTGGCACTGAAGGCAGTGGTCCAACCGTCCCCGCCATCGAAACCCCAGGACTCGTTCCCTCGTTCGAAGCGACAGTCCCCCCGCCCGCGCAGGAGCAGGTTCTCGCCCACCCTCAGCACCGCCAGGTCGAGCAACCCGTCCCCGTCGATGTCAATCGGATAGGCCCCGGTCACCTCGGTGAGATCGGTGACGGCATCTTCCACTCGCCCGAACGACAGCGGGCCGCCCACCTCGCTCTGGTTTCGGTAGAGAGCGGCCTGACTCGATCCACCGGCCAGGTAGACATCCGGTCGACCGTCACCGTCGCAATCGAAAACGGCCACCCCGCCGCCCAGAAAGAAGGGCCACTCCCCGTCGTAGGCGTGGTCGATCGCCGCCGCCGCCGCCTCCTCGACAAAGCGGGGCGGGCCCATCGCCTCCTTCGGGGTGCTCGACCCGAGGACACGGACGGCCAACCACCCCCCGCCAAGCAGCACCAGTGGCAGCACCAGCAAGACCATCCCCCGGCGGACGGTGCGCCGCCGCGGGAGCATGGCCGTCTCCATCATTCGGAAGATCCGCCAAACAACAGTTGCGCTCGCTCCCAGGCGGCCCGGCCACATGTGAAGCCGACCCTCCGCCCCGCCAGGTCGTCGGCCGAGATGTGGATGCCACCGAATAGCCGGGAAAGCCCCGCCTGGTCGGCTGCGTCCGCGAACGTGGCCCACTGGAGGGTGAGCCCCTGTTCGGGCCCAGCCTCGAAGTCCAGAGCACCCGGTTCGAACGACCACTCGCCGAGCCCACCCGGAAAATATTCGCTGCCGGTGATGGCGGTGAGAACCTCGGCCGAGGCCCGACTGAAGGTGCTATGCCCGGAGACGAAACCCGCAAACGCCGGGGTGACGAACGTCGATCGTTGGTAGGTGATCCAGTCGACCGCCAGGATCCAGCCCACCCCGCCGATCTCGGTTTCGGGGTCGGCCGGGTTACCCAGCCAGGAGCGGACGGCGATCTCCCCTACATGCTCTGCCAGGTGCTCATGACGTCCACCGGGGGCGGTGGTCTCCTCGGTGATGACCTCGACCAGATCGGGGACCAGCGGGAGACCGTCGGAGTGATAGGACGGTCCGTCTGGATCGCTCGACTGGCCAAGGCCCCCCAAGTACCGGATCATCGAAATCGGGCGGGCCGAGTCATAGCGGTTCTTGATGCCCCAGGCCGCCACCGCCGAGTCGTGGTTGGCGCCGTTGAGGGCCAGGTAGAGCTTGACGTCCCACTCCAACCGGTCCACCACCGGCCCGGTCCCACCGATGCGGAGATCGGGTGCCAGGTCGTCGGAGACCGTGTTGGCGACGGTGTTCCAATGCCCGGGTGGGGTCTCCGACTTGGGACCGTCGGCCCAGAACTCGGCCAGGATCCGCTGGTAGTCGGCCTGGTTGACCGGATTCGGCGTGTAGGGCTCACCCGTCGCCGGATTGAGGGCGTGACCGGTGCCGTCGTTGGTACCGAGCGGGTTGGCGCCGAAGGAGGCCGGGGAGATGTCGATCGTGATGTCCTGCGTCGGGTCGAGGCGGCTGCTGTAGCGAATCACCTCCACCGCCTG
>DAIOGO010000205.1:0-3439 GCA_036745195.1 Actinomycetota bacterium | reverse complement strand
CACTGGGCGACGCAGCGTCGACGAACACTGCCGCCTTCGGAGACGTACCCGCCGCCGCCTGGTACGCAGGATTCGTGGGTCGACTCTTCGAACTCGGCATCACCACGGGCTGCTCGACGAATCCCCTGGTGTACTGCCCGGGGGGCGCCGTCACGAGAGCGGAGATGGCGTCGTTCCTGACCCGTGCGTTTGGGCTGACGGCCGAAATCCCCCCACCTCGTCCGAGCGTCCAGAACCTGGCCTTGAAGCTGACACCGGTTGCCTCCGGCCTCGCCTCCCCGCTGTTCGTGGATGCCCCCTCAGGCGATCCGCGGTTGTTCATCGTCGAGCGCGCCGGGCGCGTCAAGATCCTCGAAAACGGAACGGTCCTGGGCACACCCTTCCTGGACATCACCGGATTGGTGGGAACGAGCGGGGAGGGCGGCTTGCTCGGACTCGCCTTCCACCCCGGCTATGGATCGAATGGCCGCTTCTTCGTTTCATATACCGACAAGAGCGGAGACACGAGGGTCGTCGAATATGCCGTCTCCGCCGACCCTGACATCGCAACACCGGGGAGTGCTCGACCGCTCCTGTTCGTCGACCAACCCGCCTCCAACCACAATGGTGGGATGATCGCTTTCGGTCCGGACGGGAAGTTGTACGTCGGGTTGGGCGACGGCGGAGGAAGTGGTGACGCCTTCAACCAGGGTCAGAGGTCGGACACCTTGCTGGCCACGATCACCCGCCTCGACGTCGACTCGGGTCAGACGAGTCTGTTCGCCTACGGCGTGCGGAATCCGTGGCGCTTCTCCGTCGATGGGCAGCGGTTCTACATCGCAGATGTCGGCCAGGGGAGCAGAGAAGAAGTAGACGTCATCTCCACCTTCCAGTCGGGAGCCAATCTCGGCTGGTCGATCATGGAGGGTTCGCTCTGCTTCAAGTCGAATCCTTGTTCCACGGCCGGGTTGGTTCTCCCCGTCACCGAGTACTCCCATGCCGAAGGGTGCTCGATCACGGGCGGTTATGTCTACCGGGGCACGGCGATCCCCGAACTGGTCGGCCACTACTTCTACGGCGACTTCTGCACGGGTTTCGTCCGGTCCTTCCGGTACACCGGCGGAATCAGCGACGCCAAGCAGTGGCCGTTCTCGGTCGGCAGCCTCGTATCGTTCGGAACCGACGGGTTCGGGGAAATGTATGCGGTTTCGCTCGGGGGAACGGTGTCGAAGCTGGAGCGCAGCTGACCGGTCGGGCTGACAAGGTGCCGCCGGTCGACGCCTTCGCAGCCGCTGAGATCCTCAGCCTGAATGCCCGAGGAAGCCGCGGGTGGCTGCGACGATCCGATCCACGTCACCCGCTGTCATGAACCGGCTGATCGGGAAGTGGAGATACTCCCGAGAGAGGGCGGCCGTGATCGGGAAGGCCGCCGGGTCGGTCCCCCACGCCTCTGCCGCCAGATGGCTGGTTCCCAGCGGATCTCCCCACAACGTGAACACATTGATCGCTTTGGACCGGAGGTGGTCGCGCAGTCGATCGCGGTCCACGTCCGGTGGCACCCTCGCCCCCACCGCGGTGTGGATGTGGGTTCCGTCGTCTCTCTGGAACCGGAAACCGAGGGGGCCCAGTTGGGCGCGCAGTTCGAGCGCTCGCTTCTTCTTGGCAGCAAGGGCATCGGCATAGTGCGGAAGAAAGGCATCGAATACGAAGCGGGCGCCCGACTCCAGGGATTGCACTTTGGGTGCCGAATACAGGCCGATCTCCCCGGGATAGGCCGGGGTCTCGCGCAACAGGCGGATCAGCGGACCCTCTGCAATCCGGCCGCCGGGGATTCGGACCAGCAGGGCACTGTGGGCCAGGCCGTCCCAGTCGAGCTTCGCAACGGGGAGCGAAGTCTCGATCGGTCGGGGCGAGAGCAGCAGGCCACCGCGTCGAACCGGGGCCACCTTGCTCAGGCTGAAGGCGGCGTAGTCGCCGAACCCGCCGGCGAGGACGCCGTCACGTCGTGCTCCGAAGGCCCGGGCGCAATCCTCGATCATCACCAGGCCGTGCTCCTTGGTGAGCGCCCGGAACCGATGCCCGTCGGCCGGAAGCCCGAAGGTGTGGAGGAGGACCACACCGTCCACCGAGGACAACAAGTCCGGGGTGCACAGGTCGGCATCGAGATGCACCGTGTCCGCCTCGACGTCCGCAAAGACCGGTGTGATCCCATGGCGTTTGAACACCCCCACGAAGTCGTGGCTGATGTAGGCGGGGAGCAGAAGCCGTTTTCCTTCCAGTCCGGCGTCGATCACGGCAAGTTCGAAAGCCCCTTTCCCGTAGGTGGTGAAGGTGACTCCCCGGTTGTCGACCGGGACGAAGCGAGCGAGCATCTCCGATTGATCGCGCCGGCGGAGGCCCGCCACCGCCTCGGACACCCGCAGCCGTTCGCGGGTGCTGATCAGGGGTGGCCACATGGCGGTCTTGGTGTTCACCGGACCTCCTGCCCGCGGCGCGGGTTCATTCCGGCCGGCCCGGTGCGAAGGCGATTGACCAGTCGTTTTGCCATCTTCGCCCCCCGACCCTGTTCGGTCAGCTTTCGATAGGCGGTGGCCACGGTCCGGCTGCTCGCCCAGATCCACGGTCGAGGCAACAGGAGTGGGGTTCCACCGAACCCGAGCTTGAACGAGGCCACCGAACTTCGGTACTTCTCCGGGATCTCGACCCCGGCGATGGTCGCTTCCGCCACCGGACGGGGGATCCCTTCCAGGTCCAATCGCCGCAAGCCATGAGCCCTCCCCCACTGCATGACCATCCAGTAGAGGGCTTCGTTGGGGCGGTCCTGGCCGTACTCGCCCGACCAAACCGCGAGCTTGTTGGTCACCGTCTCGCCGAAGGTCACGGCCAGCATCGCAGAGACCAACTCGTCGGATCGTTCCAACATGAACAGGTGGATGTGTCTGGCCGGCCCGAGTTGCTCCCACAAGGCCCGGTAGTAATCGAGGGGATAGGGGTCGAATCCTTGACGCTGTGCAGTCCGTTCCACCAGGTGGTGGTAGGCGGCCAGGTCGGAGGCGTCGCCCTCCCGGAGTCGGAGGTCACGACGCTGGGAGAGCCTGACGTTGTAGCGGGTGCGTGCCGACATCGCCCCAAGCAGCGCGTCGTCGTCCCGGGCGAGGTCGACAACGAGGGTGGCGTCAGGAGCTACCGGAGCGGTGCCAGGGAAGAAGCCGGCGGAAGCCATGACCTGCTCGAGGGCCTCGCCCCCCATCGGCGGCTGGACCGTGAGGTGCCGGATACCCAGCCTCGAAGCCATCCGGGTCATTTCGCCCACGAACCGGGGGGCCAGGTCGAGATCGTCGATGAGGGGACCCCGGGGGATGTAGCCGATCCTGCCAAAGACCGGGATCTGGCGATGGAGGATCACTGCCCCTCCCACGATGCCTCTGTCCGTTTCGAAGCCGGCGATCACGGAGTCCCA
>DAIOGO010000204.1:0-3473 GCA_036745195.1 Actinomycetota bacterium | reverse complement strand
TCGTGAGCGATGGAGTGATCACAGACGTCGGCGCGGTGGCGACAACCCTGCTCGAACGACGTATCCCCCTCGAGATCTGTCCCTCCTCCAACCTGGCCACCAAAGGCTGGTCTGTCTCACAGCACCCGCTGGCGTTGCTCCACCGGGCCGGCTTCGTCGTCACCCTCAACACCGACAACCGACTGATGTCCGCGACCACCATGAGGCAGGAAGCCGAGTTGGCGCTCGATGGCCTCGGTCTGGCTCCAGAGGAACTGGCCGAGATGACCAGGAACGCCGCCACCACCGCCTTCCTCCCCGAGCAAGAGCGTTCGCTCCTGTTGCGACGCCTCGACTTCTGAGAGTATTTCTCCCGGATCGCTCTATCCTGACGGCGGTGCGACGGTTGCTCTGGTGCTTTCTCCCGGTCATGGCGATGACCGCCGCCTGTTCCGACGCCGGAGAAGAGGTGAACCGGCTCACAGATCCCAACCGGCGCACCTATGTCGAAGTTCCTTCCGAGTGGCACGTCTACGACTTCGACCAGTTGGCTTCCCTCGAGGGGGTGGGTTGGCTGAGCGAGTATCGGGGACTCTCGCTCCCGGTCGAGTCCGCCAGCGCCTTCGACGGCGGCCCTACCGCCGATGTGTCGCAGGTGGCGGTGGCTCTGGCCGAGGCCCAGTACCCGACCGGCGTCTCGGTGGTCAGGCGGGTTCCCGATGCCGAGCGCGAGTTCCTGTCGAGAGATGTCATCTCGCAATCGGTGCTGCCATACAAGTCCTTCGAGCAGGTGGAGGAGATCACCAAAGAGGACTTCTCCTTCGGCAAGGGAGTGGATGGGATTCGGGCCCTCATCACCTACCAGGAGCCCGGGGTCGGGGTGGGGGTTGCCTACCTCATCGCCGTCAGCGATGACGACGACGGACGGGTGTTCGGGATCTACGTGGGCTGCAATCTGGACTGTTTCAGCGCAAATCAAAGTGAGATCGAGAGCGTGGTGGATTCATGGCTGGTGAGCACGAAGGCCTGAGCAACGACCGGCTCAACCGCGAGTTGCGCCGCAAACTGGACACCTGGGATCGCCTGAAGATCCTCGTCCTGCTGACCCTGCTCGTGGTGATCCTGGTCGGCTCCGAGGTCAACCCGCCCTTCGTGACCCTGGGCGAGGCGATCAGGGACTTCGCCGGCAGTGGCTTCGGGCTCGGCGTCATCGTCGCCTTCGCCGCCGAGGTGACCCGGCAGATCCACTACTTCCTCTCCGAACGGTCGGCCGGCTACCACCGGTTCTGGGACCACCGGGTCTTCGGGGGTCTCACTCGGGCCGCCCACCGCCACACCAAACCATGGACCCGGTTCCGGATCGGCCGGTTCGTGCGTTGGGGCATCTACATCTGGGTATATGCCCTGATCGCCGATGCCCTCCGATCCGACGTGGATGGGGCGCTGGACGCCGTCCAGCAGGCCCCCCGCATCCTGATCGACATCCTCCCCTTCGTCTTCCAAGTGCTGATCACGCTGACACTGGTCGTGGGACAGTTCGTGGCGATCTTCTGGTTCCTGTCGCGAGGTGGTGTCGACACCCTCCTTCCCGAAGAGATCAAGACCCGTTTCTCCGACGTGTGGGGCCAGGACCACGTGCTCCGCTACATCAAGGAGAACATCGCCTTCCTCGACAACCCCGACGAGATCGAGGCGAAGGGCGGCTACATCCCGGGTGGGATCCTGCTCTGGGGACCACCGGGTACCGGGAAGACGATGATGGCAGAGGCGATCGCCGGGGAGACCGGCAAGCCTTATGTATTCGTCGATCCGGGGGCCTTCATCCAGATGTTCATGGGTGTCGGGATCCTCAAGGTCAAGGGTCTGTACCGGAAACTGCGCAAGCTGTCTCTCCGCCACGGCGGGGTGATCGTCTTCTTCGACGAAGCCGACTCGCTCGGCAACCGGGGACAGATGGCCACGGTCTCCACTCCCCGACCGATGGACGGATGCCTCGGTTTCAACTACCTCTCCCCCACCTCACAGCAGGCGTTGTTCCCCACCGACCAGGCCCAGCCACCAGGTCCACGGGGAGGGTTCTTCGACCGAATCATCGGGATGGGGATGGGCGGGGGCGGGATGGGCACCCTGCAAGCCCTGCTGACCGAGATGAGCGGTCTCACCAAACCGCGCGGCATCTGGAACCGGATCCGCAAGATCCTCGGGTTCCGCCCCAAGCCGCCGCCCAAGTACCGAATCCTGCACATCATGGCCACCAACCAGCCCAACGTGCTCGATGCCGCCCTGCTCCGGCCGGGCCGGATCGATCGAATCTACAAGGTCGGTTATCCATCCATGGATGGCCGTCTGGCAACGATTCGTGGGTACCTCGGCAAGGTGAGCAACAGCCTGACCGACGAAGAGATCGGCAAACTGGCGCTGGCGACGCCCTACTACTCGGGCGCCAAGATCAAGGACATGGTCAACGAGAGCCTGATCCAGGCGATCAGGGACGGGCGCGAGTCGATCGAATGGCGCGACGTGTGGAAGGCCAAGACCCTCAAAGAGCTCGGTCCGCCGGAGGACGTCGAGTACATCATCCGTGAGCGCCATGCCGTGGCCATCCACGAGGCGTGCCACGCCGTCACGGCCCATGTGCTCGGGGCTCACCGACTCATCGACATCGTGACCATCGAGAAGCATCCGGAATTCCTGGGCATGGTCAAGAACCTCAGCTTCGAGGATCGTTACACCCAGTGGCGTTCCGAGTTCGAGGTCGACATCATGGTGTCCCTGGCCTCGCTGGCCGGTGAGCGCCTGTTCTTCGATGACGACAACTCATCCGGCGTCTCCGGGGACATGT
This sequence comes from Actinomycetota bacterium, assembly GCA_036745195.1. Classification (GTDB taxonomy): domain Bacteria; phylum Actinomycetota; class Acidimicrobiia; order Spongiisociales; family ZC4RG35; genus JBFHRE01. The sequence continues at coordinate 652 of DAIOGO010000204.1, read as the reverse complement.
CGAACGCCTCGCGGATCGCCGCCCTGATGGAGTCGGTATACGGGATGGGGGAAGGAAAACTGTCGTTCTACAACAATCGCTTCAACCTGAGCGGCCAGGCGGAGAACCCGGTATCGGTGGCACTGGCCGAACGGCCCGAGCAGGTCGAGGCGATCCTCGCCCCCCTCTACGAGAGGACCGTCGCCCTGCTCGAGGAGTACCAGGGCAAGGTCCTCGAACTGGCGGCGGTGCTGGAGGAGAAGAAGACGATCTCCGGCGACGAGGTCGCCGCCATCATGGGTACCTCCCCCGGCGAGCGCACGGTGCGGGGTCGCAAGGGCTGGCAGGCAGTCGACGACCGGGCTGCCGACGAGCGGCGACGGCTGGCACTGGCCGCCTTCCCGGGCGACTCAGCCGCCCAGCCGCCCGATGAGTCCGACCCGACACCCTGACACGAGCGTACGGGTTTCGATCGGATCGTCGCCGATGCCGGCCAGCAACAGCTGATCCGCCCGTCCCACCAGCACCGACACGCCGTCACCGACCGGGGCAACCGAGTCCTCCGTGCCGAGTTCGGCTTGGATGGTGATCGGTTCGGCCTGGCCGCTGATCGGGTCGAACAGGACGATTCCCAACTCCTCGCTGCCCACCAGGAGCCGCTCGTCATCGATCC
>DAIOGO010000203.1:0-3476 GCA_036745195.1 Actinomycetota bacterium | reverse complement strand
CCGGGCGTGGACGACAGACAATGGTTCGAAGCTGGCGTTGAGGACCAAGGCACCTGACATGACGTCTCCGGGACGACGTCAGATTACCGACCGGTCAGATCCACCGAAAGCTGATTCGACAAGTCGGTCATGGCGGCGGTCAAGGCGGTCACGAGCGTGTGCGCCACACCTCGGTCGATGATCGCCACCCCCGGCGATCGGACTCCGGAGGCGGAGACCAGCACCACGAGTACCTCGACCCCATCGATCTGCTGGCGAACCGCGGTTGCCGCCGAGGGGAGAACGCGGCCGGTGGCCGTGGCGATCGCCTCGACGCAGGCCTTCACTGCGCCCGCCCAACTCAGTTCACCGTAACCCTCGAATACCCCGTGCTCGTAGGTGAGGCGCACTCCGGTGCGGCCCGCCACCTCCCCCATCCACACAGTGGTCGGAATCGGCGACACCGCATGTTCGGACCATCCCAGGTTCTCGCGGGCGCGCAGCCCATAGGCGACCAGGATGCGCCGGATCTCCTCGAGGATCACGGTTTCGTCGCTGCCTTCGTCGACGGTGACGTGGATCCCCTCCAACCCGTCCCGACCCAGGTCGATTCTGAGACTGGCGACGCCAGGAACCGTTCTCAGTCTGTGTTCGAGCCCGGTATTCATCGAGGAATCCTCCGTTGGCCTCGGCGCCATTCGAGATAGCCGACGACATCACGCAGATCGGGCCGGATCTCGCCGTCACCATAGGCGGTCGCCCTACGCCAGCTGAGGTAGGACCTCGAGGGCAACACCGACCCGCGACGACGCAGGGACCAGCCCGTTCTCACCACTTCAGTTCCGAGTCGAGCCCGGCTCAACGAAGACCCCATCGTGTTGCACTCCCACTCGCCTGCCCACACCCCGCTACCGGGGCTATTTCCAGGTTACCGGGATGCTACGCAGGGTCCAGGGGTAGAGTTGCCGAAACCCGACTTCGAGGAGCTGACGGTGCACCAGTTGGATCAGGACCAGGCCGCTTGGTTCGGTGACCGTTTTGCGGCTGTGGTGGAGAACGTCGAGGGAGTGATCCAGGGCAAACGCGAGGCGATCGAGTCCGTGCTGCTGTGCCTGATCGCCGAAGGCCACGTTCTGATCGAGGATGTCCCCGGGGTGGGAAAGACTCTCCTCGCCAAGTCGCTCGCCCGTTCCATCGATTGCACCTTTCACCGGATCCAGTTCACCCCCGACCTGCTTCCGTCCGACGTCACCGGGGTCTCCATCTGGGATCGGGGCCAGAACGAGTTCGTCTACAAGGAGGGACCGGTGTATGCCAACCTCCTCCTCGGCGACGAGATCAACCGGGCTTCACCCAAGACCCAGGCGGCCCTGCTCGAGGCCATGGAGGAGAAGCAGATCACGAGCGACTCCGTCACCCGACCTCTCCCCAGCCCGTTCATGGTGATCGCCACCCAGAACCCGATCGAGCACGAAGGCACCTATCCACTCCCCGAGGCTCAGCTGGACCGCTTCATGATGCGAGTCCAGATCGGATACCCGTCGCGCGAAAAGGAGTTGGAGATGCTCGACACCCACGGGGTGCGCTCCACCTTCCTCGACCTCCAACCGGTGATGAGCGCCGACGAGGTGCACCGGCTGATTGCCGTCGCCCGGCAGGTGCATGTCGCCGCCTCGATCAAGGAGTACATCATCGACCTCGTGTCGAGAACCCGCCAGCACGGGGAGGTCATGCTGGGTGGGTCACCCCGCGCCGCCCTCAACCTCCAGCGCCTGTCCCGGGCCAGGGCGGCTTCCGCCGGGCGCGAGTTCGTCACGGTGGACGACGTCAAGGGGCTGGTTGTCCAGGTTCTCGAACACCGCATGGCCTTGCGCCCCGAGGCCCACATGCGGGGCACCAAGGTGGCGGACGTGTTGGATTCGATCCTCCAGTCACTCAGAGTCCCGGGAGCCGCCAGGGTCGCGACATGACGGACCGGGGTTGGGGCGTGCTGGGAGCCGGCATCGCCGCCATCGCCCTGTGGATCTTGCTCGGTGAGGTCGAACTGCTCGTGGCCGGTTCGGTGATGGTCGCCGCCGTCGTCCTCGCCATCGGGCTCACCCGGATCAACACCCCCCAGGTCGGAGTAGTCCGACAGCTCATGCCGGCCCTCGTGAACGAGGGCGAGACCGCCGAGGTTCGGGCCGAGCTGACCAACGTCGGGCGCCGGCCATTGCACAACGTGGTGGTATCCGATGTCGTTGGCGCTCTCGGCTCGGCCGAATTCGCGGTCGGGAGGATCCGGCCCGGTGAGACCGCCCTCGCCACCTACCGGATCGTCTGCCGGCCCCGGGGCGTGTACCAGGTCGGACCGGCTGAAATCGAGGTTTCCGACCCCGCCCGGCTGGCGGTCCGATCCGGTCTCTCGACAGGGGCCGACAGGCTCGTCGTCTACCCGAGGACCGAGGAGCTGTCGGGTTTTCCGCTGGCGCGGGGATTGGATCCGACCACCCAGGCATCCAAACCGGAATTCGCCAACCGGGGCGGTGAGGAGTTCTACACCCTGCGTGAGTATGTGGAGGGCGACGATCTCCGTTTCATCCACTGGCGGTCGTCGGCCAAACGAGATCAGCTGCTGATCCGGCAACTGGAGACGCCATGGCAGCAACGAGCGCTTCTCTTCCTCGACTTGCGGCGTTCGGTCTATCACGGGAGTGCCGCGTTCGAGCACGCCGTCCGCGGCGCGGCGTCACTCGTGCTCCATCTCAGAAACGGCGGATACGACTCGCTGGTGTGGGCGGGTGGGATCGAGGCGATCCCCAGCCATCACATCACCGCCGTGATGGAGAAGTTGGCGATGGCCACCGTCGAGGATCATCTCGATATCCGCGCCCTTGCCGCCCGGGTTCGTCAGCGCGGTGGCGGCGGTGCGCTGCTGATGGTGACCGGGACACCCGATGTCGAGGTGGCCGAAATGACGCGATTGTTGGGCCAGGACTACGGGACAACGGTGGTCCTGTGTGCCACCGACACCGCCTCGCCGGTCACCGGCTCCATGCACCGATCCGGCGTCATCACCATTCAGAGCTCGCCCGGGGAGAGTTGGGCCAGGTCGTGGGTCAAAGCAGTCGGAATCACATGGCCGGAATCGCAGGCGCTCTAGCGGCGGCGACCGCCTTCGCGATGGCGGTGGGCCGGCTGGCCGGTCTGATCGATGGGACCGCCTGGCTGACGCCGGCGGCGGTGGCAGTCGTCACCGCCTCCCTCATCTCACTGGTGTCGGTCCGGTTCAGGCTCCCCACCGTGGCCGGTGTGCTGGTCCAGATGGTCGTTGCCGCCTGGTACGTCCTCCGCCTGGTGTCTCCCGATACCCTCACCGGCGGGATCATTCCCAGCGCCGCCACCTTCGGAGAGGCGGGCGAAGAGCTGAGCTACGGCCTCGAGTTGCTCCGGTTTGGCGCCGCCCCGGTCCTGGCGGTTCCCCGCCTGGTGGCGACCATCGGGGTCAGCTTGTGGGG
>DAIOGO010000202.1:0-3490 GCA_036745195.1 Actinomycetota bacterium | reverse complement strand
GTACTCCCCAGATCCAGGAGGATGCGGACTACTACGCGGTGTTGCGGGCCCGGGATGAGGTGGCGTCCGCCGACCTCGCCCTGTTCCTGGTCGACGCCTCCGAGGGTGTCACTCAGCAGGATCAGCGCATCGCAGCCGAAGTAGTCGAGGCGGGAGCGGCGGTGGTGCTGCTCGTGAACAAGTGGGATCTGGTGGACGAGGAATCCAGGCGCCGGATCGAATCGGACCTGGGCGACCGCCTCGGTTTCCTGGGCTGGGCGCCGGTCGTCCGGATGTCCGCCCTCACCGGGTCCCGGGTGCAGAAACTCGGACCTGCGATCGCCGCCGCCCTGGAGTCGCGGAGCCGCCGAATCCCTACCGGAACCCTCAACCGTCTGATCACCCAGTGGACCGGCGCCCATCCGCCGCCGGTCAAGAAGGGGCGCCGACCGAGAATCCAGTATGCCGTTCAGGCCGGCGGGCTCCCGCCCACCTTCGTCGTGTTCGTCTCCGGCGGGGAACTGGGGGAGGACTACCTGCGGTTCCTGGAAGGCCGCATTCGCGAGGTGGAGGACATGGTCGGTACCCCGATCCATGTGGTGTCTCGACCCCGCCGATGACCTCTCCGTACCTGCCCGACGCCGACTCCGAACCGGACGTTCCCAGTCCATGGGGGTTCCGGCTCACCGTCTTCCTGGTGATCCTCTACCTGCTCTACCGGCTCGGGCAAGGAATCGTCTGGCTCTACGATTGGCTGATCAATCGCTGACAAGGGCCACGGAGCGCCCGGCGGCTTCGGGAACATCGAGGCCCCGGACCGGGTTGTGACAATCGACTGAAACAGAACCTGGAGGTGGTGTCCGTGGACCCGGTGCTGGAACTCGTTGAATTGTCGATGCCCTGGCAGGGTCTCGATCCGTTCATATTCACGGTCCATCACCTCGATCACTATCCGGCGGGCAACCCCGTTCAGGGCCCTTCGACTTCGCTGGCGGGCAGGCGGGCGGGAGCCGACTTCTCCTACCAGGACGGCTGGAGCATGTACCACGGGATCGACGTTCCCGGGTTTCCCCAGCACCCCCATCGGGGATTCGAGACGGTGACGGTGGTGCGCCGAGGCCGCGTCGACCATTCAGACTCTCTCGGAGCCACCGCCCGCTACGGCGGTGGCGATACCCAGTGGCTCACCACCGGGTCGGGCATTCAGCATGCCGAGATGTTCCCCCTCATCGGCGAGGACGGGCCGAACGATCTCGAGTTGTTCCAGATCTGGCTGAATCTCCCACCCGCCTCGAAGATGGTGCCCGCCCATTTCGGGATGTTGTGGAGCGAGGACATCCCCACGGTGGTCTCTGCGGACGGCAAGGTCACGGTGGATGTCATCGCCGGCAGCCTCGACGGCCATCGCGCCCCACAGCCGCCCCCCGACTCGTGGGCCTCACAGCCGGGTTCGGACATGGCGATCTGGTTGATCAGGATCGACCCGGGCGGCGAATGGGAACTGCCTGCCTCACCCCCGGGCGTGAACCGCATGCTCCATTTCTTCATCGGTTCTGAGGCGATCGTCGGTTCCACCCGGATCGGTTCCTCCACCGGAGTCCGGCTGCGCGATGGTGTCCCGGCTCGAATCCAGAACCTTGGTGAGCCGGCCGAGTTCCTGCTGTTGCAGGGTCGTCCGATCGGGGCCCCGGTGTTCCAGATGGGGCCGTTCGTGATGAACTCGGCCGAGGAGATCCAGCAGGCGCTGGCCGACTACCGCCTTACCCAGTTCGGAGGGTGGCCGTGGGCAAGCCGGGAACCGGTCCACGAACGCACGATGGGACGCTTCGCCCTCCACGCCGACGGTCGCACCGAATACCGCGATGCCCCGGCCCGGGACGCCCAGCCGGCGGGCTAGAGGCTTCCACCAACGGACGGGCAGTCGGCAACTGCGAATCGAACCGTGCCCATCCCAGAACCAGTTGGCGCTCCAGTCAGCGGACCCCACTGAGAATCGATCAACTTGGTCGCCGCCCTGGCGAGCCGCTCTCGGGTCATTGGGCCCTTTTCTCCAGGTGGCCAGTGGCGCGAGGATGGGGCTGGGACGCGAGAAGGGGGGTGAGCCCTGGTAGGCCCCCTGGTCATGTGAACTCAGAAGCCCTTCGATTTCTGCTTGGGGGTGAGTGCAATGGCGAAACTGACGCGAAGCGTCGAAATCAAAGCCCCGGTGGAGGAGGTGTTTGGCTTCGCGATGGATGTCGGAAAGTTGTGGACGTCGTGGCCAGAAGACATCGCAGTGAGGGATGTCGAGCTGAAGCCTGACGGCGTCGGCTCCTCGGCCCGGTTGTGGACGCACCTTTTCGCCCTCCACATGGAAGGCTCCATCGAGTACACCGAGGTTGTCCGAAACGAGCGCATTGTCGCCAAGGTCCGCTTCTTTGGCGAGAAGCCCACGTGGGTGTTCACGTTCGAACCCGCCGACGGCGGTACCAAGATGACCGCCGAAGGCGAGTGGCACGTGGGAATCCCCGGATTGGGCAAGCCCCTCGAGGGGATGCTCGTCAAGGAGCACGAGGGCGGTCTCGAGAGTCTGCTGGCCAATGTCAAGTCCCGAGTCGAGTCCGGGGCCGCAGTAGCCGCCTGATTACGGACCACCTGACACCCGGCGATTGAGCGATATCCCGCCCGATCCACTGTCGCTGTGTCAGCGCCGATAGGCGGCGCTCCATCGGATGACCTGGACCGATCTGGCGTGATGTGAGCAAAACCCCCGACCAACTCGGGGGTTTCGCTCGTCGGGCTGGGGAGGCTCGAACTCGACCCCTTGACAACCAAGCGTCCTCCCATGCCGTTTCGTCTGGGCCCCCTCCGTCCCGAATCTGGCGCCGGTTCTGCAGTCTTCTCGTCGGTCGTCCCGTGGTGTCCTTCCCCAGGTCGTCCTGTCCAACGCAAATTGGTGACAAGTCGGTGACACACGCCGAGATCAACCATCCGTCATCTGCTGACGAGGTAGACAAAGGAGAAGTAGATGGCGAGCGGGATCATCGAAGATGAGCCACACCACCAGGGTTGGCTTCCTCCTCCGACTGGTCCACGCCGGGCGACACCAGCACTCTTGGGGGTCCTGACGCCTGCTTCCTTACCGCTGCCAGTCGCAGGTCTGAATGGTGTCGAGGTTGTAGTAGACCTGTTCGCTGGTGACAGCACCCGAGGCGTCGCCTTCGAGCAAGACCGCGAACTCGACACTGCAGCCGGCAGCATCGACGAGGCTGAACACCGCCCCGACGTTCGGCTCCCAGGTGTCGTCCCCGCGCCCGAACACGAAGGGCTCGATGATCGTCAGCGCCGACGTTTCGATCAGCGGCGGCGCCGTGAGTTTGAGCGCACTTGACGCGCAATGGGGCGAGCTGCTTGCCCAAGGTGATGCGCAATTCTCTAGCCGCGGCGTCAACGCCCAGCTCGATGTGAATGGCGCGATCGGCGCCATGATCGGGCTGGTGACTGCCCAATGAGCCAAGACGATGCTTGATGC
>DAIOGO010000201.1:0-3498 GCA_036745195.1 Actinomycetota bacterium | reverse complement strand
CACTCCAGCCATCGGGGCAGGTACCAGTTGCGATCGCCCAACAACGCCATCGCCGCAGGGACGAGTACCGAACGCACGATGGTGGCGTCGAGGACGACCGCCACCGCCAGGCCGACCCCCATCTGCTGGAACATCACCAGAGATCCGGCGGCAAACCCCCCGAACACCGCCACCATGATCAGGGCGGCGCCTGTGATGATCGAGCCGGTCGACCCCAACCCGAACGCCACCGAGCCGGTGTTGTCGCCGGTGAGGTCATAGTTCTCCTTGATCCGGCTGAGAAGGAAGATGTGGTAGTCCATGGAGAGCCCGAACAGCACAGTGAACAGGAACATCGGAACCCAGGCCTCGATCACGTCGGTCTGCCGGAATCCGAAGAAGTCGGCACCGACCCCGTGTTGGAACACGAGCACGAGGATCCCGTATGTGGCTCCCACCGACAGCAGATTCATGAGGATCGCCTTCAACGGAACCACGATCGATCGGAAGATCATCATGAGTAACACAAAGCTCAGACCGAGGACGAACACGAAGATCGCGGGGCTGTGACTACCGATCACAGTGACGTAGTCGAGCATCCCCGCTGCCGCACCGGTCACCAACACTTCGGCGTCCGTATCCGCAAACACATCAGGGATGAGGTCGTTGCGAAGCGACGTCACAGCCTGCCGCGCCTCGGTCGTGGACGGGTCGAGCTTGGTCACGACGGTGATGACTGCCAGTCGGTTCCCGTCGGCCACCTCCGTAGTGATGTCGCCATACACGGGATCTTCGCCCAGTGCTGCCGTCAAGTCGGCAGTTGCACCGGCGACTGCCGGCGAGGTGACATCGGCGGACGTGACCACGATGTTCGTGGTCACGGTCCCCGTGTCGAACCTCTCGTTCAGCGCGTTGAACGCTCGCACCGACGGACTGTCTTCTGGGAGCGATCCGATGAAGTTCTGCCCCGTCTCGAGCGTCAGGACCGGCACTGCCGCAGCAAGCAACACCGTCGCGGCAACCGCGATCGACGTCCACGGACGTGCCGTCACGGTGTGGGTGACCCGGTGCCAGAACCGGCTGCCACCCTCCTGGTAGTGAGTACGGCTGGCGAACGGAATGCGTAGCCGGTTGATTCGATCGCCGATGAGCTGCAGGAGTGCCGGCAGCGCTGTCACGGCGGCGAAACCCGTCGCCAACACAGCGAGGATGGCACCGATTCCCAGACTGCGCATGATCGTGTCCGGCATGTACATCAGGCCCATCAGGGCGATGACAACGGTCATACCGGAGAACACCACCGCCCGGGTAGCGGTCTGGGCTGACCGGATGATGGCCGCTGACACGTCGTGGCCCTTGGCCCGCTCCTCCCGGAATCGTTGCACTATGAACAGCGAGTAGTCGATGCCCACCGCCATTCCCACCATGACGAGCATGTTCACGACGAAGAAGGAGAGGTCGAATGTCTGGCTCACCAGCCCGGTCAGCCCAAAAGCGAGCACGATCGCCATGATCGCCAACACCAACGGCACACCTGCTGCGACCACCGCGCCGAACACGAACACCAGGATGACCATCGCGGCAGGAATACCGATTGTCTCCCCCTTCCTGAGTGTCTCCTCGGCGAGTGCGTTGAACTCGGCGTTGATGGATCCGCCGCCAACCGTCATGAAGTCGAAGGACGTGGATGTGCCCATCGACTCGACGAGGTCGACCACCGGCGCTGCCTGAGCGACCGCCTCGGCGGGATCACCAACAAGATCGGTCACGACCAGGGCCGTGTGTCCGTCCGCCGAAACGAGCCCGGGGGCACCGTCGAGGTAGCTGACCGCCATGGCAACCGTGTCGAGGGCCCGGAGACGGGCAACGAGGTCACCGACGGCCTCGCCGAACGACGGGTCGTCAACCGTCAGGTCCTTCGATTCCACGAGCACGAACTCGCGTGCTACATCGGCGATCGCCAGGTGCTCGGTGATCAAGTCGTCGGCTCGTTCCGATTCCGTTACGACGGTGAGTGAGTTCTGATCGGTGGTGACGAGCTGTCCGGCCATGGCAACGGCCGCCACGATGATTACCAGCCACAATCCGAGCATCCGCCACGGATGCCGGGTGGCGATAGCAGCCATTCGCCCTGTCATTCCCAGGGGTTTCTCCATGAGTCTCCTCCTTCGAAGATGCTGGTGACAACGTATTGCCGAGTCGGGCCGCCGTCGTCGGCCACTCGACGGGTGCGGGTATCCCCCGATCGGGGGATACCCGGCTCGATCGCGACCAATCGACCGGCCGACGACGACGAGAGGTGAGATCGGTACGTTCGCGGGACATGTAGGTCGCGCCGTCTGCCGGAGGACCGGCGTAGAGCTATGCGAACGAGAGAGGAGTACGGACATGGCGGAGGATGACGTCAGGCGACTTGCTGCGCTCGAGCGCCTCGAGGAGAAGCGACGCTTCAGGACCCACGCAGTGGTGTATGTGCTGGTCAACGCGTTGCTGGTGTCGATCTGGGCCGTCCAGGACGCCGACGGCTTCTGGCCGTTCTGGACCATCTTCGGGTGGGGATTGGGATTGGCGATCCACGGCTGGAACGCGTACTACCAATCACCGATCACGGAAGCCGAGATCGCCCGCGAGATGGACAGGGGCGCCTGAGACACGGAGGCGACGGCGTGGTTCCGGTCTTTCAATGAGGTCTTGCCGCTGCGCTGGAGGGCCGCCGACGGGCGGCCGACTCACGTCTCCATGCCTGGGTCTGTGTTGGGGCCGCACACTACCGCCACCCGCTCACCCGGCTCCGGCACGTACGACCCCGAGAGGATGGCCGCCAGGGCGGTCGACCCGCCCGGTTCGGACCCGGGTCGTCTCCTCCATAGGTGCCGCTGGGCGGCCCGGATGGCGGAGTCCTCCAGCGCCACCACCCGCTCGCCGAATCGCCGGGCCAGATCGAAAGCGACGGTCCCGCCCGGCGGGCGCCCAGGCTGTCGGCGGCCACGCTCTCGATCTCCACGTCCACCTGTCGGCCCGCCTGCAAGGCAGGCCGTGATCGCTGCCGCCCCCAACAACGTAGGTCTCGGATGACTCGCTGCCCTGGGCGATCATCACATCACCCCGGTCGAAGGCGATAGGGAGGGCGGTGGCGGCCAGCCCGGCCAGTTCGGTTTCGGTGCAGGCGGCTAAGAGGGGGATGTCCGCAAGCAAGGTCACTCTCGCCGCTGCTGGAGGAGGGCTGGCCAACCACGCAGATCACCAGATCTCGGATCCGAACGAGCATCTCGCCGAGTGCGCGAGATCGGCACCTACGAGACGGATGCTGGTCTCCCGGCGGATTCGTCCGGCACGTTCGGCGGCCGCGGCTGGGCGGCGGGACAACCCGAAACGACCGGTGAAAACCCGAGCCAACCGGTGGCAAAACCGCAGGTCGGCAACGTTTCCCGGGCAAACGCCGAGGTCACGGACCCCGCCGGTAGTGACTTGTAATCAGCAGGTCGTGGGTTCGAGTCCCACCGCCAGCTCCAACCCGTT
>DAIOGO010000200.1:0-3724 GCA_036745195.1 Actinomycetota bacterium | reverse complement strand
GAGTCCGACCCCAGTCTCGACCTCCTGGAGTCAGTCGTCGGGCACTCCGCCGGCGCCGGTAACCTCGCCCGTCGATGCGAGATGGCACCGCCAAGCGGCTCTCCGGCCTGCACACCCTGCTCTACCGCGCCACCCGCGGCGCGGTGGGGCGCCGGCTGGTCGACAACGACATGCTGCTCCTGACCACCACCGGCCGCCATACCAGGGCCGCCCACACGGTTCCACTGCTCTATCTGAGGTCTGAGGAAGCCCTGGTCGTGTTCGCCTCGTGGGGCGGGCGCTCCACCCACCCGGAGTGGTATCTCAACCTCGTGGCCGACCCTTCCGGCACCGTCCAGGTGCTGGGCAGGCGATGGCCGGTGCTGGCCAGGACCGCCGATCCGGGGGAGCGTGAAGGCTGGTGGGCGCGGGCGGTGGAGGCCTATGCCGGCTATGAGGTGTACCAGGGACGAACCGACCGGGAGATCCCGGTCGTGTTCCTCGAGCCGGTCTAGGCGAGGGACCGCTCGGCCTGTGCCGTCTCGTTCTCGGTGCGGGCGTCTCGGCCCACCGACGCGATGGCGATCGGAATGGCCAACAGCGCAGCCGGTCGGTTCGCCCACACCGCCACCACCGGAGCGATCCACAACGCAGCCGGCGCCATGGGCGAGCCGGCGAGGGCGAACGCCATCCACCACCATCCCGCCGTTCCGTTGACGACCGGACCGACTACCAGGGCCGAGCTGGTGATCGCCCAGAAGGTCGGTGGTGCAAACAGCCCACGACGGATCAATTCGGCGGCCACAATCGCGCCGCCAACACAGGCGAGAGGAACCAGTCCGTTGTATGCAGCCAGATCGAGGAAGGCTTCGGTGGGCGAGGACCACACCTGTCGGACCTCCGGCCTGGACAGCCAGTACCAGCCGACGGCCGCCAGGTACAGCCCGACAACCGAGACGACCACCCAGGCGAACACCCGGCGAGGGCGTCCCCCCAGGACTCCCACGAGAACTCCTGCGGTGCCGGCGATGAGCACCGACTGAAGACCCCACGTAGATACCCACTCAGAGTGCCAGTTGCGCGGGTCGAAGATCCCGAGAACATCCGAGAACGGACCTCCGAGAGCCCCCAACCAGGACGCCATCGCCGCCGTGATCAGTCCCATGATCCAGATCGGCAGACGGCCCGGGTGCATACCCCCGATCAGGGACATCCGGAGAGCAACTGCGCCGGTCCGGATCGCCTCCCGCCGTTGGTCCCGCCGCGAGCCGAACCTCGATACGTCGAGCAGGTGCGCCTCGAGGTCCTCGCCATGTCGATCGCGGAACTCCTGCGGGAAGAGCCACACGACCACCCGCACCCACCTCGGCGCCGTCGTGCCACTCATCGGGAGAAGCCCAGGTCTGCAAGTCTGGTCAGTGCCGCCTCTGCCTGTCGTTTCCTACGACGCGCCTCGACCGCAAGCGCCTCGGCACCCTCGGCCGTCAGCCGGTACAGCTTTCGTTTCCGCCCCTCCTCGACCTGCTCCCCGGCGGGTTCGACCAGACCATCGGCTCTCAGGCGATCGAGGGCTCCATAAACCGTGCCGGCGCTGAGCCTTACCCGGCCTTCGGACAGTTCGGAGGCGCCCACCATGATTCGGTAGCCGTGCGACGGGCCTTTCCCCAACACGGTGAGGATCAGGAAGGTCGGTTCGCGGATCGCGTCTCGCACGTCAACAACATATCGGTCACCGATATATGAGTCAAGGGATGCGTTCGGAGGCCTGAAGCGACAGTCGCTACGCTCTCGGGCACCCGCCCTCGTAGCTCAGGGGATAGAGCAACTGCCTCCTAAGTAGTAGGTCACAGGTTCGAATCCTGTCGAGGGCGCCACCACCAGACCCGATCCCATCCCCCAAATTGCGCGGTGAGAGGGCAGAAATCTGCCCTCTCACCACATAAAGTCGACTCCTGGGGGGCCGGAGCCGCACTCCGGGCGATCGCCTAACCTTCGGGGGCCGTGAGCAAGACCTTCTACGAACCGCTCTCCTACCTCGACGCCTCGTTTCTGGCGCTGGAGACACGAACCACCCACATGCACGTGGCCGGGGTCGCCATCTTCGAGGGGACTGAACTCACTCATGGCGCCGGTGGGATCGACATGGAGCGGATCAAGCAGCACATCGCCTCCAAACTCCAGTACATCCCCCGCTACCGGCAACGGTTGGCGTTCGTCCCCTACAACCGGGCGCCGGTGTGGATCGACGACGACTCGTTCAACTTCGATTTCCACGTCCGCCACACCAGTCTCCCCCGCCCCGGCACCGACGAACAGCTCAAGAACCTGGCGGGACGCATCGTCTCCCAGCAACTCGACCGGTCCAAGCCGCTGTGGGAGTTGTGGGTGGCAGAGGGCCTGGAGGGTGGCCGCTTCGCCCTCATCGCCAAGATCCACCACTGCATGATCGACGGGATCTCCGGGGTCGATCTCACCACCATCCTCCTCAACGTCTTCCCCACCTCCGAGGTCGAACTGGCCCCGGAATGGGTCCCCCGGCCCGCCCCCACCTCGACCGAACTGGCGGTGTCGACGCTGGCCCGCACCGCTCGCCGCAATGTCGACACCTTGACCTCGCTCGGCGAAGCCGTCCGCGAGGGCCGTCAACTGGTCGAGTCGCTCGCCCACCGGGCGGGAGCCGTCAGCAGTTCGCTGAAGTCGGGCTGGCTGAGCATGGCGACCAAGACCCCACTCAACCCCGAGATCGGGCCCAATCGCCGCTTCGACTGGACCGAGATCCCCCTCGACAGAGTCAAGGCGGTGAAGGACTCCCTGGGAGGAAGCATCAACGACGTCGTGCTCGCCATCACCGCCGGCGCCATCCGTCACTTCCTGGAGGTAGAACGAGGCTTTGCCACCGACGGTGTCGAGTTCAGGGCGATGGCGCCGGTCAGCGTGCGCAAGGCCGACCAGCAGGGCACGCTCGGCAACCAGGTGGCGATGTGGCTGGTGACGCTCCCGATCGACGAACCTGACCCGGTGGTCCGTCTCGCCAAGATCTCGGAGGCCACCCTCCACCTCAAGCGCACCGACCAGGCGCTGGGAGCCTCCACCATCGTCGAACTGAGCCGGGGGACACCGCTGCCCCTGCTCTCGCTCGCCACCCGGCTGGCCGGCAGTGCGATTCGGCCGTTCAACATGACCGTGACCAACATCCCCGGCCCCCAGTTTCCGATGTACCTGCTCGAGGCGAAGATGCTGTCGAATTTCCCGATCGTCCCGCTGTGGGCGAGACACGGGCTGGGCATCGCACTCTTCAGCTACGACGGAAAACTGCAGTGGGGCCTCCATGCCGACTACGACGCCGTCCCCGACACCCCGGCCTTCGTGGCGGCGATCCACCACTCCTTCGGGCTCCTGGAGAACGCCGCCGGTCTCTGACCGGTGCCCACCCCGTCAGCCCCCGAACACCTGCACCACCATCAGGCCGAGCGGGCCCTGCACCGCCCCGATCCCCACCCGGTCGTAGCCAGTCGACAGGATGTTGGCCCGGTGGCTCTCCGACTCCATCAAGGCCTCGTGTACCGCCAGCGCCGAGGAGGCGAGGCCGATGTTCTCGCCCACCGCCACGAGAGGTATCCCCACCATCCGCACCCGATCTCCCACGGTCCCGGTCTTGGGGGAGACATGGGAGACGTACCCGTCGAGGTACATCTCCTGAGTATGTCCCAGGGCCGCCGAGGCCAGCCCGTCCGACCAAACCAGC
>DAIOGO010000199.1:0-3894 GCA_036745195.1 Actinomycetota bacterium | reverse complement strand
CGGAGTCACCGCCGCAGGCGGCGACGACCACCGCGAGCGCGGCGACCAATGCCAGCCGGCTCATTCGTTTGATCGACACAATGTTCCTCCTGTTTTGCAAATTGTTGCAGCGACCCGTACAGGGCCGTTCACTGCTGAGTAAAGCACATTCCTCCGAGCCGCGACAAACCGTGGCGGGCTTTCTTTGCAAGGAACTTGGAAAGACTTGCAGACGACTGATAGCCTCGAACACGATGGCGCTACGACCCAAATTGCACGAGGTTTCCCAGATCGCCGGCGTGAGCTTGGCGACGGTGAGCCGCGTCCTCAATGCCAAACCGGGGGTGGCCATCGACACCCGCCAGAAGGTGCTGGCAACGCTGGCCGACCTCGGCTACCAGGAGCCGGTCCGCTCGACCCGAGTCGGGGTGGTGGCGATCATCACCCCCGAACTCAACAACCCGATCTTCCCCGCCCTGGCCCAGACCATCGAGGCCCGGCTGGCACGGTTCGGGCTGTTGACGATGATCTGCCCGGTCACCTCGGACACGGTCAACGAGCAGGAATACCTCGACCACTTCCTGGAGACCAAGGCCGCCGGGGTGGTGGTGGTCAACGGCCGCTATGCGGCCACCGACATCGGGTTCGACGCCTACGACCCGTTGCTGCGCCGGTCCATCCCGGTAGTGCTGGTCAATGGCGTGACCGGAGAGTGCCCGGTGCCGGCGGTGGCGGTCGACATCGCTCGCGGCGGCGAGATGGCGGTCCGCCATCTGGCCCACATGGGTCACACCAGGATCGGAGTGCTGGCAGGTCCGCGCCGGTACACCTCCACCCTCCAGTTGCTGACGGGGTACGAAGCCACCATGTCATCTCTCGGGCTCCCGGTCGTCGACAGTCAGGTGAGTGAGACCCTGTTCACGCTGGAAGGCGGCAGGGCCGGCATCGCCAATCTGATCGAGGCCGGCATGACCGCCGTCATCTGTGGTGGCGACCTGATGGCGCTTGGAGCGATCGACGGGCTGCGGGCGAGGGACCTCGACACACCGGCCGACATGTCGATCGTGGGCTTCGACGGAACCGAACTGGTGTCCTACACAGACCCCCCGCTGACCTCCATCCGCCAGCCGGTCGACCGGATGGCGGCCTCGGTGGCGTTCCTGCTCCAGAACCAGGACTCGGCCGGTACCCGGGTCCACCTCTTCCAGCCCGATCTCGTCATCGGCCGCACCACCGGACGAGTCCCCGCCTGACCCGAGAGCTGCGATTTTATGTGGTAGAAGGGCAGAAAACTGCTCTTCTACCGCGCAATTTCGGCTCCAGGGGTCACAACCACTCGGTCATCGCCTCGAGCAGATAGAGACTCACGTCCTTGGCCCGATCGAGGGCATCGCACAGTTGCTCCCGGCCCATCAGCATGTCTACCAGCGAGACCTCGCTCCGGCCCACCAACTGGAGACTTCGCTCCGGGGCATCGGTGACGGCCCCGAACGAGTCGATCGCCGAGACATCGACGGGCAGCTCCGCCCCCGCCAGCCCGGCCAGGTCGGTGGCCAGCACCAGGAGATCGGGGGGGACACTGAGCGGAGGGATTCCCCAGTTGAAGAACAGCTGGAGTGTCCAGTCGTTGGGCGGTTCTTCCCACTCCTCCCCCATCTGATCGAGGTGATCCTGGAACGAGAGCAACACCCGGGGGTCCACGTCCAGCGCCAGGTGCAGGTCGATCGGCCCGTTGCAGGCATCCTCGGGGTGGACGTCGACCTCCCACGACTGGCGCAGCGAATAGGTCTCGACGAAATGCCGCTCGTCGTGCACGTGGAATCCGTGCTCGATGGCGTGCTCCTTGAGGTCGGCTACGAAGCCGGCGATGTCGATGGACATGTCGGCCGACAGGGTATCGCCTTCTGCCCGCCACGGAAATGCCCTCGCCGGCGAGTCCGCCAAGGGGTCAAACGGTCGATCGATCGGCCATGGTCTTGGTCAGGGCCGCCCCGAACAGCAGCGCCTGACCGACGTAGTTGAGCAGGGCGAGCAGAACCAGCAATGGGAACGCGGCATAAGCGCCGCTCTCGATTCCGAGGGTGGAGAAATAGAGACCGGCCAGCCAGATACCGAGCAAGAGCAGAACGGTCGTGACCAGGGCCCCGCTCCGGATCGCCCCCCAGGGAAGCCGGACGACCGTGAACCAGCGGTACATCGCCATGACCAGGCCCACCATCGACACGGCCCCCACCACCACCAGGATCCTTGCGCCGGTCAGCCAACCCACCGGTCCCAGCCGATCCGACGCTGCCGCCACGGCCAGGTTGGTCGCCACCAGTGTCACCAGGACCAGGGCGACCGTCAGGATGGCGACGAACCCGCGCAACCGGCGCCAGATCGTGACCCGCCAACCGGCCGGCGCCGGCGCCTCGAACACTTCCGACAGCGCCCCCTGGAGTTGGAAGAAGACGGTGGAACCAACGTAGAACAGGATGACTCCGGCGATCACCGTCGCCCCCACCCCCGACCCGCCCCGGTCCATCGCCACCAGCAATTCATCGAGGGTCTCCGCCACCGCCGGCCCGACCAGGTCACTCAGACCGGTGGCAACCAGTCCTTCGGCGGCGCGCCCACCCACCAGCCACCCTGTGACGGCGAAGGCGATGACGAGAAGCGGACCGAGCGAGAAGAGGCCGTAGAAGGCGAGGGCGGCGGCGGTCCGGGACAGACGCAGCCGGCCGTACACGGCGGCCGCCTGTCGAAGGGTTCGAACCAGAACTGATGACACGCCCATCCATTGTGGCCGTTGGCAGCCCGCTGTCCAGCCTGGGCCCTGCGTCCCGGCGCCCGCACCGTCTACTGTCAGCGCCATGACATGGCCGTTCGCCCCACCGCTCGAGACGATGGAGGCGAAGGTGTCGGAGACCTGGCCGAAGCCGCCCCCCGGTGGCCTCGCCTACGAGCCGAAGTGGGATGGCTTTCGGTCGGTGTCTTGGAAGGACGGGCCGAACATCCGGCTCGATTCGCGCAGCCAAAAACCGCTGCTGCGCTATTTCCCGGAACTGGCCGAGCCCATCGGACGGTTGCCGGATGGCACCGTGGTCGATGGAGAGGTGGTGGTGGTCGTCGACAAACAGACCTCGTTCGATCAGCTTCAACAACGCATCCACCCGGCCGCCTCTCGCGTCGAGATGCTCTCCAAGGCGACTCCGGCACGGTTGGTGGCGTTCGACCTGCTCGCCCTCGAAGGCCAGGACCTGCGGGCGGAGCCGTTCCGCCGGCGCCGGGCACTGCTGGAGGAACTGATCCCGCCGCTGGGCGATCCGTGGCATCTGACCCCGTCGACAACCGACGAAGAGACCGGTCGCCGCTGGTTCACCGAGTTCGAGTCCGCCGGCTGCGACGGGGTCATGGCCAAACCGCTCGATCAGGCCTATCAGTCGGGGAAACGGGCCATCGTCAAGATCAAGCATCGCCGAACTGTGGACTGTGTCGTCGGTGGCTATCGCGAGCACAAGGACGGCGGGATGATCGGCTCGATCCTGCTCGGTCTCTACAACGAGCAAGGTGAACTGGGTTTCGTCGGTCACTGTTCGGGGTTCTCCGATCAGGATCGGGTCGAGGTCCTCGCACTTCTCAGCGGGTTGCGATCCGAGGAGAGCTTCGGTGGCGGGGAGGTGAGGGTCCCCGGCGGGGAGAGCCGGTGGACCGGCGACAAGGACCTGTCGTGGACCCCCATCGCCCCCGGGGTGGTGGTCGAGGTCAGCTACGACCAACTCGAGGGCAAACGCTTCCGCCACGCCACCCGATTCCATCGCTGGCGGCCAGACAAGGCACCGGAGTCATGCACCACCGAGCAGTTGGAGCGCCCGGTGGGAGCCACCTTCTTCGACGTGGTGGGCTGAGGAACGAAGAACGATCAACGATCAACGA
>DAIOGO010000198.1:0-3897 GCA_036745195.1 Actinomycetota bacterium | reverse complement strand
TCGCCCAGGCCAACCAGGCCCCCCAATCAGTCCTTTCGCTCCTGCGATAAGCGACCAGACCCCGATCGAGTGGAGGCGCCGGGCAACCGGCGCCTCCACTCCGTTCCAAGAGCACCGCCTAAACACCAACCCATCGCTGCCGACTGGGACCTCATGCGTAGCATCGTCATCGCCTTCGGGCCCTCGTCCGTCACGTCCCGGGCAGCCAAGACCGTACGAAAACTCGCCAGCCCGTGGCTCGAGGTGACGATCGTGCCGGCCCATGGCCAAGTGGCGGCCGAGCTGAAATCGGACGGGATCGAGGCGACCGCCGACTTCGGGAGCCGCTCTCTGCGGGCGGTGCTCGGGTCGATCGACCCGGGCGAACCGGTGCTCGTCATCCACGACGATGCCCTCGTCACCTCTCGCGGCCTTCGCCGGCTCGTCGATCGGCTCTCGTCGGCCACACCCATCGTGATTCCGTTCACCAACGACACCAACACCGATCATTACGTCGGCACCCTCCCCCCGCCGTCCCAGGCGGCGGCGGTACTCGATCAGATCACCCCGCCCTCCCGCTCCGACGGCGTCCACGCCTTTCGCCCCTGCGCCACGGTGGGATACGCCGGAGCGCTCCTCGAACTGGCGACGGACGGATATGTCGATCCGTTCCGGCTGATACACGATCCGTCGCTGCCCGCCGCGCTGGCCCAGGTGGTGGCCTCCCACGCCGGAACCTGCACGTCCCGGCTGTGCGAGCCGTCCGATGACCCCCGTCCACTGCTGGTGGCCTCGATGATCGTCAAAGACGAAGAAGCGATGCTGGGCGAATGCCTGGCGTCGCTGGCGCCAATCGCCGATCGCATCGAAGTGTGCGACACCGGTTCGTCCGATGCCACCGTCGACATCGCCATGTCCTTCGGAGCCTCGATCAGCCGGTTCCCGTGGAGCGGGGACTTCGCCGCCGCCCGCAACTTCGTCTTGGAGCGTTCCCGTGACGCACGGTTGGTGCTGCACATCGACGCCGACGAACGGGTCGAGTGTTCCGACCCTGTCCTCCTAAGGCGATACCTGGCCACCTACGCCGAGGAGTACGAAGGCTTCCAGCCCCGGATCACCAACCTCGACGGTGACCTCGTCACCTCCCAGTTCCGGGCCACCCGGATCTTCCCGGCCGCCGGAACCCGCTTCGATGGCCCGATCCATGAGGTCCCCATGCGCAGGAACGCCGACCGGCCGCTCGCCGGAGCAAACCTCGACCTGGTCTCCCTAACCCACCTCGGGTATGGATCGGCCCTGTTCCAGTCCAGGGGCAAGGCCGGGCGGAACGTCGAGATCGCCCGCCGTGCCTACGAGGAGTCTCCCGGTTTCCGCACCGCCTATGACTACGGACGCTCGTTGCTGGTGGAAGATGAGCGCAGCTCACTGGCCGCCGGGCTGTTCGAGGAGGCCCTGGCCGACATCGAAGTCGGCAACCCGCAGGCACAGGCATACGTGTACGGGGTCGTCGCCAACAACCGGCTGATCGACGGCGATCACCGCGCCGCGATGGAACTCGCCCGGCGCGGCCTGGAATTGGTCCCGCGGGAGCCGGGTGCGGCGGTTGCCTTCGCCAAGGCAGCCATCGCCGCCGACGAACTCGATCAACTCTTCGAGTTGGACTCGTGGCGGGTGGAAACCCGCTCGATCGGACCGCTCTTCGAGGTCACCGCCCGGGAAGCCGAGTACCTGTGGCTGCTGGCACATGGCCTGGTGAGGGCCGGCCGGCTGGGCGACGCCTATGCCACGGTCGCCGACTCCCTCACCACCGACCCAGCGGGAGTGACAGGCTGGGGCGAGATCCTCTCCGCCTTTGCGGCCACCGGGGCGGACATCCCGGCACTGTTCGGACCGCTGGCCGAGCTGGAAGGCAATGGACGGGTCGTGCGCGACGCGGTTTCCGTGCTCCGCCCGGCAGTCACGGCCGGTCTCGGGCTGGCCTACGCCGAACGGGGAGGGAACGACCCCGACGCGCTCGTCGCGGCGTTGATGGCGGCCATGGTCGCCGGCGAGCCGGCCCTACTCGACGGGCTGCGGGAGCACGCCGGGCACCTCGATCCTGACACCGCCCAACGGATCGTCTCGCGCGCCAACGCCCGGGGACTCCAGCTCGAAGGGCTGGCGATCGGAGCGTGAATGATCAGTGATCGGCGGTCAGCGGGGAACGAGGAACGATCAACGAGGGAGGTTCAAGGTTGAGGGTTCAAGGTTGAAAGTGCGCGAACTTTGTACCTTGAACTTTGCACCTTGAAGGTTGTTGAATCCGGTGGCCCTGAACGGGGAGAATCGTGCCTGGCGGCGGTCGGTCGGGTCAGTTTGCTCGGCTGAGGGGGTAGGCGATCGGGGGTGGGGTCACGAGCAGGTACTCGTTGTCAAGGATCGATCGGGCGTGATCCAATTCCCCCGGGGTCAGGAGACCGGCCACCGACAGGTACCGGTCGTACTTCTCCTGGCGATCGCGGGCGTCGGCATACCCGTAATGGATGAGGGCGTGCGATTCCGGGGCCAGCAAGGTGCGCTCGACCGGGTAGTCGGGAGGGATCGGGCCGACATGGATCCCGCGGTCCGGGAACGAGCAACGCCGCCAGTCGGGGTGTTTCCTCACCATCCACGTCTTGTGGGCCAGATGGGCTCGCCACAGATCGTCGAACCTCGCCAGACGCGGGCTCCACAGGTCGTACCAGCGCATCGCCACCGCATCGGCCTCGGGGAGGTCGAGCAGTCGAGGGTCGGCGGACACGGTCATGTCCGCATCGAGCCACAGCACCCACTCGCCATCGGTGGCGCGTTGCATCGCCAACCGGTAGAGCTCGGCGCGAACGAAGTTCTCTTCTCCCCACAGCGGGGTACCCACCGACAACACCTCGGTGGCGTACTTGTCGAGAAGTTCGACCGACCCGTCGGTCGAGCCGTTGTCGACCGCCACGATCTCGCCCCATTCCTGCCAGCAGGAGAGGGCACTCTCGAGATACTTGTGTGCTTCGTTCTTCACGACGGTGGCGATGATCACGCCGACACCTCTCGGGGAATGCCGAACATCCGCTTGATCGAATACTCCCAACCTGTGGTCAGCCAGCGGTCGGTGAACCACGATGGACGCATGCCGTCATCGACCCACATGCGGGCCGAGCCGACCAGCGACTCGCGGTAGACATGAAACGGCGGAAGGCACGAGTCGGCCACAAGGTCGAATCCGAGGGCGGCCGCCCGTATGCAGAAATGGCGATCCTCACCCCACAGCCTCAGATTGGGGAGCGGGCTGAAGTCGACCCCGGCCTCGAGCACCCGACGATGAATCAAGGTACACGCCCCCAGGCCCCCGACTCGATGATGTCCGGGCGATCGGAGGGCGAGGATCGAGCCGGCATGCTCGAAGTCGTATCCATTGAAGTCCCACACGTTGGGGAGGTACGGGTCGGAGGGGGCGAACTGGGTCCAGTAGACCGCGCTGATCACGTCGGCTCCCACCGCGGAGAGATGGTCGACCAGATCCGGCCGGATCACCACGTCGGCGTCGACCAGGAACAGATGTTCAGAAGGCGATTGAAGCACCGAGGCGATGGCATGGTTCTTGATCGCAGTGACCCGGGCCACCCCGGCATTCGACCAGACATGACTCGACCCGGCTCGGGAGTAGTCGGTTCTCGGCAGTTCGAGCGGCGGGAGCACCGTCGCCCGGGACGACCACCGATCGACGAACCGGTACAGCCGCTCGATCGACTGCTCGTCCTGGTTGTCGTCGTAGAACCAGAACCCGATCCGGTTGTTGTGCTCGGCGAGGCCGTCGAGCGCCGAGAAGAACAACTCGGCCACGCCCGGCTCGACCCGAACGGGAGCGAACAACGTGATCTCCGATGCCATTTCAATCCGGTCGGCAGC
>DAIOGO010000197.1:0-3981 GCA_036745195.1 Actinomycetota bacterium | reverse complement strand
GTGCCACGGTTCACCCTCCATTCCGACTTCGATCCTGCCGGTGATCAGCCCGAGGCGATCGCCGCCCTGAGTGAGGGCATCGAACGAGGGGATCGCTTCCAGACGCTGCTCGGGATCACCGGGTCGGGCAAGTCGGCCACCATCGCCTGGACCATCGAGAAGGTGCAGAAACCCACCCTGGTGATCGCTCCCAACAAGGCGCTGGCCGCCCAGCTGGCCAACGAGTTCCGCCAGTTCTTCCCGGAGAACCGGGTCGAGTACTTCGTCTCGTACTACGACTACTACCAGCCGGAGGCGTACATCCCGCAGACCGACACCTACATCGAGAAGGACTCGACGGTCAACGACGAGATCGACCGGCTCCGGCACGCCGCCACCTCCGGGCTGTTGGTGCGCGACGACGTGATCATCGTCGCCTCGGTGTCATGCATCTACGGCCTGGGGTCCCCCGAGCAGTACAAGGGTCAGCTTCTTCGTCTGGTCCGGGGGGTGGAGTACCCGATGCAGGCCGCCATTCGCCGTCTGGTCGACATCCAGTATGAACGGAACGAGGTCAACCTGGTCAGAGGCAAGTTCCGCGTGAGGGGTGACACCCTCGACGTCTTTCCGTCCTACGAGGAGACGATCGTCAGGGTGGAGTACTTCGGCGACGAGGTGGACCGGATCATCCGCCTCGACCCGATCACCGGTGAGCTCATCGACGAGTTGAACGAGTTGTTCGTGTTCCCTGCCAGTCACTACGTGACCGAGCGTGAACGGATGGAGAGCGCCATCAACTCGATCCAGGGCGAGTTGGAGCAGCGGCTGGCCGAGCTGGAGCAGTCGGGAAAGCTGCTCGAGGCACAGCGTCTGCGGATGCGGACCTCCTATGACCTGGAGATGCTTCGCGAGATCGGGTTCTGCTCTGGTATCGAGAACTACTCCCGCCACCTCGACGGCCGGGCGGCGGGGGAGGCCCCGTACACCCTCCTCGACTACTTCCCGGAGGGGTACCTGACCGTGATCGACGAGTCGCACGTGACCGTGCCCCAGATCGGCGGCCAGTTCGAAGGAGACCATTCCCGCAAGACGATGTTGGTCGAGCACGGGTTCCGGCTTCCGTCGGCGATGGATAACCGTCCGCTGCGCTTCGACGAGTGGCTGGAGCGATCACCCCAGATCGTCTTCCTGTCGGCGACTCCCGGGCCATTCGAACGGGAGCGCTCGACCCAGATCGTCCAGCAGATCGTGCGTCCCACCGGTCTGATCGATCCGGAGGTCGTGGTCCGGCCCACCCGGGGTCAAATCGACGATCTCCTCGGCGAGATCCGGGGACGGGCGGAGAACGAGCAACGGGTGCTGGTCACGACCCTCACCAAGAAGATGGCCGAGGATCTCACCGATTACCTGCTGGAGATGGGGGTCAGGGCTCGCTACCTCCACTCTGAGATCGACACCCTGGAACGGGTCTCGATCCTCCGCGACTTGCGACTCGGCGAGTTCGACGTGCTGGTTGGAATCAATTTGCTGCGGGAGGGCCTCGACCTGCCCGAGGTGTCATTGGTGGCGATCCTCGACGCCGACAAGGAGGGCTTCCTTCGATCGGAGACGTCGCTGATCCAGATCATCGGCCGGGCCGCCCGCAACGTCGACGGGCAGGTGATCATGTACGCCGACAAGACCACCGCCTCGATGCAACGGGCGATCGACGAGACCAATCGGCGGCGCAAGGCGCAGGGCGAATACAACCAACGAATGGGGATCGACCCCCAGACCGTTCGCAAGCAGGTTTCCGACATCCTCGAGTTGATCCAGTCGCAGGAGACGGTGCCCAAGCGGCGGCGGGACACAGAGCTGAAACGGACCCTGGACGTCACCGGCGACGATCTCGAACGGTTGATTCTCTCACTCGAAGAGGAGATGAAGGATGCCGCTCAGGAACTGAGGTTCGAATATGCAGCTCGATTGAGGGACGAGATCAACGAGCTGAAACGAGAACGCCGAGCGGTCGGAGCCGCCGACTAGGTGTGAGCGCGCGGCCCGGCGATTCGCGAGGCGGGGGCGATCTGGCGAAGCAGCTGGTTGGCTCAGGCGGGTACCGCGAACACGCTCGCACGGCGGCGACTGCTCACAAGCACCGGGAGAGGGGCACTGAACTTCACGGGCGGGCGGGTCCAGCCGTGAAGACGACCGAGGATGCGATCAAGAACGTCAGAAGCATCCAGTAGTTCGGGTAAGCCTGAGACCCCAGGGAGAAGGCGATCGCAAGGACGGTGGCCGCAGCGAGCAGGAGCCGATCCCACGAGACGGCGCGGCGCGCCAGCGCAAAACCGGCTCCGGTAGCGATGACTGCGGCAGCCAGAGCGGGAACCCGCCAGCCGACGCCGAGTTGGGCGAGGATGGCGCCCACGGTGCCAGTGGTAGTTAGGTCGCCGATCTCGAGGTGGAAGCGGATCACATGGTCCACAAACGCCCGGACGTCGATGAGGGCCGCCGGGAGCGTGGTGACCACGCCACCAGCCAGGATCCACCGTCTCCGGCCGGCGAAGACCGGCGACAACGCCAGGGGAGCCAGCAACACCAGATACTGCTTACTAGCGAGGGCCGACCCGAGCAGGATCGCCGCTGCCACGGGTCGCCTATTCCATAGCAGAAGTGCCCAAAGCAGCAGGCCAACGGTGAGGGTTTCGGTCCAGGCAGCCTCCAGGACCAGGGGAAGGCCGGGTTGGGAGGCGACGGCGGCGAACACGGCAAGGGCCGGCCAGGAATCTCCCTTTCTGACCCGTAGCCCGAGACCGGCCACCCCGGCGCCGAGTGCGATCAGTCCGGCCCACCTGCCATCACCGGTGAGGGCGGCGCTCCCACCGAAGGCGGCGAGCGCGGCCGGTGGATACGTGTATCCGTCGATAAGGAATGGCTTGAACTCCGGGGTGCCATTGGCCATGACCCTGACGTCGGAGTAAGGGTTTCCGCCCGCTCGCAGAACTCTCCCGGCGTCGACGTGGAGTTGAGCAACGTCGATGGTCGGGCTGGGAGTCATCAAGAGGGTGTAGGTCCCACCCCCGACCACCAGCACGATGGATGCCAGGATCGTCCAGTCCCGGAGGTGAGGCCGGCCCCGGGCTGTCCAGGCCAGCGCCAGCACCGCCAGCTGTCCAGCCGCAAGCACGAACGGAAGGGGACCGAGGGGGCGAGTGGTAATGAGCGGCCTTACGGCAACTACCCCGTAGAGGGCGAGGGCAGCGGCACCGGCCAGGACAACCAGCGGAACGACTCCGATCCGATCGGGTCGCCGCCACATGAGCAGCATGATGGCAGATGCCAACACACCCATCAGGAGGTCGCGCTGAAACATCGACACGGCGAGTGCAGATAAGAACAACGCAGCAGTTTGGTGGAGGCCGGAGGAGACCAAAGCCGGTCGCCTGCGCGACTCCGGTTGGATTCCGGCCGGTGGTGTCTGGTGGGTCACCGCAATCGTGCCAGTAGCCTCGCCGGGAGCAGCTTGAGTGCCAGTGCCACGATCCGCATATTGCCCGGGACCCAGACGATGGTGGAGGAGGGATGCTCGACCTCTCGTATTATGACCTTGGCGACGTCGTCGGCCTTCACGGAGAACGGGGCGGGCTTCCAGCCGGCGGTCATCTTGGAGTGAACGAACCCAGGGCGGATGATGGAGAGGCGAACGCCGGCGGCTTTCAGGCCCGGCGCCATTCCGCGGGCTACGAAGTCGAGTCCGGCTCGACTGGACCCATACAGGTAGTTGTCGGGTCTGGACCGCTGTCCGGCGATCGACGAGAGCACGATGATGTGACCGTGCCCCTGGTGCTGCAGGTAGCGGGCCGTTCTGAGCAGAGTGGCGACCGCTCCCACATAGTTGGTCTCGAGCATCTCAACGGTGGCGTCGATATCCGTTTCGACTCCGTTCTCCCGAATCAGCACTCCGAAGGCGAGCAATACCACGTCGACATCCCCGTCGGCGAAGATCTGCTCGAAGGCGGT
>DAIOGO010000196.1:1912-4074 GCA_036745195.1 Actinomycetota bacterium | reverse complement strand
CCGCTCACATCGAGGAAGGCCTCGTCGACCGAGATCTGCTCGACCCGGGGTGTCATGTCGTGGCAGATCGTCATGACCTGATCCGAGAACTCGAGGTACCGACCGAACTCACCGGAGACCACGACGGCGTGGGGGCAGCGGGCCAGGGCCTGCCGGATACCCATCGGCGCCGAGACTCCGAACGCCCGCGCCTCGTACGAGGCGGCCAGTACCACCCCACCTCCCACCAGTACCGGCTTGCCGCGTAGTTCCGGGTTCAGGAGTTGCTCGACGGAGGCGTAGAAGGCATCGAGATCCACGTGGAGGAAGGGCGTGCCCACGGCTCAGTATCGCGCCGGGGTCCGACAGATTCCCGAGACGGTCAGACCGTGAGCAGCCTCACCATCAATCGTTCGTGAGGCTCGACCGGATGGGCCATTGCCAATTCCGTCCCGGCCGGCTCGAATCCGATCCGTTCGAGCAATCTGACCGATCGGTGGTTGGCGGCCACCAATTCCGCCAGCAGGGTGTGGACGCCGTAACCGTCCTGCAGCTCCTCGATCACGGCCCTCGTCGCCAGACTCGCCAGACCTCGCCCCCAATAGGCGCTTCCGAATTCGTAGGCGATCCAGGCCAGCCCGTCCGGCTCGACGGTGGCCTGGACGTAGCCGATCGCCTGATGGTCGAGGAGGACGACCCAATTGAGCCACAGTTCGGTGCCGTCCGCCGATGCTCGTGTTTCGAGCCGGGTATACCGGTCCTCGAGCCACTCGAGCGAGGACGGTGGGTGGTTCTCATACTGGTAGATGGCCGGGTCGGACAGGACCGAGAACATGGCTCCGGCGTGGCGCGCCTCCAGCGGCTCCAGTATGAGTGGGGGAGCCGCGAGCAGTCTCATGGGGAGTGGGGGAGTCATGTGGTGCGGTGACGGTATCGGAGCGGGCTATGGCTCAGGGGAAAATTACCGGGCGCCACCTCAGATCGAGATCAGTGTCACCGCCACCAGTGCCAGCACCAGGCCGACCCACTGGGCCGGTCTCACCTGCTCACGGAGCACGAAGCGGCCGAGGAGGACGGTGGGGGCGGGGAACATCGAGGAGACGACGGCGGCGATCGACAGGAGGCCGAGGTGCGAAGCGGTCAGGAACAGCATGTTGGCCGCCATGTCGCCCACCCCGGCGGCAATCACCAGCCGGCCGACCTTGCGAGGAGGGCGGATCGCCCCGGCTGTCAGCAGGCTGAATCCGACGATGAGAAGGATGGAGGAGACCCGGGCGGGTACCAGGGGCCACAGCCCACTGGTGTCGGCCGTCTGGCCGATGACGATGGCGAAGCCGGCGAACCCTGCGCCGGAGACCAGGGCCAATCCGATGCCGGAGGCGGCCAGATCCTCGCCCGCCGACACCAACCAGATCGCCACCAGTGCAACCGTCATACCCACCACCGCAGTCGGGGCCGGTCGTTCGCCGATGAGAAGCCCGAAGAGCAGCGGTACCCCGGCGGAGATGACTCCCGAGACGGGAGCCACCACCGAGATCTTTCCCCCGGCGAGGGCGGCGTAGAGAGCCACCAGCCCGAAGCTGCCCAGGAGGCCGGCCGCCCCACCCCACAGGAAGTCGCGGGCGGTCGGTTCGCCGCCGAGTAGCGGGGCTCCGATGAGGGCCAAGGTCAGGCCGACGAGCTGGGAGTAGACCACCACCGACCGGGCCGGAGCCTGCCGGGAGGCGAGACCCCCGATGAAGTCGGCCGTCCCCCAGGAGAGGGCGGCGAGGGCGGCCAGGAACACGGGCATCGGGGCAGAGTAGGCCAGTGGGGTCTGCCCGTCACCCCGAACATGACGGAGGCCCCCTTGTGGGGGGCCTCCGTGTCTGCGGGGCCGGACGGGGGTCCGGCCCAGTGATCTGAGTTCAGACCTTGACCGGCTCCCTCAGCGAGGAATCCGAGTCCCGCATGACAGTCATTTCCGACTTGCCGGCCCACATCAGGCCGAAGCCGAGCAGCACCAGCGTCAAGCCGATTCCGGCGAAGGCGCCTGCCACGCCCAGCCCCAACTGGAGGGCGGAGTGGGTGGCGGTTCCGACCCCGAGCTCTGCGATCAGGGCATGCGGGGTGGCGTTCCAGGCCTGGGCCCGGGCGGGACCCTCGAGCGGATGCTGGCGGTCGAAGTCGGCCCAGTAGCGGCC
>DAIOGO010000196.1:0-1812 GCA_036745195.1 Actinomycetota bacterium | reverse complement strand
CCCGGGCGGGACCCTCGAGCGGATGCTGGCGGTCGAAGTCGGCCCAGTAGCGGCCATCGATGTCGAACTCGTAGGTTCCGGCCTTGAACGTCTCACCGTTGTATTCCACGTCCTCCTCCAGCACGATGGTCTGGGTGCCGTGGAGCACGTGGTACGTGATGGTGGCCATCTGGAACATGTACTCGGTTGCCGTGTCGACCACCGGATCGTTGGGATCCAGATCGCCTTCCACGACCGGGTACTTCCAGTCGTCCTTGAGCAACGACATGATGGCCTCGGCTCCGGCAACCTCGCCGCGGTCGATGAGCTGGCCGTCTTCGTTGTAGCTGAGCTGCACGTTCTGTGCGCCGCTCAAGGCCTCCAGGGAACCGTATCCCTGCTGGACCTTGGTGTAGGCGACTCCGCCGCCTACCAGGAATCCCAAGCCGATGACGGCCATGAGAATTCCGAGTGTCCTGAATCTGCGTGCCATTGCGACCTCCTCGCTGTGGTCTATGTGTGTACGTTCACTGGTCACTATCGCCGCTCCCCGGCCAAACCGCACCCGGCAAAGGTCCCACGGCCAGGACCAATAGACCTATGCACAAACACGCATATGCAAGGACCTGCACTGTCCCCACCCGGCCGACCGGAATCGTTCTTATGCGGTGAGAGGGCAGAAATCTGCCCTCTCACCGCGCAATTTGGAGGAGGGGTAGCCTGGCCGGGTGATCCGCCGGTTCAGACCACTCGCCGTCGCCGGGACCCTGGTGGTCGGCTTTGCGATCGGGTTCGTCCTGGTGGGCGCCGACGGCTGGGGACCGCCCGCCGCCAACGAATCGCCGATCGGCCAGGTCTCTCGCTGGTGCGAGCGGGTGAGCGGCGGCCTGCTCCGAGAGCCCGTCAACACCCTCGGCAACCTCGGTTTCGTGATCGCCGGGTTGGCGATGTTCTGGATCCTGGGAAGGGACATCTCCCGGGGCGGTGCCTACCCCAACCGCTTCTTCGGCTATTCGTCGGTCGCCCTGCTCTACGCCGGGGCCTCCGTTTTCCTCGGCCCGGGTTCGATGCTGATGCACGGCACCCACACCCGGTTCGGCGCCTGGATCGACAACGTCTCGATGGTGGCCTTCATCCTCGTCCCGTGGCTCTTCAACATCTCGGTGCTCGGTGCATGGTCCGATCGACGGTTGTTCTCAACCTACGGTCTGCTCCTCGCCGGCTACGCCGGCGGCTACTGGTTCGCCGGGCCCGATCTGGGAATCGGCCTCGACCTGTTCGGCTTGTCGGTCGCCCTCTGGATCATCACCGAGGCCCTCTACCGATTCCATGGTCGCTGGACCCGCCCGCTCTCGGGTCTGGTCGGCTTCGTGGTGGCCGCCGCCTTCGGGATCGGCCCGGCCACGATGCTGGCGACCCCATCGGAGTACTGGTGGGTTGTGCTGTTCTGGATCCCGGCCGTCTTCGCCCGGAGCCCGGCGCCGGGGGTGCGCAGGTTCGTTCCATGGTTCTGGATCGGGGTGGCGGCGTTCCTTTCCGCCTACGCCATCTGGTTGACCGGCACCGCCGACAGCCCATCCTGTGACCCGGACTCCCTCTTCCAGGCGCACGCCGCCTGGCATCTGCTCTCGGCGCTGGCCACCTTCTCGTTCTTCCTCTTCCTTCGCACCGAGCGAAGCCGGGACAGCTTCGAGAACCGAGCCGTCAGGGCAGGTACTGCTCGACCACCTGGATGATCTCGCCGTCCCGGACGGTCAACCAGTAGGGGAGGGCGCCGCCGCCGTACCAGATCCAGCCGTCAGGTTCTGCGCCGCCAACCAGTTGGGACCATTG
>DAIOGO010000195.1:0-4096 GCA_036745195.1 Actinomycetota bacterium | reverse complement strand
GCAAGGGTCTGGCCGACACCGCCCTGCGTACGGCCGACTCGGGGTACCTGACCCGTCGCCTGGTCGACGTGTCCCAGGAACTGATCATCAACGAGGCGGACTGCGCCACCGACAAGGGCATCAAGATCGCCCTGCTCGATGAGCGCGGCCGGCCGATCCGCAACCTCCGCTCCCGGATCTTCGGGCGGGTGCTGGCCGACGACATCAAGGTCGACCGCTCCGTGGTGGAAAGCGCAGGCGGGGAGAAGTTGAAGGCCGGTGTGCTCATCGGTACCAAGGCGCTGCTGGCGATCGAGGCCAAGGCCGTCGAGATCGAATCGGTGCGGGTTCGTTCGGTGCTCACCTGCGACGCCGTCCTCGGGGTGTGCCAGACCTGTTACGGGCTGTCGCTCGCCACTGGCAAGCCGGTCGAGATGGGCGAGGCGGTCGGGATCATGGCCGCCCAGTCCATCGGCGAGCCGGGAACCCAGCTCACCATGCGCACGTTCCACACCGGCGGTGTCGCCGGTGAGGACATCACCCACGGGCTTCCCCGGGTGGTCGAGCTGTTCGAGGCACGGGCTCCCAAGGGCAAGGCCATCCTCTCCGAGGTGGCGGGTCCGGTCCGGATCGTCGACGACGAAGCCGGCCGCCGCATCGTGGTCGACGCCAAGGAAGGCGAGATCGCCTATTCGGTCTCCCGGAGGGCTCGTCTGCGGGTCGCCGACGGCGACGTGATCGAGGCGGGCGCTCAGCTGACCGAAGGCCCCTTGGATCCGAAGGAAGTGCTGGAGATCCGGGGTGTCCGGGCCGCCCAGCAGTACCTGGTGGATCAGGTGCAGGAGGTCTACCGCTCACAGGGCGTGGAAATCCACGACAAGCACATCGAGTTGATCGTGCGCCAGATGCTCAAGCGGATCCGGGTGGTCTCGGCCAACGACTCGAGCTTCCTCCCGGCCGAACTGGTGGACGACCAGCTCTTCCGCAACACCAATCGCGACCTCGTCCAGGAGGGCAACAAGCCCGCCGAAGGACGGTCGGAGTTGATGGGGATCACCAAGGCCTCGCTGGCCACCGACTCGTGGCTCTCGGCCGCCTCCTTCCAGGAGACGACCAGGGTGCTGACAGATGCCGCCATCCAGGCCAAGTCCGACTTCATGCGGGGTTTGAAGGAGAACGTGATCATCGGTCAGTTGATCCCGGCCGGGACCGGATCGATGGAATACCAGCCACTACAGCCCGCCCTCCCCGGGGCCACCACGGTGGCGGCTCTCGGGTTCCTGGGAGGCGACACCCCTATGCGCTCGGCCGACGAGGGAATGCCCGACAACCCGGCCGAATGGCTGGCGTCGCTCGGTGCCAACAAGCGTGCCGTCGAGATCGAGTTCGACGAGGAACTGGTCATCGACACCGCCGATCTGGCCGAGGTCGACGAAGAAGCCTGACACGAGAGGGGGCCGGGTCCTCGAGACCCCGGCCCCCACCTCGAACCAAGGCCTCGAGGCAGCTCGCTCCCGGGTTTTGACCGGCCGGACGGGCGACCGTATACTCACGTCCCGTAGTCGTGCGCTTGCAGCCGACTGCACGTTCCTGAACGGCCCCCGGACCCTTGTCTGTGTCTCAAGGCTCGCCTTTGGCGCAGGATCAGGGCGCCGAGGCGACGAGCCGAGGCGGCCGAAGCAGGTTGTGAAGCACGCGGGTGGCGCCGGACAAGCCGGTGGCGCCCACCGCTCGAGGAGCACTATGCCAACGATTGAGCAGCTTGTCCGCGAGGGCAGGAAGCCGAAGAAGAAGAAGTCGAAGACTGCCGGTCTGGCCGGCGCTCCGCAGCGGCGCGGGGTGTGCACCCGTGTCTACACGGTTACCCCCAAGAAGCCGAACTCGGCACTGCGCAAGGTCTGTCGCGTCCGCCTGTCGTCGGGCGTCGAGGTGACCGCCTACATCCCCGGCGAGGGCCACAACCTGCAGGAACACTCAATCGTTCTCGTCCGTGGCGGTCGGGTCCGCGATCTCCCCGGCGTCCGCTACAAGGTGATTCGGGGCACGCTCGATGCTTCCGGCGTCAAGAACCGCAAGCAGGCCCGTTCCCGTTACGGCGCCAAGAAAGTGAAGGGCTGACATGCGTCGCGCCCCCGCCCAGAAGCGTCGGATCGAGCCGGATCCGGTGTTCCGCAACGTGCTCGTGAGCCAGGTCATCAACAAGGTCCTGCTCGACGGCAAGAAGGACGTCGCCCGTTCGATCGTCTACGACGCCCTCGAGGTCATCGAGCGCCGGTCGAACCAGGATCCGGTGAACGTGCTCAAGCGAGCGATCGACAACCTCCGGCCCCAGGTCGAGGTGCGATCCCGGCGCGTCGGTGGGTCCTCCTACCAGGTGCCGATCGAGGTTTCCCCCCGCCGTTCCACCACCCTGGCCATCCGCTGGCTGGTCGGGTTCGCCCGCCGCCGCAAGGAGCCGACGATGTCGGCCCGGCTGGCCAACGAGATCATGGACGCATCCAACAACACGGGTGCAGCCATCAAGCGCAAAGAAGACATCCACAAGATGGCGGAGTCGAATAAGGCCTTCGCCCACTATCGCTGGTGAGAGTGGGCGGGCGCCTGCCCGCCATCCTGACAAGTCCATAACGACCGGAGTAATGAGGAAATGAGTAACAACGCCGCGCTGTCGCAGCTTCGATCGGTGCCGCTGAGCCGGACCCGGAATATCGGGATCATGGCGCACATCGACGCAGGCAAGACCACGCTGACCGAGCGCATCCTCTATTACACCGGTAAGAACTACAAGATCGGCGAGGTCCACGAGGGCGCCGCCACCATGGACTGGATGGAGCAGGAGCAGGAGCGGGGTATCACCATCACCTCGGCCGCCACCACCTGCCTGTGGCACGACCACAACATCAACATCATCGACACCCCGGGCCACGTCGACTTCACCGTCGAGGTCGAGCGCAGTCTGCGGGTGCTGGATGGAGCGGTGGCCGTCTTCGACGGCGTCGCCGGGGTCGAGCCCCAGTCCGAGACCGTGTGGCGCCAGGCCGACCGCTACGGCGTCCCCCGGATCTGCTTCATCAACAAACTCGACAGGACCGGAGCCGATTTCTACGCCGACGTCGATTCGATCGTCGACCGGTTGGCGGTCACCCCGTTGGTGATGCAACTTCCGATCGGGGTCGAATCGGACTTCCTCGGTGTCATCGACCTGGTCGAGATGAAGGCCCATCTGTGGAGGGGCGACGACGGCAAGCAGTGGGACATCGTCGAGGTGCCGGCGGACATGGCCGCCAAGGCGGCCGAATACCGTTCCCGCCTGGTCGAGACCGCCGCCGAGGCCGACGAGAAGCTCCTCGAGAAGTACCTCGAGGATCTGGAGATCGGGGTCGGAGAGCTGAAGGCGGCCATCCGCAAAGGAACGATCGACCATCTCTTCACGCCCGTGTTCTGCGGCTCTGCCTTCAAGAACAAGGGTGTTCAGCTGCTGCTCGACGCCATCGTCGAATACCTCCCCAGCCCGCTCGATCTCCCGCCCACCGTCGGACACAAGCCGGGTGACGAGGAGATCGCCATCGAGCGGGCCGCCGACGACACTGCGCCGTTCTCGGCGCTCGCCTTCAAGATCATGTCGGATCCGCACGTCGGCAAGCTCACCTACTTCCGGGTCTATTCGGGTCACGCCGCCAAGGGCGAATCCGTTGTCAACACCACCTCGGGAAACAAGGAACGCCTCGGTCGGCTGCTCCGGATGCACGCCAACCACCGTGAGGACATCGATCACGTCTTCACCGGCGACATCGTGGCGGCCGTCGGACTCAAGAGTGTGAAGACCGGTGACACCCTGTCCGCTTCCGGGGCAGAGGTCCAGCTCGAGTCGATGACCTTCCCGGCACCGGTGATCTCGGTGGCGATCGAGCCCAAGTCGAAGTCGGATGACGAGAAGCTGGGTGAGTCGCTCACCAAGTTGGCAGAGGAGGACCCCACCTTCCTCGTCAGGACCGACGAGGAGACGGGCCAGACGATCATCGCCGGAATGGGCGAGCTCCACCTGGAGATCCTGGTCGACCGTCTGGTGCGTGAGTTCAAAGTGGCGGCCAACGTCGGCAAGCCCCAGGTCGCCTAT
>DAIOGO010000194.1:0-4103 GCA_036745195.1 Actinomycetota bacterium | reverse complement strand
GGCCCACACAGATGGGGTCTTCCGGTCACGAGCTCGCGCAGTTCCATGGCGGGGCGAAGGCTACTCCTGCCGGTGGGTGCCCGCGCCCGCCCGGGTCCAGCAACCCAGCACTCAGACCGAACGGGTGATGCCCCCGTCGACCCTCAGGTTCTGCCCCGTCACATAGGAGGCGCCCGGGCCCAGCAGGAACTCGACCACGGAAGCCACTTCGTCCACTCCGGCGAACCGTCCCATCGGGATCCTGGCCACCAGTTCGGCCGACTCCGGATAGCTGTCCATGTAGCCGGGAAGCACGCTGTTCATCCGGATCCCCTCCGCCGCGTACCGATCGGCATAGAGCTTCGTGTAGGCGCCGACCGCCGCCCGGAGGGCGCTCGAGATCGGAAAGGCCAGGCTCGGTTCGAAGGCGGCGAAGGTCGTGAGGTTGACGATTGCCCCACCTCCCTGTTCGAGCATGAGTGGAGTCACCAGGCGTGACATCGTCACGACGCCGAGCAACACCAGGTCGAGCCCGTGTCTCCAGTCGTCCTCGGTGAGGGACAGCAGGTCGCCTTTGGGAGGGTGGCCGGTGTTGTTGACCACCGCGTCGACCCGGCCGTAGGCGGTCTGCGCGGTCTCCACCAACCGGGCGAGGTCGGCCGAGTCGGCCACCGAACCGGCGATCCCGACACAACCCAACTCGGCCGCAAGCGTCTCGGCCCCTCCCCCGGTCGACATCAGAACGAGTCGGTAGCCGGACACATGCAGCCTTCGGGCGACGGCGGCGCCGATGCCCCGGCCAGAGGCGGTGACGATGCAGACGGGCGAATCCACTGGTGGTCCTTCCCGGAGGCGGTCCAGCTCAGGTTTCCAGTTCGCCGAGGTAGGCGTCGCGCAGCTTGGGGTTGGCGAGCAGGTTCTTGGCGGTGTCGCTCATCACGATCCGCCCCGTTTGGATGACGTAGCCTCGATCGGCCACCGCCAGCGCCACGTTGGCATTCTGTTCGACCACCAAGATCGTCATGCCCTGCTTGTTGATCTCCTGGATCGTGGCGAAGACCTGCTGGACCAGGATCGGGGCGAGCCCCATCGAAGGCTCGTCCATCAGCAGCACCGAGGGTTTGGCCATCAGTGCCCGGCCGATGGCGAGCATCTGCTGTTCGCCGCCCGACAGGGTCCCCGCCTTCTGGGCGATTCTCTCCTCCAGCCGAGGGAATAGATGGAAGACCCGCTCGATGTCGGCCAGGATTCCCGGCTTGTCGTTGCGGAGATTGGCGCCGATCTCCAGGTTCTCTCGAACCGACATCCGGGCGAAGAGTCGGCGGTTCTCGGGAACCATGGTCACACCCTTGGCCACGATCTGGGGGGTGGAGAGGTCCTGGATCTCTTCACCCCGCAGGGCGACGGTCCCGGCCCGGGCCTTGACCATCCCCAGGATGGTCCGCAGGGTCGTGCTCTTTCCGGCGGCATTGGAACCGAGCAGACAGACGATCTCGCCTTCGTTGACTTCGAGGTCGACCTTTTGCAGAACCTCACTCGGCCCATACCCGGCATCAACTCCGTGCAACGACAGCAACGCACTCACAGTTGGGCCTCCTGAGCCGCCTTGCCGAGGTATGCCTCGATCACCTGCTGGTTGGTGGACACCTGCTCGTAGGTGCCTTCGGCGATCTTCTCGCCGTGGTCGAGGGCCACCACCCGGTCGGAGACGCTCTTGATGACCGGCATGTCGTGCTCGATCAGCACGATGGCGTAGTTCCGCTCCGATCTCAGCCGGGCGATCTGGGCGATCAGCCCCTCCTTCTCGGCGGGGTTCATGCCGGCCGCCGGTTCGTCGAGGAGCAACAGCTTCGGCTCGGTGGCCATCGCCCGAGCGATCTCCAGCCGGCGCCGGTCGGCATAGGCCAGATCGGAGGCAAGGGCATCCTCCCTCCCGATGAGGCGGTCGCCGAAGAAGGCCAGCGCCTCCCGGGCCTTCTCCCGGATCCGCTCCTCCTCCTTGCGGGTACCCGGGCCCCGCACCAGGGCGCCCAACATCCCCGCCTTGGTCCGGGTGTGCTGGCCGACCATCGCATTCTCGAGAACCGTCATGGCGTTGAACAGGCGCACCGACTGGAAGGTCCTGGCCATCCCCAATCGGGTGAGAGCATTCGGCTTGAGACCGGAGATGTTGTGTCCGTCGAAGGTCATGGCCCCTTCGTCGGGGCTGTAGAAGCCGGTCACGATGTTGAAGAGGGTGGTCTTGCCCGCCCCGTTGGGTCCGATCACCCCGACGATCGCACCCGGATCGGCGTGGAAGTCGACCTTGTTCACCGCCTGGACGCCACCAAAACGGATCGATACACCCTTGATGTCGAGCAGATGGCTCATTGCACCCCCTCGGTCTCCGAGGCGCTCAGCACCGCCTTCTCG
Organism: Actinomycetota bacterium; assembly: GCA_036745195.1. Taxonomy (GTDB): domain Bacteria; phylum Actinomycetota; class Acidimicrobiia; order Spongiisociales; family ZC4RG35; genus JBFHRE01. The sequence continues at coordinate 1,712 of DAIOGO010000194.1, read as the reverse complement.
GGTTGGTGGTCGTCGCCCCTCAATTCCAGCGCCCTCCGTTTGTCGGGGATGAGTCCCTCTGGCTTGATGAGCATGATGGCGACGAGGATGGCGCCGTAGATGTGAAGCCGGAACTCACCGAACTCCCGCAGCAACTCCGGCAACCCGACGAGCACCAGCGACCCGACCACGACTCCTGGGATCGAACCGATCCCGCCCAGCACCACCACCGCCAGCACGTTGATCGAAACCAGCAGGGTGAAAGACCCGGGGTTGGCGACCGAGAGTTTGGCGGCGAAGAAGGCCCCACCGAGACAGCCGATGGCGGCGCCGGCGGCAAACGCCAGCAGCTTGTAGCGGATGACGCTCACCCCCATACCTTCGGCGATGTCCTCGTCCTCGCGCATCGCTGCCCAGGCTCGACCCACTCGCGACGTCTTCAGCCGCACGGCCACGAAGAACGCCAGGGCGGCGAACCCGAAGATCAGGTAGTAGAGGATCTGGGCGTTGCGGGTGTTGAGACCGAAGAAGGGGACGGCGGCGACGTTGGTGATGCCCTGCGGTCCACCCATCCTGGGCTTGAGCCAGTCGGAGAGGACCAGCGTCCGGATGATCTCCCCAAACCCGAGGGTGACGATCGCCAGATAGTCGCCGCGCAGCCGGAGGACAGGAGCGCCGATAGCCACCCCGATCGCCACCGAGATCAGGATCGTAATCGGCACGGCGACCCAGAAGTTGGTGTAGCCGGCGGCGGCGGGAGCGTTGACCGTGCCCCCCACCAAATAGGAGGTGGTGGCAGTGAACACCGCCACGGAGTAGGCACCCACTGCGTAGAACGCCACGTACCCGAGGTCGAGCAGACCGGCATATCCGACCACGATGTTGAGACCAAGACCGAGGAGGATGTAGACGCCGACGAAGCCGAGAACGCTCGACACGTTCTCGTTGACGATCCAGGGCAGAACGGCCAGCACCGCCACGGAGATGAGGAAGGTCACCACCTTGATGTTGCGCTCGTTGGTGCCCGGTACCTTGAGCAAGGCCTGACGTGGCCCGCCCAAGCGGAGACCGACATACCGCAGCAGTGCAAAGACCACGACTACGACGACCAAACCGAGCACCGTCAACCCATCCCGCTCGAAGAGCCACCGGTTGGGGATCTTGAGACCGTCGAACATCACCTTGAACAAGGGGGCACCGAGGGCGGCGATCAACCCGGCCAGGAGTGCCGTCACCACGATCGTTCTCGTCCGTTTCCCGAGGAGGTTGAGCGACCCCAGCGCCGCCCCGGCGACGGCGCCACCGGCGATCAAGATGGCGGTTGCCACCCAGGTCGTCCGGCCGAAGGCCACGAGCTCGAGGAGGGCCGGGCTGATGCTGGCAAACACGGACCTGACGTCCCATTCGAGCGAGTTCGCTACGAAATCGATCACCAGGAAGAACACGCCCACCAGCGCCCCGCCCACCGCCCCGGCGATGATCCCGGCCACCAGCGGAGGTTGGGTAGGTTCCCGACGCTTGCCGGGACGGCCGGCGGCCAGGCCCAATCCACCGAGGGTGAAGAAGATCAGCAGAAGCGAGAATTGGAGGATTCCGGTGATGATGGGGCGATCCTTGAATGCCTCGAGCATTCCCACCACTCCCAGGTAGATCACGACAATCCCGCCGACCAACCCCATCCGGATCGAACGCCTGAGGGACGGGCTCATGCTCGCTTCTCCTCGGGGGCGCCG
>DAIOGO010000193.1:0-4174 GCA_036745195.1 Actinomycetota bacterium | reverse complement strand
TGCCGGTGGCGGCGATGACCTCGTGGCCTGCCGCCATCGCCCGCTCCAGAACCCGGGCCCCGAGCACCCCGCCCGCCCCGGTGACGAGGACCCTCATTCGACGACGGTGCGGCTCTGCTCTCGCAGGTACTGACGCAGATACCACGGGCTGAAGCCGGTGCCGGTGGTGCCGGAGCCCTTCCATCCACCAAAGCTCTGGATCCCAGGCCAGGCCCCGGTGGTGGCCCCCGCCCTCCGGTTGGCGTAGGTGACCCCGGCCTCGATCCGGCTGAAGAACTTCTCGAGCTCCTCCTTCGTCCCGGCAAAGACACCCGCCGTCAAGCCGTATTCGGTGTCATTCGCCCGCTCGATCGCCTCATCGAGGGAATCGACCGGTCCCACCACCAGGAAGGGCATGAACAACTCGCGCGACCATACCCAGGAGTCCATCGGGGCGGTCACCACCGTGGGCTCCACGAAGTGGCCGCGGGCCAGGTCGCCCTCGTCGAGCACGTGGCCACCGGCCAGGACGGTCCCACCCGACGCCTCGGTCTCGTCGACCGCCTCGACGAAGCGGGCGACGGCTGCCTCATCGATGACCGGCCCCGTGAACACGTCGGGTTGGATCGGGTTGCCGACCTTGAGGGACGAGGTCTTCTCGACGAGTTTCTCCACGAAATCGTCGTAGACGGCCCGTTCCACGTACACCCGGGAGGTCGCAGAGCACTTCTGACCCGAGAATCCGAATGCTCCCCGCATCACTCCTTCGGCGGCGGCCTCGAGATCGGCGGTGGCGGTGACGATGGCCGGGTTCTTGCCGCCCATCTCGGCCAGCACCGGCTTCGGTATGTCGGATGAGAACCCGCGGAAGATCGACATGCCCACGTCGTAGGAGCCGGTGAACGTGAATCCCTTCACCCCCGGGTTGGCGACCAGCGCCTTGCCGACCTTCGATCCGGGGCCGGTCAGCAGTTGGACGGCTCCGGCCGGAACACCCGCCCGGCGCAACAGGCGGTAGAACTCGATTCCGGCCAGCGCGCCTACGTTGGACGGTTTCAACACCACGGTGTTACCGGTCAGGAGGGCGGAGATGGTCGGCCCGGCGGCGAGCGCCATCGGGAAGTTGAAGGGGGAGATGACACCCCACACTCCGTGCGGCCGCATCACCGACGTGTTCTTCTCGGACGGCGACAGCTGACCCAGCGGCCGGACGAAACCGTCGTTGGCCACCATCTGTGAGCTGTGGTACCGGAAGAACTCGACGGTTTCGGCCACATCGCCCAGCGCTTCCAGGCGGCTCTTGCCAACCTCGAATGCGACCAGGGCCGCCAGTTCGAACATGTCGGCTTCCATCAGGTCACCCGCCGCCAGCATCAGCTCGACCCGTTGTTTCCAGCCGAGCGCATCCCACTCCGGTTGGAAGGCGGCCGATGTCCGCACCGCCTCGTCGGCATCCGACGTCGACGCCTGGCTGAACCGGCCGATCACGATGGACGAGTCGATCGGCGACAACTCGGTGAAGACCTCGTCGGTGAACCGCTCCTCTCCGTTCACGAAAAACGGCTGGTGGGCGCCAAGTGATGGTCGGATTCGCTCCACGGCGACGTCGTAGGCCGCCTGCAGTTCGGGATCGGCGGCGGACATCGTCGAGTAGGTGATCTTGGTGGCCATGGGCTCTCTCCGGCGTTGGGACTCCCACCAACGATACCTGCCGCTGCCCGACCCGGTGCCGGCCCGATCGCATAGTGTGAGGCGATGACGGAACGCACCGCCCACCGAACCTGCCCGTTGTGCGAGGCGACCTGTGGGCTGGTGCTGTCGATCGCCGATGAGGAAGTCACGGTGATCCGGGGCGATCGAGACGACACCTTCTCCCGCGGGTTCATCTGCCCGAAAGGATCGACTTTGGGCCGGCTCCACACCGACCCCGACCGGCTGCGGAGCCCGCTGGTGCGCCGTGACGGCCGGCATGTGGAGACGACCTGGTCGGAGGCGTTTGCCGAGATCGACCGACGCCTGGGCGCGGTGCGAGAGGCGCATGGTGACGACGCTCTCGGTGTCTACGTCGGGAACCCCAACGCCCACAACTTCGAATCGGCGATTGCCCTCAAGCCCCTCCTCCGCGCCACCCGCACCCGGAACATCTTCTCGGCGTCCACCGTCGACCAGCGGCCGAAGGAGGTGGCCAACGCCTACCTGTACGGCGGCGGGCTCCTCAACGCGGTGCCCGACCTCGATCGCACCCGGTTCATCCTCATCCTCGGGGCCAACCCCTACGAGTCGAATGGTTCGCTGGCGAGCGCCCCCGACTGGCCGGGAAGGCTGGAGGCGATCCGTGCGCGCGGTGGGAAGGTGGTGGTGGTGGATCCGCGGCGGACCAGGACCGCCGCCGAGGCCGACGAACACCTCTCGATCCGGCCCGGAACCGATGCCGCCCTCCTGCTCGCCATGGTCAATTGCCTGTTCGATGAGAACCTGGTGGCGCCGGGGAGGTTGGCCGAGTTCACAGCCGGGATCGACGAGGTCGCCGCCGCCGTCGAGTCGATCTCCCCCGAGCGGGTGGAAGCATGGACCCGGGTGGCGGCTTCGGACATCAGGCGGCTGACGCGCCAACTGGCCGGCGCCGATCGGGGATGTGTCTACGGGAGGATCGGGACACACGCCGCCGCCTTCGGCACGCTGGCGGCGTGGGCCTGCGACGTGTTGAACCTCCTCACCGGGAACCTCGACCGAGCGGGTGGGGTGATGTTCCCTTCGCCGATCCACGAGCCCCGCTCCCGGGCGGCCAGGTCCTTTCAGGTGGGTCGGTGGAAGTCGCGCGTCCGAGGCCTCGACGAGGCGTTTGGCGAGTTGCCGGTGGCGACCCTGGTTGACGAGATCGAGACAGGCGGCGCTGGACAGATTCAGGCCCTGATCACGGTGGCCGGGAACCCGGTCCTCACCACCCCGGAGGGCGACCGGCTCGGCCGGGCGCTGGCCGGTCTCGAGTTCATGGTGTCGGTCGACCCCTACTTGAACGAAACCACCAGGCACGCCGACGTCATCCTCCCTCCTCCCTCTGCGCTGGAGCGATCGCACTACGACCTGGCGTTTGCCTCGTTGGTGGTCCACAACCACGCCCGCTACTCCCCGGCCGTGTTTCCGGCCACCGGCCCATCCGAGTTCGAGATTCTTGTCACGCTCACCGGGATCGTGATGGGGATGGGGCCAGAGACCGATCCCTCCGACCTGGCCGATGCCGCCTTGCTCCAGCAGATCGCCGCCGCCACCACCGTCCCTGGTTCGCCGATCGAGGGCAGGGAGCCGCAGGAGTTGATGGCGATGCTCGATCGGTGGGAAGGGGCCGAGAAGACACTCGATTTCATGATCAGGATGGGAGCCGGGGGAGACGGCTTCGGGAGGGATCCGGACGGGTGGACGCTGGACGCCATCGTCGCCCAACCGCACGGAGTCGATCGGGGCCCTCTCGTCGAGCGCCTCCCCGGGATCCTGGCGACCGCATCGGGCAAGATCGAGCTGGCGCCGCCTCCGCTGCTTGCCGACGTCGCCCGGTTGGAGGCGGCGATGGGGGAGGCGCCACCGGCGCTGGTGCTGGTGGGACGGCGCGACCTCCGCTCCAACAACTCCTGGCTCCACAACGTCGAAGTGCTGGTGAAGGGGAAAGAGCGGTGCACGATGCAGATCCACCCGGATGATGCAGAACGCCTCGGTCTGGTGGATGGGGAGGCGGCCACCGTCACCTCCCGGGCGGGGACGCTCGAGGTCCCGGTGTCGGTGACCGAGGACATCGCCCCGGGAGTGGTGTCGATCCCCTATGGCTGGGGGCACGACCAGCCCGAAACCAGGTTGTCCGTGGCCAGTCGCCGGCCCGGTGTCAATGTCAACCGGCTCACCGACGGGTCGATCATCGACCCACTGTCGGGCAACGCCGTCCTCAACGGAATCCCGGTGAGCGTCACCCCGGTCGGGTGACCGCACTGCGTCGTGCGTCGTGCGTCTTGCGTCATGCGTCTTGCGCTCTGCGTCTTGCGTCCTGCGTCCTGCGTCCTGCGTCTTGCGTCCTGCGCCATGCGGCATCCCGCCACCGCTGACTTGGGCCGGTTCATCCAGGTGACAGGTGGCAGGTGAAGGGTGACATGTGACGGGTGTCGGTTTCTGTCTCTCCCCCCTCGACCGAACGGAGTGAGGGAGTTTG
>DAIOGO010000192.1:0-4194 GCA_036745195.1 Actinomycetota bacterium | reverse complement strand
TCAGTGGCGGCGCTCGGCGAGGACGGCCATGATCTCGCCGGGGGCGATCCCTCGTTCGGCGGCGAGGACGAGCAGGTGGTAGAGGAGGTCTGCCATCTCTTCTGCCACCCGACGGTCGTCGACTGCGCCGGCGGCATGGTCCTTGGCGGCCAGGATCACTTCGAGTGCCTCTTCGCCCACCTTTCTGGCGGCCGCATCCGGCCCGCCGGTGAGCAGTTGGGTGGTGTAGGAACCGGCGGGCAGGTTGGCGGCGCGGTCGGCGATCACCGACCACACGTGATCGAGGCCGGCCAAACCCATCCGGGAGGAGGGACCCCAACAGGTGTCCTCGCCGGTATGACAGACCGGCCCCCGCGGTCGGACCCGCACCAACAGCGCATCGGCGTCGCAGTCAGAGTCGATGCCGACCAACTCCAGGGCGTTGCCGCTCGTCTCGCCCTTCTGCCACAAGGCCTGGCGGGATCGAGACCAGAAATGGACGAGGCCGGTGGTGAAGGTGGCGTCGAGGGCCTGCTGATTCATCCACCCCAGCATCAGAACGGCGGCGGTCTCGTCGTCCTGGATGATGGCGGGGACGAGACCGTCGGAGTCGAACACCACGTTCATGCCACCCTCCGGACTGGGATTCCGGCCGCAGCCATCGCCGCTTTGACGGCGTCGATCCCGATCTCGCGGCGGTGGAAGATGGAGGCAGCCAGGACCGCATCGGCCATTCCTTCCTTCACCGCCGCCACACAGTGGTCGACGGTGCCGGCTCCTCCCGAGGCGATCACCGGGACGTTGACTGCCTCGGATACGGCCCGGGTGAGGGCGAGGTCGAAGCCATCCTTGGTCCCGTCGGCATCCATCGATGTCAGCAGGATCTCACCCGCCCCCAACCGCTCGCCCTGGACCGCCCATTCCACGGCGTCGATCCCGGTGGTCTGGCGGCCACCGTTGACCATCACCTCGTAGCCGGCCTCCGTTCTGCGGGCATCGATGGCCAGCACGATGCACTGGCGTCCGAAGCGGGTGCTGCAGTCGGCCAGCAACCGGGGGTTGGCGACCGCGGCGGTGTTGATCGTCACCTTGTCCGCCCCCGAGCGAAGGGCCGCCCTGACGTCTTCGGGTGATCTGATGCCGCCCCCCACCGTCAGCGGGACGAACACGTTCCGGGCCGTGCGGCGGACCACGTCGAGCAACGTCGGCCGGCCCTCGGGCGCGGCGGAGATGTCGAGATAACAGATCTCGTCGGCGCCTTCGGCGGCGTAACGGGCGGCCAGTTCGACCGGGTCTCCTTCGTCGGTCAGGTTGATGAAGTTGACGCCCTTCACCACCCGGCCGTCGCTGACGTCGAGACAGGGGATGACGCGGGTACGAAGGGTCATGCCGCGTTCCGGGCCGACAATTCGGCCACGAAGTTGGCGAGAACCAGCAACCCGGCTTCTCCCGATCGTTCCGGATGGAACTGGGTTCCGCTCACTTCTCCCTGACGCACTGCTGCCACGAACCGCCGGCCATGGGTGGCGGTGGCGATCACGACCGAAGGGTCGTCGGGAACAGGGGCGTAGGAGTGAACGAAGTACATCTCAGGTTGGTCACCCAGTCGGCGGAACAACGGGTCGTCGCCGGCGGCATCGATGGGATTCCAGCCGATGTGGGGGAGGCGGGGAGCACCCTCCAGTTGCCGGACCCTGCCCCCGATCAAGCCGAGACAGGAAACATCGTCTTCGTCGGAACCGTCGAAGAGCACCTGCATGCCGACGCAGATCCCGAGCAGCGGTACCGGGAGATGCCGGAGCGGGTCGACGAAGCCGGCTGATTCGATGCCGGCCATCACCGCCCGGGCGGCCCCGACCCCGGGCAGGATCACCCCGTCCGCCCCCCGCAACTCCTCGGGGGAGGAGGCCACCGTCACCGTCGCTCCGGCCCGCTCCAGGCCTTGGGCGATCGAAACCAGGTTCCCCGCTCCGTGGTCGACCACCGCCACCACGGTCACAGCGAGCCTTTGGTGGAGGGTGTCCCCTGGCGGCGGGGATCGACCGCCACCGCCAGACGCAGCGAACGGGCGAGGGCCTTGAAGGCCGCCTCGGCGATGTGGTGATCGTTGATGCCTCCGGCCTCGAGGTGGACCGACATGGCGGCGTGGTGGGCGAAGGCCTCCAGGGCGTGGGGGATGTTCTGGGTTGAGCAGTTGCCGATCATCGGTTGACGGAGCGGCAGATCTATCCGGGCGTAGGCCCGGCCACCCAGGTCGAGGGCGCAACGAGCCATTGCCTCGTCCATCGGAACGGCGGCATCACCGAAGCGGCTGATCCCGGCGCGGTCGCCGAGAGCCGACGTCAGCGCCTGACCCAGCGTGATGGCGGTGTCCTCCAGGGTGTGATGATCGTCTACGACCAGATCGCCGGTGGTGGCGATCTCCAGATCGAAGAGGGCGTGATGGGCGAGGGACGTGAGGAGGTGATCGAAGAAGCCCACTCCGGTCTGGATCGAAGAGTGCCCTGACCCGTCGAGGTCGAGGGTGATGCGGACACTGGTCTCCCTGGTGGTTCGTTCGACGGTGGCGGTGCGGTTCATGGTTCCTCGCGGGTTGCTTCGTTCGGGCGGAGACGGATCGTTGCGGCCAGGCGGTGGGCGGTCAAACCTTCGGCGCCGGCGAGGGCGGAGATGGTGTCGACGATGCCCTCGAGCCCCACCCTGGTGATGCGTTGTTCCTGGCGCCAGGATCCGAAGTCCTCGACTCCCAACGGGCCGCAGGCGCCGGCCAGCCCGCCGGTGGGAAGGACGTGATTGGCTCCGGTGGCGTAATCACCGGCAGACTCGGGCGCCCACCTCCCGATGTAGACGGAACCGGCGGCGGTGATCGATTTGGAGTCGCGCTCGGCATCCTCGGTGAGGATCGTGACGTGCTCGGAGGCGTAGGCGTTGGCGACGTCGAGGGCGGTCTCGTGGCTGTCGGTCACCACCGCCACCCCATGGTCACGCAGCGCCGACTCCAGGATCTCGGCCCGTTCCAAGGTGGGGAGGAGGAGATCGAGTTCCCGCTCCACCCGGTCGGGGAGGGTCGGGTCGGTAGTGACGAGGATGGCGGGGGAGTCCGGCCCGTGCTCGGCCTGGCAGAGGAGGTCGACGGCCACGAGTTGTGGATCCGAGGTGGCATCGGCCAGCACCAACACCTCCGAGGGGCCGGCGGGGAGGTCGATGGCACAGACGCCGTAAACGGAGAGTTTGGCGGCCGTCACCCATTGATTCCCCGGACCGACGATCTTCTCCACCGGCCGCACGCCGGCGGTCCCGTAGGCAAGGGCGGCGATCGCCTGGGCTCCCCCCATGATCCAGACCTCGGAGACGCCGGTGAGCGCACAGGCCGCCAGCAGGGCCGGATCGACGGTTCCGTCGGGGGCCGCCGGGGAGGCGACAACGATCTCTTCGACTCCCGCCACCCTGGCCGGAACCGCCGTCATCACCACCGTCGAAGGGTAGGCGGCCTTGCCGCCGGGGACATAACAGCCCACCCGGCGCAGCGGCGCCCAACGACGGTAGATCTCGACGCCGGGACTGGTGGTCACCCGCAGGTCGGTGGGAAGCAGCGCCCGGTGGTACGACTCAACCGCAGTGATGGCCGACTCGATCGCCCTCCGCACGTCCGGGTCGAGGTTTTCGAGGGAGCGAGAGATCTCACCGGCCTCGACTCGCCGGAACCCACCCCCCAGCCGGGTGGACAGCTCATGCATGGCGGCGTCGCCCTCGGCCGCCACCCTGGCACAGATGTCTGCCGCCGCCTGCCGGATGCCGGTGTCGGGCACGGCCGATCGGCGGAGCAGAGCCCCCAGCCCGTCCCGGGAGGAGGCCTCGATGCGCCGGAGCCGGGCGCTCACGCCAGCACCTGGTCGATGGGGAGCACGAGGATGCCTTTTCCGCCCGCTTCCTCGAGTTGGGGGAGGAGGTTCCAGATGTCGTCGGCCTCTACCACCGAATGCATCGCCACCCAGCCCTCCTCGGCCAGTGGGACGACGGTGGGCGCCTCCAACCCGGGCATGATCAGGGCGAGGGCGGCCACCGACTCCTGGGGGGCGTTGAGCAGCACGTACCGTTTGCCCCTGGCCGCCACCACCGCCCGCAGGGCGGTCGCCATCCGCTCGGCGTCGCCGTTGCCGCCGTCCGGGCGGGCGATCAGCACCGCCTGCGAGGAGAGCACCGTCGTGATCTCGC
>DAIOGO010000191.1:0-4216 GCA_036745195.1 Actinomycetota bacterium | reverse complement strand
CGGCTCCGAGCACCTCTCCGCTCACCTGTCGCTGATCGACCAGGTCCGCCATGGACGGACCTGGTTCTACTTCGATACCGGTGACAACTCGGCGTCGGCGGCCGAGAAGTGGGCGGTCGAACTGATCGAGTTGCTTCCCGGCCGTGCCCGACTGGCGGTCGACAGGCTCGACCCGCTGGGAACTGCCGCCCTGGAAGCACGGGGCGTGACCCTGGGCGACGGCCAGGCGGTGATGGAGCTCAGCCGGGCGGTCAAGTCGAACGACGAGATCCGGGCCATGCGCTGTTCGATCGCCACCACCCAGACGGCGGTAGCCGCCATGCGCTCGGCCCTGTCGCCCGGGATCTCCGAGCAGGAGTTGTGGTCGATCCTCCACCGCGAGAACAGCGCCCGGGGTGGCGAGTGGATCGAGACCCGTCTCCTCTCGTCGGGGCCCCGCACCAACCCCTGGTACCAGGAGTGTTCTTCGCGGGTGATCGCGGAGGGCGACATCGTCGCCTTCGACACCGATCTGATCGGCCCGTACGGCTATTGCACCGACCTGTCCCGCACCTGGTTGTGCGGTGACGGCGAACCGACCGGTCGCCAAAGGGCCATGTACGGGCTGGCGCGGGACCAGATCGAGCACAACACCGGTCTCCTCGCCCCCGGGGTCGGGTTCCTCGAATTCGCCGCCGCCGCCTTCCAGCTCCCTGCCGAGTACCGGGCCCAGCGCTACTCGTTCATGGCCCACGGGGTGGGGTTGTGTGATGAGTATCCGGGGATCGTGTACCCCGAAGATGCGGCCTTTGCCTATGACGGGGTCTTCGTCCCCAACATGACCGTTTGCGTCGAGTCCTACATCGGCGAGGTGGGAGGGCCCGACGGAATCAAGCTCGAACAGCAGGTCCTGATCACTGAAACCGGAACCGAACTCCTGACCACCTATCCCTGGGACGACCGTCTCTCGGGGTGAGGTGGGAACGGTCTCCAGGTCTGGTCCCGGGTTCCGAGTGGCGAGTCGCGAGCTCTTTGTCCGTCCCCCCCCCGTCAGCACCGTCGGACCGTGCCAACCCCCCACCCGTCGCACCATCGCGCGATAGGACACCCGCAGGAGGGAGAGAGAACCGGTCGGACTCCTGAGGCAGTGTGTTGGATTGTTATCAGGCAAGACCACTCGATATTGCCGGTTCCAGAGCGCCCATGGTTGCGCGAGAACGCGCGGGTGTGGGTGGGTGATCTGTGCCTTGTTGCGGTGACGATGTTCGGGTTCAGTACCGACGTCGTCCATGGCCGGTCTGATGCTCTCAGAACGGCCAAGGGGTTGACCGTCTGATGCGAGGTGATCAGACCTGCGGTGCCCAGGTCGGCGGTCCCTGCGAAGCCGGCGGCGATTGCTTAACGCAGCGACCCGTCTGACTCTCTGCGGTGTCGGCTCTTACCGACCGGCTCGAGGACGGTTGTGGTGCGGACGACCGATGAATGACGGAACGTCACCAGCTCGACCCGGATCGCCCGCTTCCTGTCCGCTCCCGCTTCCGGTCGGCGTCGCAGACCTGGTCGAATGACCGTCCTCCCGTCGGGCCGAGCGAGCCGATGATCCTGCCCCGATGGAGAATGGTGGTGCGTAGGCGCACGGACTGGCTGGTGGAGGTGGTGGCCTGACACGAGCACGGCGACACCCGCTCCGCAGAGTCCCGAAGCGGGTTCCGGGGTTTTGGGGGCCCTCTTGCGGGGCGCTGCCGGGTGTTTCACCTGCCGGCTTTCCAGGGTTGCTGTAGGGCCGACAGCTCGTCCAGCCGGGACAGCAGCTTGTCGAGCAGCCGCTCCAAGTCATCACCTTCGGCCGGTGAGAGTCCATTCAGCATGGATCGGTAGACCGACAGGCTGGTGGTGAAGGCTTCGTCGACCAGGGTTCGGCCGGCGTCGGTGATCCCCAACCTGATCGTCCTCCGATCGCTGGGGTCGGGAGTGCGTTCGATGAGGCCTTGCCGCTCGAGTCGATCGAGTTTGCCGGTCATCCCCGATGGTGAGGTCAGAAGCTGCTGGGCGACCTGGAGTGGGGTGAGGAGTGTGGGCTCGACGCGTCGCAGCATTGCGAGGACTTCGTAGTCTCCGCGTCGGCGCAATCCGCAGGCGATGGCGGTCCTGTCCAGGATCTCCTCGGCCAACCGGCCGCACCAGATCAAGCGGTGGGCGACGCCCAGACCAAACAGGTTCTGATCTGGACGGAGGTGGCTCCAACCGTCCACTGTCTCGCGTGAGAAGTTCATTCGGGTCATGTCACCACGCTGGTTGACGTAATTACTTGCACGCACGTATAGTACGCCAACGAAACATAGATCGCCAGGGGTAAGCCCTCCCGGTCTCGACCGAGAGGACACCCCCGATCATGGCGATGACCACCGCACCACCCAGCGTCTCACCCGGCGCGCCGGCTCCGATCGATCCGCTCAGGAAGACCGCCTTCTGGGCTGGCGCGCTCTACCTGACCTCCTTCGTCTCGATCCCGACGCTCATGCTGTACGGCCCGGCGAAAGAGGCGGGATACATCGCCGGCCTCGGTCCGGACACCGGAGTGCTGATCGGCGGGATCCTCGAGCTGATCGTTGGCCTCGCTGGCATCGGTACTGCGGTGGTCCTCTACCGAGTTCTGAAGAGGCAGAACCAGGCCGCCGCCTTGGGTCTCGTCGCTTCACGCGTGCTCGAGGGAGCCCTCATCTTCGCGGGAGTCGCCAGCATCCTCACACTCGTGGCCCTGCGGCAGGCGGGCGTCGGCGCCGACGGACTGGTCACCGGCCAGGCCCTCGTCGGGCTGTACGACAAGACGTTCCTCGTATCCCAGAGCCTCATCCCTGCGGTGAACGCCCTGTTGCTCGGCTCGTTGTTGTACTCGTCGCGTCTGGTGCCGCGTGTGCTTCCGGTGCTCGGGCTCATCGGAGCGCCGTTGCTTCTCGTCGGCACCATCGGCACGTTGCTCGGCGCGTGGGACGCGGTTTCGGCGTCGACCCTGCTGCTCGGTCTCCCCATCGCCGGTTGGGAGTTCTCGTTGGGCGTCTACTTGATGACGAAGGGATTCCGACCCTCACCGATCACCGCCGGCATGGCCATTTGACCAAGCATGACCGTTACCACTCGGCTCTTCCCGAGCCCCGTCGAACGGAGATCTCGAGATGACCACACAACCCAACGCCTACCCCGCTCGCCTGAGCGTCGACTATCCGGAGAAGCTGGATCGAGTCTCCACCTTCTTCCGGCTCATCTGGTCGATCCCGATCTTCGTCGTTCTTTCCCTCCTCACCGCGACCGCCAGTGAGACCGTCACGGTGATCACCGACAGCGGCGAGGTGGTTTCCACGGTCACTAGGACCGGCTTGGGGATCACCGGAGGGCTCTTCGTGGCGACGATGTTGATGATCGTCTTCAGACGGCGATATCCACGTTGGTGGTTCGACTTCGCCCTGGCCCTGAACAGGTTCTCGACCAGGGTCGGTGCGTACGCGGCACTCCTCACCGATCGATATCCCGCGACCGAGGACGAGCAATCAGTGCATCTCGACCTCGACTACCCGAATGTCGAACGTGACCTGAACCGTTGGATGCCGCTGGTGAAATGGCTGCTGGCCATCCCTCACTACATCGTCCTGGCCGTGCTGGCGGTGGGTGCGATCTTCGCCATCTTCATCGCCTGGTTCGCCATCCTCTTCACCGGTCGCTACCCGCGGGCGCTCTTCGACTACGTGGTCGGCGTGGGGAGATGGGCTCTACGAGTGCAGGCGTACGCCACCTTGCTGATCACCGATCGATACCCACCGTTCAGCCTCCAATGAACCAAACAAGAAACGAGACGTCATGACCAGCGACCCAGTTGTCACCCCGATATCTGACAGACCCGCTGAGAGTCCAGCGTCGGACACGTCCACTGCGCGCGCTGGCAAGATGCGAGCCATCGTCCAGGACGCATACGGCTCGAGAGACGTGTTTCGTCTTGCTGAGATCGACCTGCCCGAGATCGCCGCGAACGAAGTGCTCGTCGAGGTCGCAGCAGCCGGTATGGACCGCGGTACATGGCACCTGATGGCGGGCAAGCCATACCTCATGCGCATCATGGGCTTCGGGTTCAGCCGACCCAAGAATCGTGTGCCCGGTCTCGACGTGTCCGGCACGGTGGCAGCGGTCGGCTCCGAGGTCACCAGGTTCCGGCCTGGCGACGAGGTGTTCGGCATGAGCCGGGGCG
>DAIOGO010000190.1:0-4238 GCA_036745195.1 Actinomycetota bacterium | reverse complement strand
CTGACGAGGCCGATCGCCCGTCGCAGGTCTGCGGTCACCACATCCCGGACGTCGAGTCCGTCGACCGTTACCCGGCCGCCGGTCACGTCGGCGTAGCGGAGCAGGAGTTTGATCAGGGTCGTCTTGCCTGCCCCGGTGGCCCCCACCACCGCCACCGTCTGCCCGGCCGGGATCACGATGTCGACCTCGTTCAACACGGGTGGTCCGGTCTTGTAGGCGAATGACACGTTCTCGAAGGTGACCTGGCCCCGGGGATGGTCGAGAGGCAGGTGGCCCTCGTCCATCTCGGATTCGGTGTCGAGGAGGTCGAGCACCCGGGCGGTGGAGGCCATCGCCCGCTGATAGAGATCGAGGGTCTCACCCAGCCGGGTGAGCGGCCACAAGAGGCGCTGGGTCAGGAACACGAGGACGGAGAAGGCGGCGACCTCGAGGGTGCCGTCGAGTGTCCGGAATCCGCCGTAGAGCAGGGTCGCCAGGAAGCCGGCCAGGATGAAGATCCGGATCCCCGGGATGAAGCCGGCCGAGAGGCGGATCGCCCACCGGTTGAGGGAACGGTATCGGTCCGACTCCTCCGCCAGGCGCCTGGCCTCCCTGGCCTCGGCGGTGAACGCTTTGATCGTGGCGATCCCGCCCAGGGTGTTGGAGAGCTGGGCCGACAGGTTGCCGGCCTGCTCGCGCACTGCCGCGTACCGCGGTGTCATTCGCTGGGTGAACCGGATCGAACCCCAGACGATCAGCGGGATCGGTATCACCGCCAGCAGGGCGATCTGGGGAGAGAGGATGAAGAAGACCACCGCCACTCCGAGGACCGCCGTCACCGTCTGGATCAATTCGTTGGCGCCACCATCGAGGAACCGCTCGAGTTGGTTGACGTCGTCGTTGATGATCGCCATCAGCCCGCCCACCGAGCGATCCTCGAAGTAGGCGAGATCGAGGCTCTGGACGTGGTCATAGGTCTCGACCCGCAGCTCGTGCTGGACCGTCTGGGCCAGGTTCCTCCACAGCAGGCCGTAGACATATTCGAAGACCGACTCGAGCACCCAAACCACGAACGTCAGCACGGCCAGCACCAGCAACTGGTCCTCGACGGCGACCACCCCGAACCCGGCCAACCACGACCCCTCCCGCCTGACCACCACATCGACCGCCCCGCCGATCAGGATTTCCGGGGCGATATCCATGATCTTGTTGAGCACTGAGAAGGCGCCGGCGAGCAGCATCCGTCCCCGGTGGCGGGTGCCGTACCGCCAGAGGCGGACGATCGGTGGTGGTGGTGTGTCCGGCGTCATCAGGAGCCGGCCGGCGGTGCGAGATCAGCCGAGGGGGAGCGGGGGCGGTGGAGCATCCGGCGATACGCTACCCCGCACCGGCCCGTCACCCGCTGTGGTATTCGGCCAGGATCCGTTCGAACGCCTCGTCCAGTTGGCGGACATCTCTGTCCGAGAATTCCGCTTCCAGTGTCCGGGCGCCGAGCAGCCAGTTGGCGATGACAGGGGCCAGGGCGATAGCGACGAGGGCGAGGTGGACCATTGGCGGCTTCATCGGCCCGGTGAGCTCCAGAGTTGAGCGATTGGCTGGCTAAGTTGAGGCCATGGGCATCCGGCTGGAATCTGTGACGAAACGGTATGGCAGTACCGTGGCCCTCGACCACCTGTCGCTCGAGTTCCCCGAGCGGAGTCTGACCGGTTTCCTCGGCCCCAACGGCGCCGGCAAGACGACGACATTCCGGGTGTGTCTCGGCCTGACCAGACCCCAGGAGGGGCGCGCCGAGGTTCTCGGGATGCAAGTGGGTCCCGACACCCCCAGGATCGTGAAACGGGTGGGGGCGGTGGTGGAGGAACCGGGGCTCCACAAGACCCTCGACGCGATCGACAACCTCCGGGCGGCAGCCATGATCCTGGGTCGGGGGGCGGGGGAGATCCCTGCTCTGCTCGAATTCGTCGACCTGACCCGGGACGCCCACCGCAAGGTGGAGACCTACTCGAAAGGCATGCGTCAGCGTCTGGCCCTGGCGATGGCGATGCTGGGTGACCCCGAGGTCCTGCTCCTCGACGAACCGCTCGACGGTCTCGACCCGGCCGGCCAGGTGGCGTTTCGCACCCGGCTGCGATCGCTGGTCGACGAGCACGGGAAGACGGTGGTGGTCTCCAGTCATGACATGAGTGATGTCGAGCAACTGGCCGACCACGTCGTGGTCATCAGCAGGGGCAGGCTCGTCGCCTCGGGTCCGCTGTCCGAGGTTCTGGGCACTTCGGACTCCTTCCGGGTCGAAGTGCCTGACCTCGATCATGCCTTGCGGGTGCTCGCCGCCGCCGGGATCGAGAGTTCGGTGGACGGCGGTGTCTTGCGGGCGAGGGCCGCCGACGGGGCAGTCGTCTCCCGCACCCTGGCTGGTGCCGGGATCTACCCGTCGGCGCTGATTCCCCAGACGGCCAGCCTCGAGAAGGTCTTCCTCGACCTCACCGGTGGCGGATGATCGGGCTGATTCGCGCCGAGGTCCTCAAGCTGGCGAAGCGCCGGCTGTTGTGGGTGATGATGCTGATCTTCGCCGCCCTCCTCGGTCTGGTGGCGGTCATCTTCCTGGTGCTCCCCGCGGTGAGTCCCGGGGCGATCGAGGGTCTCCCCACCATCGAGAAACCGCTGGCATACACGTTCGGGGCGTCCCAGGCGCTAGGACAGACCTGGTTTCCGATGGTGCTGGCGGTGGTGTTGCTGGGTGGCGAGACCAGCACCTCGATCTGGCCGTCGTCGCTCACCCGCGAATCACGGCGGTGGATGCACCTGATCGCCAAGACGTTGGTGACGACGGTCGCCGCCTGGCTGGCGAATCTCCTCGCCATCGCCGGCTGGGCCCTGCTGGCGGCGATCTTCGCCGAAGGGTCGGGTAGTCCATCGGTCACCGAGTGGCTCTCGATCGCCGGCAAGGCCGGATTGACCGAGTTCACCTGGGTGGCGCTGGCACTTGGCGCCACCGGACTGCTCCGCTCGATCGGGCCGGCGCTCGGGGTGGCGCTGGGTTTTTCGTTCGGAGAGGGGATTCTCGCCCTGTGGCGGCCGTGGCAGCAGATCTCGCTGAGCGCCGCCTCCGACCGGCTCATCGGTGACTTCGGGGAACTGGCCGCCGGGGTCGGGATCGGCTTCGCCTCGTCGATGGGTTTCGGGCAGGCGCTGGCGGTGGTGCTCGGCTGGGCCCTCCTTGGCGTCGGGCTGGCCATCCTCGGCCTCCAGGTGCGGGATCCCTGAGCCGAGCTCACCCCACCTGGCGACCGGCGGCCCTCAGCTGCCGCTGAACGAGAAGTGCATCCAGTCCTTGAGAGTCCTCCAGTCGCCACCCCAGGTCCAGCCGATTCCGGCGAACGCCTCGACCACACCGTCACCCGCCACGATCATCCCCGGGCGGACGTCCTCCCGATCGGTGTAGGCGCCGGCCAGCTCGGGCAACACCACCTCTCCCCGCAGGTACGGGTTGTGGAAGGGGTTGACGTCGACCGCCAGACCGAAGGCGTGCTGGGACCAGGAGGTGCCTCCGGTTGTTTCGCGGCATTCGAACACCGAGGTGAGATTGGTATCGCCGGTCGGGGGGGCGTCTAGTTCGTCCATGCGGACGATCCGCATCTCCTCGATCGGAAATCGCTGCTCGTACAGCGCCTGGAACACGGATACCAATTGGTCGGCAACGGCCGCGTTGACCAGCAGCTCACCAGTGTGGGGCCGCTGATCGAAGCCCCAGAATGTCACGGTGAGGTACGCCAGCTCCTCCAGCGTCACCGGGCACTCCTCCCGCCAGGTGGAGCGGGCGACCACCTCGGCCGGGACCGGGCCCGTGGTGGAGTGGAAGACGTCATCGGGCGGAGGCGGAAGGTGATCGGGGCTGGCGAACCGCCGGTCGACCATCTCCGGTGGGGTGGGCTGGATTTCGCCGAATCCGTCAGACCGAAGGGGCAGCACCCGCGTCCCGAGCCACTCCGGTGGGTCGGTGACCCCCGACGGGAGCGGTTGGGTGGTGGTGGTCGGTGGGATCGGGGCGGTTGTGGTGGTGACAACGGCAACCGAGGTGGTCGGTGGGGATCCGGGCGGCGCCGGCGGCGTTGTCGAGCCCGGTGTCGACCCGGCCGGGGCACAGGCGGCCAACAACCCGATGACGAGCAGAAGGATGACGGCTCTCCTCAGGGTTGTGAGGTTACTGAAAGGAAGAAGGGACAAGGTAGAAGGTACAAGGTACAAGGTTGAAGGTACAA
>DAIOGO010000189.1:0-4248 GCA_036745195.1 Actinomycetota bacterium | reverse complement strand
TCGGCGGCTCTGTCGCCGGCGGCGTCGATCGCATCCGCCGCCCGCTCCAAGGCCTCGCCGGCGGCGCCCGCCGCCGCCGGGTTGGCGGCGGTTGCCCGCAAGGCGTCGGCGGCGTTCTCCAGGGCCGAGGCGACACCGGCGTCGACACCGGCAAAGTCACCCGCCCGTTGGGCCAGCTCGTCGGCGACCGCTGTCAGCTGTTCCGCCGACATGCCCGCCAGGTTCCCGGCCAGGTCGCGCAACTGTTCGGCGGCCGAGGCGCCCTCACCCACGGGCTGCTGCCCGAGACGCTGCTCGAGCCCGGCGAGGGCGGTCCGCCTGGCCAAGTCGGCCGGATCGCCGGCCTCGGCCAACAGCCGGCGGGCCTCGCCCAGCCGGGACACCGCCTGCTCCAGCGACTCGGAGCTCCGCAACTGTTCGGCGATCTGCCGCACCTCCTCTGCCACCTCCTCGGGAGCGGTGGCGGCGATCTCGTCGAGGCGGTCGGCTTCGGTCTCGATCATCTCCCGTACAGCCGCCTGACGAGCAAGTGCCACGTCGGTGGGAGCGGGCACCACACCCAGTACCAGCGCGCCTGCCAGCGCCAACACCGCCAGCTGAGGCAAGGGCCGGGAAGGAAGGGGTGTTCCCAGCTGTTCCACCGAGCGCGCCTCCGCCCACACTCCGGCCGCACGCACCTGGCGGGATTCGGTGTCCATCAGTTCGGAGCGAGCGCTGAGCTCGAGGGCGGTCGACACCCGGTCGAATCCCCCCAGGCGACGGTCGACGAGCAAGGCGGTCAGCATCGGCGACGGCCGCCTGATCAGCGTGACGGCCATCACGACGAGCAGCGTTCCTGCCACTAGGCCGGCAGCGGTGGCGTCCGCCCAGGGCAGCACGATCCGGCGGGCCACCGCCAGCAACGCCGAGGCGACAAATGCCGAGACGGCGGTCCAGGCGATCAACCGGTGACCGAGCCTGATCGTCACCAGGCGCCGCCGGGCGGCAGCCAGCAAGGACCGGATTGATTCAGGAAGCGGCACTATCGGGCCTCCTCACTCTGACCGTCTTGCCGCCGGGGGCGGTGACGGCCTTGGTCGCCCGCCACAGGGCGAGGGCGCTGATCCCCAGGTAGATGACAAGGGTGTAGACGTACACCGGCGGCTTGCTCAGCTCGATGAGTTGGCGTCCCTCCTCGAAGATCAGCCTCCCGGGACCAATCCCTTCGACGAAGCCGCCACCGTCGATCCGAACCTCCTGGCGTCGGAACAGCAGCAGCTCGAACGGAGTGAACGGGGTGCCGCTGAACCCCGGCTGCTGTCGTACCTCGTATGGCTGGACGACCGCGTCCACGATCCCGAAGTAGGGGTTCGGCCAGATGGATACGACTTCGACCGAACCCTTCCCCCAGAAGCCGGGATCGCGAGTGTTCTGCCAGAGCAGTTCGCCCCCCATCGACGCGAAGGTGAAATAGGAGATCAGGAACGTGATCGACAGGGCTCCCGCCACCGCTCCCCGGCTCCCGCGGGCGCGAGCCGACACCCACACCGACACCGACGCCAGCATGACCGCCGTCACCACCAGCATGCCGAGGGCGGCTACGACGTCTCCGAACGTGGCGCCCCCGAACAGCAGGGGGACCGCTGCCATCGGCAGTGCCACCACCATCAGGATCATCAGATAGGAGATCGAGGCGAGCAGCTTGCCGAGCACCAGCTGAAAGGCCGAGAGTTGGGTGACCTGGAGCAGTTGGAACGTCTGCCGTTCCCGCTCGCCGACTATCGACATCGCGGCGGTGGAAGGGACCAGGAAGATCACCGCAGTGAGCAGCAGGAGCACCATCGCCTGAAAGAGAAACCGGCCCACATACCCGGTCGACACCAGGCGTCCGAGACCGCTCGAAGTGGAGATCTCCACGGCAGTGAAGTAGAGGAGGTAGGTGAGGAGGCCCATTGCTACGGCCCAGGCGGTCAGGAAGGGCAACGTGCGCCGCGACCGAAAACGCTCCTTGGCCTCGCGGGCGAAGACCGGATTCACTGGCGGTCCTCGGTGAGTTGCAGGAACAGCTCCTCGAGCCCGGCCGACTCGGTGCGCCATTCGAACACCGGGACCCCCCGCGCCACCACACCCGCCAGGAGGGCGGCCGAGACATCATCGGCGCCCTTCAGGACCATCCTCACCACCCCCCGCTCGACCGAGACCTCGGCGACGTCGGGGTGCCCCGAGGCAAGATCCTCCAGCTCCTCGATTCGATCGTCGGGAACCCGGGCCGAAACCCTTCTCGACACCACCAGCAGCCCCCGGATGTCATCGAGATCTCCGTGGGCCCGGACGGTTCCGCCGTCGACGATCACCATGTGCGAGCAGATACCTTCCAGCTCGGCCAGGATGTGGGAGCTGATCACGATCGTCTTGCCGAGCCTGGCCAGTTCTGCGATCAACTCCCGAAGGTGCACTCTGGCCCGCGGGTCGAGCCCGGAGGCAGGCTCGTCGAGCACCAGGATCTCGGGATCGTGGAGGAGCGCCCTGGCCAGGGACAGGCGCTGCTTCATGCCCCGGGAGAGGCCGTTGACATCGGCATCGACCTTGTCTTCGAGATCCACCAACGCCAGCAGGTCGGAGACGACGGCCGGACGCCGAGCGGGCTTGATGCCCTGGGCGGCGCCAAAGAAGTCCAGGTACTCACCGGCGGTGAGACTCTCGTAGAACCCGAAGAAGTCGGGCATGTAGCCAAGCATGCGACGCACCGCCCGCGGATCGGTGAGCGGGTCGTGGCCGGCCACCGAGACCCTGCCCCCATCGCGGGAAAGCAGGGTGGACATGATCAGCATGGAGGTGGTCTTGCCGGCCCCGTTCGGTCCGATCAAGCCGGTGATCGAACCTGCCGGAATCTCCAGATCGATCCGGTCCAATGCCACCGTCTCCCCGTATCGTTTCTCCACCTGCTCGAACGTGATCATGTCCGCACCCATTCCAGGTAGATCGAGCTGGGGGACATGCCCATCATCTCGGGGGCCGGCCGAACAACGTTGGGATCGACCTCGTCATCCTCGATCTCTGCCGGCGCCTCCGCGCCGGCCCGCACCACGATCTCGCCGGTGGGTGACAGGTGGCGGGTCCGGTCGATGGCGTCGCCCACCCCCACTTCCACGAACTCGGCCGCTGCCCAGTCCCACACCTGGAACTGGGCAGGTGGGGGCCCGAAGTCGGCACGGAACCGAAGCACCGGATCCTTGGTCACGTCGGTGGGGATGGTGAGCGACACGAACATCTCCCTCGAGTTCACAAACTGGAACCCGGGACCTCCCCCTTCGATGAACCCGTCGAGGCCGGCGCTGAGGAGCCTGGACTGGCTCTGGCCTCGCTCCGCCTGCGGTCCCGAAACGGCGACCACGACGATCGCCGGTCCGTTTACGGTGGTGTCCGCGCCGTCGAGAGCGGCCGAGACCGGGTAGTCCTCGACAAAACCGTAGAAGAACAGATCGGTTTCGGCGGTCAGGTAGCCGGCCACCTCACCCAGCGGGTAGAACACCTGCCAGGCTCGCTCGTCGTCCCATAGCGCCAGGGTCTGCACTACCTGATCCCCCAGATTCATTCCCATGAAGAATCCCTGGTCGGAGGGCAGGGCGGTTGTCCCGGTTTCGCCCGGCGACAGAACTTCACCGCTGACGGTGGGGACGCGGCCTGCTCCGCCCACCCCCCACCCCCAGAATTCGAGCCCGGAATCGTTGGTGATCTCGACCTTGTCGTCGACGACCCGCACCGAGGGCACCGCCGGACCGGAGCCGACTGCCTGAACCGCCCCGAATCCCAACTGCGGAAGGTCGAAGGTGACCTCGGAACCGGACACTTGGCCACTGACACCCGACAGACCCTGCCCGGCATCGAAGAACTGAAGCCCGGTGGGATAGACCCTGGTCGAAGGCTCGAACTCGAGGACGTGACTGCCGGCCTTGCCGGTGGCCAGCACCACCACGCTCCGCTGCTCCCGACCCGAACCGTCGTCGATCACGACCGAGGCATGGGTGGTCTCCGTTTGTTCGAGCCGCTGGCGACCCGCCAACCAGAAGGCGGTCACCGCCACCAGGCTGATCACCGGTATGGTCACCCAGGCGAGGTCGCGTTTGTTGATCCGCTTCAAGACGATGAGGTTGACCGGGCCGACCAGCAGGGCATACCCGGCGAGGGCCGCCAGCAACCAGGGCAACGATTGAGCCTTGTTCCCACCGGAGTTGGAGGCGGCCTGGGCCAGAGCTCGCTCCGGGGTCG
>DAIOGO010000188.1:0-4290 GCA_036745195.1 Actinomycetota bacterium | reverse complement strand
CCGCCCCGTCGACGCTGAGGCTGTCTCCGATCCGGACGTCACCGGCATTCACCAGGGCGACGATGTCGCCGGGGTGGGCGGTGTCCATGGTGTCCCGTTCCCGCCCGAAGACCTGATGGGCGTATTTGGTCGAGAACGGTCTCCCCGTCCGGTGGTTGACGAGGGTCATGCCTCTTTCGAACACCCCCGAGCAGACCCGGACGAACGCCACCCGGTCGCGGTGGCGGGGATCGAGATTGGCCTGGATCTTGAACACGAAACCGGTGAACTGGCCGTCGACCGGCTGTAACACGCCGGTCGCCGTCGGCCGGGGCCCGGGTCCGGGCGCCTCGTCGACGATGGCGTCGAGCAGCAACCGCACCCCGAAGTTCCACACCGCCGACCCGAAGAAGACCGGGGTGGTTTCGCCGGCGCGATACCGGTCCGGGTCATGTACCGATCCGACCGCATCGAGCAACTCCAGTTCGTTGGCGGCGGTTTCTCCCACCGCCCCCCGTTCGAGTAGTGAGGAGGCGGGGAGCCGTTCCTCCCCCGCCTGGCGGGCGCCGTGCGCCGAACGTTCGAACAACCAGAAGGAATCGTCACGACGATCGAGCACCCCTTCGAACTCAGGGCCGAGACCCACCGGCCAGGTCACCGGAGTCGCCTGAAGACCGAGTTGCGCCTCGATGTCGTCGAGGATCTCTAGCGGGGCGAGTCCCGGCCGATCACACTTGTTGACGAACGTGATGAGTGGGACCCGCCGCGCCCTGGCCACCTGGAACAGCTTGAGGGTCTGAGCCTCGATGCCCTTGGCGGCATCGAGCACCATCACCGCCGCGTCGACCGCCGACAACACCCGGTAGGTGTCCTCGGAGAAATCGCGGTGCCCGGGGGTGTCGAGCAGGTTGAACACGTGCCCGCGGTGCTCGAATTGGAGGACGGTGGAGGTGATCGAGATTCCCCGCTGCCGCTCCATCTCCATCCAGTCGCTGGTGGCATCGCGCTGACGACCGGCTCTGGCCTTGACGGCTCCCGCCTCCTCGATCGCCCCCGAGTAAAGCAGGAGTTTCTCGGTCAGGGTCGTCTTGCCGGCGTCGGGGTGCGAGATGATGGCGAAGGTGCGACGGGGGGCGGTCATGGGCGCAACGACTGGCTGGGTTGTCGGGGCATGGGCTGACCTGGGCTGAGAGGGAACGCCGCCAGGCTACTGGCTCCCAGGCGTGCCCCCGGCTCCAGCCCGTTCCTCGTCCCTCGTTCATCGTTCATCGTTGATCGTTGATAAGAGAAGAACGACCCTGGCCCCGTCTCGATGCCGGTGCCTTAGCTTTGGGTATGGATCGTTTCAGAGACCGGGCCGGGGCGGGGGCGGCGCTGGCGCCGCTAGTACAGGACCTTGGTCTGGCAGATCCGGTGGTGTTGGGTCTGCCGCGGGGCGGGGTGCTGGTGGCACTCCCGGTGGCGCGGGCACTGTCGGCCCCGCTCGATCTGCTCATCGTCCGCAAGCTCGGTGTCCCCTTCCAACCGGAACTGGCGATGGGAGCGCTGGCCGAGGGAGGCGCCGAAGTGGTCGACCGGGACCTGGTCAGGCGTCTCGGGCTGACCGAACAAGAGGTCGAAACCGTACGCCGGACCGAGGTCCGGGAACTGCAACGGCGCACCCATGACTACCGGCTCGGCCGCCCGATGCCGCCTCTGGCCGGCCGGCCGGTGGTGGTGGTCGACGACGGGCTCGCCACCGGGCTCACGGCCATCGCAGCCGCCGAGTCGCTCCGTCGCAGCCAAGCGAGCAGGGTGGTGCTGGCGATCCCGGTGGCGCCCGCTTCGGCGATCGATCGAATGGAAGGTCACTACGACACGGTGATCTGCCCGCTGGTACCCGCCCGCTTCCGGGCGGTCGGCGAGTGGTACGACGACTTCCGGCAGGTGAGCGACCACGAGGTCGCGCTGGCGCTGGAGGCGGCCGCCCTCCCGGGTTGATCGCAGTCAATCCACCGCGCGGTGTGCCCGGGCCAACGCGTCGACGGTGCGTTCCGCATCCTCGGCGTCGGTCGCCCAGTTGGAGACAGAGATCCGGATGGCCGGGAATCCCTCCCAGATGGTGCCGGTGGGATATGCGACCCCCTCCTGCTGCACCCGCTCCAGGACCCGCAGGGTGTGATCCGGTTCACCCTCGAAGCGGATCAGCACCTGGTTGGTGACCACCGGATGCAGCAGGATCCCACCCTCGATGGCGGCCACTCCGCCAGCGATCTCAACAGCCATGTCGCGGCAGCTCCGGATCATCTCCGCCACTCCCTCCCTCCCCAACGAGCGGATCATGGCGTAGACCGGAACGGCCCTGGCCCGCCGGCTCATCTCCGGGTTCCAGTCGATCGGGCTGCGCACCCGGGTGTGGTCGTCCGCCGGCAGATAATCCGCCCGCAGTGTCATCGCCTGGCGGTGGGCTTCGGGGTGGGCGGTGATGGCGATCCCACAGTCGTAGGGGGTGTTGAGCCATTTGTGGGCGTCCGTCGCCCACGAATCCGCCCGCTCGAGACCATCCATCATCTCGGCCACCCGCTCGTCGAGCCGGGCCCACATGCCAAAGGCGCCATCGACGTGCACCCAGGCCCGATCGCCCGCCACCTCGATGATCCGGGAGATCGGATCGATTGCGCCGGTGTTCACCTCTCCCACCTGGGCACAAACAATCGTCGGACCGGAGAGCCGGCCGAGGGTGGCGGCCAGGGCTGCGGGCCGAATGATCGGACCATCCGTGTCGACCTCGATCATCCGCCGGTCTCCCAATCCCAGGATCCGGACCGCCTTGTCGATGGTGTGGTGACGATGGCGCCCCACCACCACGTTGACGGGCGGCCCCCCATTCAGGCCCTCCTGTTCGACGTTCCACCCGTGCCGCTCGAGCACCCCGCTCCGGGCGGCGGCGAGGGCGACGAGGTTGGCGGTCTGGCCGCCCGTGACGAAGGCGGTAGAGGCATGGGCGGGAAGGCCGAGCATCTCCAGAACCCAGCGAGCGGTCACCGCCTCGATGGCCGCCACCGCCGGAGTCGACTCGGCCATCGCCGTGTTCTGGTCCCACGCCGCCACCAGCCAGTCTGCTCCCAATCCCACCGGCTGGTGGCCGCCGATCACCCAACCGAAGAAGCGCCCGTGGTTCATGGCCATGAGGCCGTCCGATCCGAACGACGCCAGGTCGGTCAGAACCTTCTCCGGATCCTCTCCGGCGGCGGGCACCGGACGATCGAAGGTCTCCAGCATCTGGGCGTAATTCCGCTCCGGTCGGACGGGACGATCCGGGAGCGATTCCAGCCAGTCGAGGGCCGCACGGTGGGCCACGTCGAGTACGTCCCAGTCAACCCGTCTCACACCAACTCCGATCGCAACGCCGGTCGAGAACGCTACCCGACCGAATTCGCTGACGCGACGTGATCGGCCGAGGCCCCTTCCCGCCTGGCCAGCAACAGGAAGGGGGCGGCGGCCAGGTAGACAGCCGAGGAGATCACGTAGGAGGTGCCGTATCCGAAGGCGTCTGCCGCCCGGCCCAGCGCCGGCTGGGCGACCACCCCGCCGCTCGAACCGAGCAGCGAATCGAAGGACAGCACCGTCGCCCGTTGCTCGGAGGGAAGACCGTCGTTGACGTAGGCCTGACGCACCGGCATCGCGGCGGAGAACACCAGCGCCCAGGCGGCGATGAGCCCGATGACGAGCCACACATCGTCGATCAGGCCCACCCCGAGCAGTGCCACTGCCCCGACCACCACCGCCAGCACCATCACCGTGGTACGCCGCTTGAACCAGTGGCGGATCGCCGGGGCGATGAGACCTCCCAGGATCTGGGCCCCGGCCAGGATGGCGGCTGCCACCCCTGCCAGGCCGAAGGCGGTCTCATCCCCGTACAACTCGAGCAGGTAGGGCTGGGTGGCGTAGAAGGCGTAGAAGCTGACCCCCATGGTGAACGGTGAGGCGAGCATGACCCAGCGAAGAGATCGGTTGCGCCAGCCGACATCGATCGAGGCCTTGACGATCCGGGCCATCTCCTCCCGGGGACGGCCGCCGCGCCGCGGCTCGAATCCCTCGTCCCGCATCAGGAAGAACGCCACCACCAGCGTCAGCAGGAGCAAACCGGCCCGCACCAGGTAGGGCACCCCCAGCGAGGAAGCCTGGGCCAGGAACCCGCCGGCCACCGAACCGGTCAGCATCGCTCCCCCCGCCACCATCTGACCGCGGGCGAACACCCCCTCCAGTTGTCCGGTGAACGAGTGGTGAGCGAGCGCATCGACCAGCCAGGCCTCGGTCGCCCCGGAGAAG
>DAIOGO010000187.1:0-4360 GCA_036745195.1 Actinomycetota bacterium | reverse complement strand
CCTACGCCGATGTCAACTACCCCTCGGCGGTGGTCTCCAACCGGTTCTTCAAAGGATCGGGCACCAGCCAGGCCGCCGCAATGGTCTCCGGAGCAGCGGCAGTGATCATCTCCAAGTTCCCCGACGCCACCCCCAACCAGGTCAAAGCCGCCCTCAAACAAACCGCCCAACCGGTCCCCACCGGATCGAGCGTCTGTCAGGGATCCGGCCTGATCGACCTCGGCGGCATCCGCAACCTCAACAACCTCCCCACCGGAACCCAAAAGGCGAAAGCGGCGACCGGGTTGGGAACCCTCGACCGCTCCCGGGGCGGCGACTACCTGACCAACAACGGGATCACCCTCACCGGCGAGAAGGACATCTTCGGTCGACCGTTCAGCACCGCCATCTGGGCCCCGCTGGCGGCCGCCGGGTCGTCCTGGTCGGGTGGCAACTGGAACGGCTCCTCCTGGTCCGGGTCCTCCTGGTCCGGAAGCTCCTGGTCAGGCTCCTCATGGTCCGGAAGCTCATGGTCCGGAAGCTCATGGTCCGGCTCCTCCTGGTCAGGCTCCTCCTGGTCCAACATGACCTGGACCGGCAGCTCCTGGTCCGGCAGCAGCTGGTCAGGGTCCTCCTGGTCGGGGAGCTCCTGGTCAGGCAGCAGCTGGTCAGGCCAACGCTGGGAATAGACCCTCCACCCAACAACCCAAACACCCCGAGGGGAGGCCACCGGCCTCCCCTCACCAGTTGGAAAACGACCAACGAAGAACGATCAACGAACAACGAACAACGAAGACGGAAGGAAGGACGTTCAAGGTTCAAGGTTCAAGGTTCAAGGTTGAAGGTCAAACCCCGAACGCCAACCTTGAACTCCCTGGCAGCCGATACCCGATCGCCGACACCCGATCGCACATGACGCAGGACGCAAGACGCAGAACGCAGGACGCACGGCGCACGGCGCATGACGCAAGACGCAAGACGCACGGCGCTTGATAGCCTGCGGGGGATGCAGCCGCTGGCCACCCGCCTCGACCTTCGCTCGGATGAGTACCAAACCAACCGGACGGCCATGCTCGCCAAGATCGAGGAGTTCGAGGGCCTGCAGGCCCAGGCCCGCCTCGGCGGTGGCGAAAAGTACGTCGAACGGCACCGGCAGCGCGGAAAGCTCCTCGCCCGGGAGCGGATCGAACTGCTGCTCGACCGGGACAGCCCCTTTCTCGAGCTGTCCACGCTGGCCGCCTGGGGGACCGAGAAGCCGCTGGGGGCCAACGCCATCACCGGGATCGGGATCGTGTCCGGGGTGGAATGCATCATCTCGGCCAGCGACCCCACCAGCCAGGCCGGATCATCCAACAAGTACTCGCTGGCCAAGACCCTTCGCGCCCAGGACATCGCTCGCCAGAACCGGCTGCCCCTCATCAACCTCGTCGAGTCGGGCGGGGCCGATCTGCCCGACCAGGCCGACGTGTTCCTCACCGGTGGCAAGTGGTTCCGCAACCTCACCCAGCTCTCCCAGCTCGGGATTCCCACCATCGCCCTGGTGTTCGGGAACTCGACCGCCGGCGGCGCCTACATCCCGGCGATGTGTGACTACTCGGTGATGGTCAAGGAGCAGGCCAAGGTGTTCCTGGGCGGACCACCGCTGGTCAAGATGGCCACGGGCGAGATCTCGACCGACGAGGAGTTGGGCGGGGCGGAGATGCACTCGCGTATCTCCGGGCTGTCCGACTACTTCGCCCAGGACGAACCCGACGCCATCCGCATCGGCCGCGACATCGTCGCCCACCTCAACTGGCGGAAACTGGGGCCGGGACCGACCCTCGCCGCCGACGACCCCGTCCACGACCCGGAGGAACTGCTGGGAGTGGTGCCGGACGATCTCCGCCGCCCGTTCGACCAGCGCGAGATCCTGGCCCGGGTCCTGGACGGCTCACGTTTCGAGGAGTACAAGCCGCTCTACGGAACCTCGATGATCTGCGGCTGGGGATCGATCCACGGTTTCCCGGTGGGGGTCATCGCCAATCAGCAAGGAGTCATCTTCTCCGAGGAGGCCCAAAAGACCACCGAATTCATCATGTTGTGCAACCGCTACGACCTGCCGATCATCTTTGGTCACAACACCACCGGCTACATGGTGGGCAAGCAGTACGAACAGCGGGGAATCATCAAGGACGGGGCGAAGATGATCAATGCGGTGGCCAACTCCACCGTGCCCCACCTCTCCCTCATGATCGGTTCCTCCTACGGAGCCGGCAACTACGGGATGAGCGGTCGCAGCTACGACCCGCGCTTCGTCTTCGGATGGCCCGGTCACAAGGTGGCGGTGATGGGTCCGAAACAACTCGCCGGAGTGATGTCGATCATCACCAGGGCAGCGGCCGAATCCCGCGGGGTGGAATTCGACGAAGAAGCCGACGCCCAGCGAACCGCCCTGATCGAAGCCCAGATCGGACACGAGGAACAGGCCTACTTCTCGACCGCCCGGGTCCGCGACGACGGGATCATCGATCCTCGCGACACCCGCACGGTCCTCGGCATCGCCCTCTCGGCCATCCACTCGGCACCGGTGAACGGGACTGCCGAGTTCGGCGTCTTCCGGATGTGATTCACTGGGTGGCGGCGGTCGCTCCCAGTCCGAAGAGCACGGTGGCGCTCACCCAGCGCCGCGCCCGGCGGGCGCCGGGACGGCGCTCCAGCACCCGCCCGATGGCGGCTGCCGCCAGCGCATAGGTCATGTCGGAAGCGAGCGCCACAACGATGAAGACCACCCCCAGCACCACCAACTGAGGGAAGGCGGGGCCCAATCCGGGGTCCACGAATTGGGGGAGAAACGACAGGAAGAAGAGGGCCGTCTTGGGGTTGAGGATGTTCACCACCACTCCCTGGGCATACACCTTCCGGTGTGGATCGGGACCGAGGCCAACCGCCTGGAGGTCGTCCCCATGCCGGAGGGTCCGGAACCCGAGGTAGACCAGATAGGCGGCCCCGGCGTACTTGACCACCGAAAAGGCCACGGCCGAGGCGGCGAGTACTGCCGACACCCCGAGAGCGGCGGCGAACATGTGGACAAGACCGCCGGTGGCGATCCCCAAGGCCGAGACCACCCCCGCCCGCCGTCCCTGGGCGAGGCTCCGGTTGACGATGTAGATGACCGCCGGACCGGGCAACACCGCCAGCAGCAAGGCGGCGAGCGCCAGCAGGCCGACGGTTCCAGCGGTGGGCATCCCGGAGAGCGTACCGGCCACCCTGGACGGTGGAGGCTCCTTTTCGTCCACCGGCCAGGGCCCGCCTCCCCCACCTGCTTGGATTCCGGTCATGGAGATCTCGGGCGCAGTGGTGGTGGTCACCGGCGGGGCTCACGGGATCGGAGCCGCCCTCGCCCGCCGGTTTGCCGCCGAAGGGGCGCGGCGGGTGGTGGGGGCCGACCTGGATGGGAGGGGTGCGATCTCGGTGGCCGACGAGATCGGAGGTGATGCGGTCGAGTTGGACGTGACCGATCGCGACGCCACCCGCCGCCTGGTCGGCACCCTGGAGGAGCGATGGGGTGGGGTGGATCTGTTCTGTGCCAACGCCGGGATCGCCTCGGCGCAAGGAATCGAGATGTCAGACGAGTTGTGGGATCGCACCTGGCGGGTCAACACCATGTCCCATGTGTATGCCGCCCGGGCAGTCTTGCCCGGCATGCTTGCCCGGGGTGACGGCTACTTTCTCGCCACCGTCTCGGCGGCCGGCCTCCTGACCAACATCGGAGCTGCCGCCTACTCGGTGACCAAACACGCCGCACTGGCTCATGCCGAGTGGCTGGCGGTGACCTACGGCGACCAGGGTCTCAAGGTGTCCGCACTGTGCCCGCAGTTCGTCGACACCGACATGATCTCGAGCTTCTCCACGCTCGAGATGGACGACTCGTTCATCCGGTCGGTGGCCATCACCGCCGACGAGGTGGCGATCGCCACCATCGAGGGGATCCGGGCGGAGCGTTTCCTCATCCTGCCGCATCCCGAGGTCGCCGGCTTCTTCCAGGCGAAGGCGAACGACTACGACCGCTGGCTGGCCGGCATGC
Organism: Actinomycetota bacterium; assembly: GCA_036745195.1. Taxonomy (GTDB): domain Bacteria; phylum Actinomycetota; class Acidimicrobiia; order Spongiisociales; family ZC4RG35; genus JBFHRE01. Next base: position 318 of record DAIOGO010000187.1, on the reverse strand, counting down.
GCCGCCTGCAACGCCAGTGGTTGCCCCATCCACCGGCGCCACCGGCGTGACCGGAGACCGGGCCGCAGACAAGGCGAGCCGGGGGTCTCAGTTGTCTTCGGGCAGGGTGCACTCACCCCGGTAGAAGGCCCATTCTTCGCATTCGTTGCCGTCCGGGAACACACAGAACCCGACCTGACCATCCGATTCGTCGCGGATCTCCACGGTGCCCCCCTGCTCCTCGCAGAACACCGACGCCGGGTTGGGGAGACCGGCCTCGTTCTCGTTGTCTTCGTCGCCTCCGCATCCCGTCAGAACAAGGGCCAGGACCACCAGAAG
>DAIOGO010000186.1:0-4363 GCA_036745195.1 Actinomycetota bacterium | reverse complement strand
GTCCTCGTCACCGGGGCGGGCGGGGTGCTCGGGGCCCGGGTTCTGGAGCGGGCGGTGGCGGCAGGCCACGAGGTCGTCGCCGCCACCAGCAAGGCCGATCGAAGTTTTCCGGCGCCGGCGACAACGGCGGTGCTCGACCTCGGCACCGGTGCCGGTCTGGGCGAGGCGCTGGCCGGGGTAGAGGCGGTCATCCACTGCGCCAGTGACGCCGCCCACCACGCGGCGGTGGACGCCACCGGGACCCGGCGCCTGGTGGAGGCTTCGCAACCCGGGACACATTTCATCTACCCGGGAATCGTCGGATCCGACGTGGTCCCGCTCGCCTACTACCGCTCCAAGATGGCCGCCGAGGCCGCTCTGAAGGAGCGGCCGTGGACGGTGATCCGCACCACCCAGTTCCACCAACTCGCCTGGGGACTCATGGTGAGGTTGTCCCGGCGCCCGCCTTTCATGCTGGTGCCCGGGAACACCCGGATCCAGCCACTCGATCCGGGCTCGCTGGCGACCAGGCTGGTAGAGGCGGTGACCACCGGTGCGCAAGGCCAAGCACCCGATCTGGGTGGCCCGTTCGCCTACGACGTGTCGGCGCTGGCCCGCTCGTATCTCGAGGCCACGGGGACCAGACGATGGTTGATCTCGTTCAACTGGCCCGGCCTGCTGTGGGCGAGCCTGCGGGCCGGCGCCAACCTCACGCCGAACCGGGACGAAACCGGCGAGACCTGGAACGACTTCCTGGTCCGCCGCCTTCGCTGACGGGGGCCCTCACTCCACTTCGCTGCGGCCGGCGTGTTCTTCGGCGAGGTCGTCGAGCAGACGTCGCGCCTTGGACACGTGCCCGGCCACGGCCAGGCCGTGCGCCGGGCCGTGGGGTGTCTCTCCGTCGAGGAAGTGCTGGGCTGCCACCCGGGCATGGGCCGCCGCCCGATCGAGTACTTCGGCGAGGCGCTGGTAGGCCCCGGCCGCCTCCCGCAACTGGGTCGACACCACCGGAGGCACCAATACCGGCTGATCGCCGCTACGAGGCGGGGCGTCGAGCATGTATTGCTTCGCCTCTTCGATCGTGAAGCGGCCATGGGTGACCTCGCGTCCGACGATGACCCCTGCCAGCGAACGGCCGTCCACATCCATCGCCATCAACTTGCCGAGGTCATCGAGGTTGCGTACGCCACCTGCGGCGATCACCGGCTCGGCAACGGTGCGCAGGGCCACCGCCAGGATGCCCAGGTCGGGCGGCTCCACCAAGGCATCGCGACCGGCTTCGGCCACCAGGAAGGCGGCGGCCCCGGCCGAGGACATCTCGACGAGGACCTCTTCCAGATAGCGGCCGGAGTTGGTGCCCCAACCCCGGGTGGCGATCTCTTCGTCGACCCTGGCGTCGAGCGATATCACGATCTTGCCCGGATGGTCGCGGCACAGTTCCCACACCATGTTCTGATCTTCGATGGCGGCGGTGCCCATCACGACCCGCCACGCTCCGGCCTCGATCAGCCGTACCGCTTCGGCCGGGCTGCGCACGCCACCCGCCACCTGCACCGGCACCCCCGCCTCGGCGATGAGCCGGTCGATGAGGGCCCGATTGCGATAGTCGCCGTGGGCGGCGGCGTCGAGATCGACGACATGGATCTTGTCCGCTCCCTGCAGGATCCAGCTGTGGGCCCGGGCGATCGGGTCGTTGTCGAGCGGGATGGCTTCGTTGAGGTCACCCCGCCGGAGTCGGACGGATCGACCATCGAGAATGTTGATCCTGACAAGGAGTTCCATGAGCCGACGATATCGCAGTGGGCCGAGCCTTGTCGAAGGCTACTCCCCCACCCCGAGCACCTGCTCGGCCTCGTCGAGCACCTGGCCACCCTCGACCACCGCCGCGAACAGGTCGCCGTGGCGTTCCAGCCTGGCCCACAGGTTGGCCACGGTGACATCCCCGTTGCGCACCGACCCCACCTCGTCCCAGCCGAGCGGAGCCGAGACCGGGGCGCCGGCCAGAGGTCGCACCGAATAGGCGGACGCCACCGTTTGGCCATAGGCGTTGCGGTTGACGTCGATGAAGATCATCCCGGTCCGGTTGGCGATGACCGGTTCCATGGTGAAGTCTTTGGGGGAGGCGGCCACCAGCAGCTTGCCCACCGCCTCGACGAATCGCCGAATGCGGCGGTAGTCGTGGACGGGTTCGAGAGGGACATAGACGTGGAGGCCCTTGGAGCCGGAGAGCTTCGGATAACCACGAAGCCCGAGTCCGTCGAGCACCGACTTGAGACCGATTGCGCCCGTCACCACCTGATCCCAGTGTGATCCGGCGGCCGGATCGAAGTCGAAGATGGCGTAGTCGGGGGTGTCGAGGCGGTCACCACGGGTGTGGAAGGGGTGCATCTCGATGCACGCCATCGCGGCCAGCCACAACAGGTCGGCCGGGGTCCGGGCCGAGACGTAGGGGATGATCCCCCCCATCGAATCGGACGGCACCGGGATCCGGGGCACCCAATCGGGGGTATGGGACGGGGCCCGCTTCTCGTAGAACGACTTGCCGGCGATCCCATCCGGGTAGCGGGACATCGAGAGGGGACGGTCGAGTAGGTGAGGAAGCAGATGCTCGGCCACCGCAAGGTAGTACTGGCCGAGGTCGCCTTTGGTGAAACCCTCGGGAAAGAGCCTTTTGGTGTGGTTGCTGAACACGAAGTCGGTACCGGGGACCCGAAAGCCCTTGGCGGTCACCTCACCCTCGAGTTCGTGGGGGAACGCCACCAGACCGCTGCCAAGGGACACCATCAGCCGGACACCGCCATACCTTCCACCCCGCCATTGTCGTCGGTCGGGGCCTGATTCGGCACGTTCTTCGGCCCGCGGTCAGGTCCCTGAGTTCGGACAGCCCGTAGGATGCCGCCGATGACGTCCCGTAGTCTGAGAATCACCACCCCCCAGGGAGCAACGTTCGTCGAGTTGTTCTTCGACCTGGTGTTCGTGTTTGCGGTCACCCAGGTGACGGCCACCCTGGCCCACGACCTGACCGCCGGCGGGGTCGTCAAGACCGCAATCGTCTTCTGGCTGGTGTGGTGGGCCTGGACCCAGTACACCTGGTCGCTCAACTACGCCGATGCCGAGCACGTCTCCGTTCGGTTGTTGACCCTGGCCGCCACCGGATTGGCGTTCATCATGGCGATGACGGTTCCGCTGCTCGAAGAGGGGTACGGGTGGTTGTTCCCGGTGTCGTATCTAGTGTTGCGGGCGACCGGACTCCGGCTCCAGTGGATTCTGGCCCGAGGCCAGGACAGGTCGCCGGGTGCCATTCGCTGGACGCTTCTGTCCAGCGTGGGTCTGGTGGCGATCGCGGTGTCCGCCGTCGTCGGGCCGGAGCAGCGCTTCGTCTGGTTGGCGGTGGCGGTGGTACTCGATTTCACGGCAGCGTTTGGAGGCGGTCGTGGCGAGTGGACCATCTTTGCCGGCCACTTCTCGGAGCGGCACGGGTTGTTCGTGATCATCGCCCTGGGCGAATCGTTGATCGCCGCCGGCCTGACGGCCTCCGACCAGCCGATATCGCCCGGGCTGCTGGCCGTGACGATCACGGTGGTGGTGGCCACCGGGGGGTTGTGGTGGACCTATTTCTCATGGGCCAAGGAAGCACTCGAGTCGAGGATGGTGGAGCAGCTGCCGATCGACCGCGGCCCCTTCGCCCGCAACGTCTACTCGTTTGCCCACTTCCCGATCATCGCCGGGATCATCGGATTCGCTGTTTCGATCAAGGAAGGGGTGGCCCACTCGATAGATCCGCTCCCGGCCGGGGCAGTGGCCGCACTGGTGATCGGGGTGGCGCTGTTCGTGGGTGGAACCTATCTGGCGCTGTGGCTGGCCCGGGCGCCCCGCCACCCGATCCGCCCGGCGATGCTGGCCGTCCTACTCCTCGTTTCCCCGTTGTTGATCAGGATCCCCGCCTGGTCGGCGTTGCTGGTGGTGACCGCGCTGACGATGACGATCGCCGTCACCGAGCACCGGCTGGTCGGGCGCTCCGATCCCGCTGTGGAGTTAGCTGGGTAATGTTGCCCCGGTCGATGACGACCTGCCGGGCCTCTAGCTCAACTGGCAGAGCAGCGGGCTTTTAACCCGTTGGTTGTGGGTTCGAGTCCCACGGGGCCCACCGTGAAACTGAGTGAACGGCGGGCTCGGCACCCCCGCAGGTGGGTTATCGGACCGGTTCGCTAGCCGACCCGAAAGCCCACCTTTGGGAACCTAAACGCCAGCCGGCGTCGGCGGGTGCTAGGTGTACCTGGCTGGGAGGTTGGTGACGGTTCTTGGATGGGTGAAGACCCCCGCGTGGAGCTCGCGGCCGGTTTTGTTTCTCCCTCCGCAGGGGGGAGTACCCCGAAGGGGGGAG
>DAIOGO010000185.1:0-4489 GCA_036745195.1 Actinomycetota bacterium | reverse complement strand
CGGCCTCGAGGAGCAGACGGGAAGGGCTCTTGACAGTCGAACGTATGTTCGGTAGGCTTTGCGTATCGTTCGATTGTTGGTGAACGGTCCCGGTTGGTACACGAAGCCACCGTGTGATGCGTTGTTGAGTGCGCGAACGTTTTGGTCCGGTCGAATCTGGTCCGGTCGAATCTGGTCCAGTTCAGTTGTCTGATCATGGGGTTTTGACGTGAGCGCGCTTCGTTCTGCAGCCGATCTTCTTGCCAACACCGATCTCGCCGGGTTCTCTGACGCCGAGTTGGTGGACGAGTTGGGTGAGGTGTCGAAGGTGTTGGACATCGTTTCGGCCCAGTTCCTTCGCTTGACGGCCGAGGTCGATCGTCGCCGGTCCTTCGCGGCCGATGGGTTCTTGTCGACTGCCCGGTTCCTGGCCGATACCTGTGAGATGGCCAACTCGACGGCCCGGGAGAAGGTGGGTGTGGCCCGAACTCTGGAATCGATGCCTCGGACATCGGCTGCGTTGGCGGCGGGTGATCTGTCGTATTCCAAGGTGAGGGTGCTGGCTCGGGCCGCCGCCGCCCAACCTCAGCCGTTTCTGGATTCCGAGGAGATGCTGGTCGAGATAGCGGGCCGGTTGACGGTCCGTGACCTTCACCGGGTGGTCGAGTATTGGCGGCAGAACCTCGACGGGCCCGGGTCGATGCTGGGGATGGTCGACCGCTCGTACGCCTACGTGTCGCGCACCTGGGAAGGGATGGTCAAGATCGATGCCCTGTTGGACCCGGTGGCGGGGGAGACGGTGATCACCGCCCTGGAGGCGCTGATGACCCCGCCCGCTGCATGTGCAGCACCCGAACGGCAACTTACCGCCGGTCGACGCCGGGCAGCGGCCCTGGTCGATGTCTGCCGCTCGTTTCTTGACCGGGGCGAGGTCACGGTGGGTGGGGAACGGCCGCATGTGACGGTGCTGGTCGACCTGGAAACCCTCGAGAACCGGGCTGGTTGGTTGTGCGAGTTCGATCACACCGGGTCCATCCCCGCAGAAACCGCCCGCCGGCTTGCTTGTGACGCCCAGCTCAGCCGGGTCATCACTCGGGGACGGTCCCAACCACTCGATGTCGGCCGCCTGTCACGGACCGTCACCGCCGCCCAACGCAGGGCGGTCATCGTTCGTGATCGGCATTGCCGGTTCCCCGGATGTGACCGTCCTCCCCGTTGGGGTGACATCCACCACATCGTTCACTGGGCCGATGGCGGCGCCACCGACCTCGACAACCTGATCGTCATATGCCGGCGCCACCACACCCTCCTCCACGAGGGAGGCTTCGATCTCACCGGCACCGCCCGGGCACCTACCTTCACCCGAGCAGACCACACCCCACTCGACCCATGAGTTCTCACCTAGGGAGCCAACGACAACCTTCGCACCGTCTCGGCGATCCGTAGGGCGCGGGTTGCGGGTCGTTTGGCGCTGTGGATCCACCACAGATACTGCTTCTTTGCGGATTCGCTGAGTGCCCGGAAGGCTTCCAGCGCCCGAGGGGAGGCGGCGAGGGCGGACCGCAGGTCGGCGGGCACGATCAGCGCATCGACTTCGTCGGTCTGCGACCACGATCCGTCTTCCTTGGCGGCATCGATGGCCGTCATGCCTGCATCGGCCATCAGTCCGTCTCGAATCAGGCGTTCGATGCGCTGCTTGTTGAGCGCCGACCACAACCCACCTTTGCGGCGGGGTGAGAACCACTGGATGATCCGCTCGGCGTCGGCGCGTCGAGATTGACTGTCGATCCACCCGAAACAGAGGGCCTCTTCGACCAGGTCGTCGTAGACAGGGCCGTCGAGGTCGCTCGACTTCTTGCGGTAAACGATCCAGAGACCGTCTCGCCGCTCCCGGTTCGCTGCCAACCAGCCGCGCCACTCTGCTCGAGTGGCGGGGATCATCACTTCCTTGCCATTGGGCGAGGGAGGAACCCCGAGATCTCCGGTTCGCTTCATCCACCCCAACCGTACCTCGCCGCCTGATTGTCCATCCGGCTAGATTCGGCCGATCGATCGATTGTGAGGTATTCGTGCTGGTGGTCCCGATTCCCGACCCCGGCCTGGGGAACACTTCCTATCTGGTCGATCTGGGCGACGGCTCGGCGCTGGTGGTCGATCCCGAGCGTGACCCCCGGCCCTACCTGGAGGCCGCCACCGGGCGAAGGCTGGCGATCCGCCACGTGGTCGAAACCCATCTCCACGCCGACTTCGTGTCCGGCGCCCGGGAACTGATGGCATTCGGCGCCAGGTTGATTGCCCCTGGTGCCAGTCACCTCGCCTATCCGCATCAACCCGTCGAGGATGGCGACGAGATCGAGATCGGTGACCTCCGCCTGCAGGTGGTGGCAACCCCCGGGCACACTCCCGAGCATGTCAGCTACGTTTTGCTCGACGGTGGCTCGCCCAAGGTCGCCTTCACCGGGGGGACACTGATGGTGGGCGGGGTGGCCCGACCCGATCTGGTCTCACCGAGTTTGACCAGGGGCCTCGCCGGCGACGCCTTCCACTCGGTCCGCCGTCTGCTCGGCACCCTGCCCGACGACGTCGAAGTCCGCCCCACCCATGGCGGTGGGTCCTTCTGTTCGTCCGGGCCGGGGTCCACGCCCAGCACCTCTACCATCGGCTCCGAGCGGTTGGGTCACCCCGCCGCCCGGGCGACGAGCGAGCAGGCGTTCGTCGACGAACTGCTGGCGGGATTGGGCAGTTACCCGACCTACTTCGGGCGGCTGCGCGAGGTCAACCAGCGGGGTGCGGTCACCTTCGGGGTCGATCTGCCGAAGCTCCAGGTACTCGACCCGGCCGGCCTGGCCGGAGTGACGATCATCGATGTCAGACCAATCGAACGGTTCGCGGCGGGGCACATTCCCGGTTCGGTGTCCATCGAACTGCGCGGTCAGTTTGGCACCTGGCTCGGGTGGTTGTTCGAACCAACCGTTCCGCTCGCCTTCGTCCTCGACCCGGGTCAGGACGAACGTGATCTGGTCGCACAGGTGCTCAACATCGGACACGAGGCGCTGGCCGGTCGCATCAGCGTTGCCGATTGGGTTGCCGGCGGGCGACCGCTGGCCACCATCGGGCTGATCGGCGCCGATCAGGTCCGAGCCGGTGCCCAGATCGTCGACGTACGTCAGGATTCGGAGTGGGATGCCGGTCACGTACCGGGAGCGGTCCACCTCGAACTGGGACAGATTGCCATGAATGCCGGCCGGGTTGAAGCCGGGGCGGTGGTGCATTGCGGACACGGGCAGCGGGCGATGACCGCCGCCAGCCTGCTCGCCCGGGCCGGGATCGCCGACGTCTCCGTGACGAGGGCCGGGCACGGCGAGATCACGACGTCCCTGCCTCGGCGATGACAGCCGGTCTCCGGTTGGGGATTCGGGCCAACCTGGCTCAGTTCTCATTGCTGGTAGGGGTGAACGCCCTGGTCGGGGGAATGCTCGGCCAGGAACGAACCGTCCTCCCCCTGCTCGCCCGCGACGAGTTTGGATTGACCGGGTTCACGGTTGCGCTCACGTTCATCGTGGCGTTCGGGTTGGTGAAGGCGGCGACCAATTTCCTGGCCGGGGCGCTGTCCGATCGCTTCGGCCGCAAGCCGGTGCTGGTGACCGGGTGGTTGATCGGCCTTCCCGTCCCGCTCCTCCTGATCTGGGCTCCCACCTGGGGCTGGGTGGTGGCGGCCAATGTGCTGCTCGGCATCAACCAGGGGTTGACCTGGTCCACCACGGTGATCATGAAGATCGACCTGGCCGGACCGCAACGACGCGGGCTGGCGATGGGGCTCAACGAGGCGGCGGGTTACCTGGCGGTGTCCGCCACCGCCCTGGCCACCGGATACATCGCGAGCCGTTACGGACTGCGGCCCGAGCCCTTCTACCTGGGCCTGGTGTTCGCCGGTCTCGGGCTCGGGATCTCAGCGCTGGGTGTGAGAGAAACCCACCATCACGTCGCTCACGAGGCGGCCAACCACGCCGCCGAGCACCCGGCACCGATCATGACCACCCGCCAGGTCTTTGCCGAGACGAGCTTTCGCGACCGCTCGCTGTCGGCGGTGAGCCAAGCCGGCCTCGTCAACAACCTCAACGATGGGATGGCGTGGGGGCTGTTGCCGCTCGTCTTCGCCGCCTCCGGGTTGTCGGTGGGGCGGATCGGGATCCTCGCCGCCGCCTACCCGGCAGTGTGGGGGATCGGCCAACTCGTCACCGGCGCGCTCTCCGATCGGGTGGGACGCAAGTGGTTGATCGCCTCAGGGCTGTGGGTCCAGGCCGCCGCCATCGGGCTGATCGCCGCCGGATCCACCTTCGCGGTCTGGCTGGCGGCGGCCATCGTCCTGGGAGCGGGGACCGCCATGGTCTACCCCACCCTCCTTGCCGCGGTGGGTGACATCGCCCACCCCAGCTGGCGGGCATCTGCCGTCGGGGTGTACCGGCTGTGGCGCGATGCCGGTTTTGCCATCGGAGCCATCCTCACCGGG
>DAIOGO010000184.1:0-4549 GCA_036745195.1 Actinomycetota bacterium | reverse complement strand
GGAGCTGGCGGTGGGACTCGAACCCACGACCTGCTGATTACAAGTCAGCTGCTCTGGCCATCTGAGCTACGCCAGCCGGGTGGGTAAGGGTACCGCCTCGGCACCTTCGGCAAATTGCGCGGTGAGAGGGCAGAAATCTGCCCTCTCACCACATAAAGTCGCTTCATCCCCTCCTGAGACGGAAGAGTTCGTAGCAGGCGAGGGAGGCCGCCACCGAGGCGTTGAGGCTCTCGGCGGAGTCGGCCATCGGAATCGAAGCGACCACGTCGACCCGATCCCGCACCAACCGGTGCAGACCGGTCTCTCCACCCACCACGATCACCACCGGTTGGGTGAGGAGGTCGAGACCGAACAGCTCACGATCACCGTCGGCGTCGAGCCCCACGCTCCATACCCCCAGCTTCCCCAGCCTGACCACTGCCTCGGCGATCGACGACACCACCGAGATCCGGGCGTGTTCGAGCGCCCCCGCCGCCGCCTTGAAAGCAGCCGCATCGAGCGGGGCGCCGCGCCGGTCGGGAACCACCAACGAGCGGACTCCCGCCGCCATGGCGGTGCGGGCCATCGCTCCTAGATTGTGCGGGTCCTCGACATGGTCGATGGCGAGAATCGCCGGTACCTCCTCGGCCCCGACCAGCGCGGCCAGATCGAGCGCGGCGATCGGGCGACAGTCGGCCACCACCCCCTGCGGGGCGGTGGTGACCGACAACGGTCTGACGTCCTCGACGACCGTGACCGGCACCCCCGGGTGGGCGGCGATCATCTCGGCCAGCGGGGAACGGCGCGAGCGACCCTCCTCCACCGTGAGCGAGCGGACCCGTCCGGCCTCCAACGCTGCCGCCACCGCGTGCAGGCCTTCGACCCTACCTCCGATGCCAGCGGGTCCCACCGGCACCATCCTCGATCGAGACACCCATCGCCGCCAGTTCGTCCCTGATGCGGTCCGAAGTGGCGAAGTCGCGGGCCGCCCTGGCCCGGTCTCGCTCGGCAACGAGGGCGTCGATCCGGGCGTTCTCCCCGCCCTCGCCCGCATCCCGCTCCGGCGGCCGGATACCCAGCACCTCGACGATTTCGTCGACCGCGGCGACGATCGAGGCAGGGTCTCCCCCCGAGTCGATGAGACGGTTCGCCTCCCTGACGGCATCGAACAACACACCGATTGCGTCGGGGGTGCCAAAGTCGTCGTCCATGGCCACCCGGAACCGATCGAGCACTGTGCTGTCGGGTTCGATCGCCGCATCCAGAGGAGCGCGTTCCAGCACCCGGCGGATCCGCTCGAGAGCGTCCTTGGCCTCACCGACCAGTGCCTCGGAGAATTCCAGCGGTGACCGGTAGTGGGCCCGCAGATAGAGCAACCGCACCGCCACTCCCCCGAACTCCTCGATGGCGCCGGCCAGGTCGATGACGTGGCCGGTCGATTTCGACATCTTCTCGCCTTCGAGATTGACCATCCCGTTGTGGAGCCAGTAGCGGGCGAAGATCTCGCCGCTGGCCCCCTCGCTCTGGGCGATCTCGTTCTCGTGATGGGGAAAGATCAGGTCGGAGCCGCCCCCGTGGATGTCGAAACCGTCCCCCAGATATTCGGCCGCCATCGCCGAACACTCGATGTGCCAGCCCGGCCGTCCCGGCGCCCACGGTGAATCCCAGGCAGGCTCGCCGGGTTTCGAAGCCTTCCAGAGAGCGAAGTCGAGGGGATCGACCTTGGCCTCGTTGACCTCGATCCGCACCCCGGCCCGGAGATCGTCCACGTTGCGACCCGACAGCTTCCCGTACTTCGAATCGAGACCTCGCACCGAGAAGTAGACGTCGCCGTTCCCGGCCGGATAGGCGAGACCCTTGTCGATCAGGCGCTCGATCAGGTCGATCATCTGCGGAATGTGCTCGGTGGCGCGGGGCTCGACGTCGGGCGGTTCGACCCTGAGCTCCTGAAAGGTGGCGTGGAAGAGCTCGACCATCCGCTCGGCCCTGGCTTCCATGGTCTCTCCGGAGGCGGCGGCGGCGGCGATGATCTTGTCCTCCACATCCGTCACGTTGCGGACGTAGGTCACCTCGAACCCTCGCCAACGGAGGTAGCGGCGGATCATGTCGAATACGACGGCAAACCGGCCGTGCCCGAGGTGAGGCTCGGACTGGACGGTCGGACCGCAGACGTACATCGCGGCTTTGCCCGCCTGGCGTGGCTCGAATGGCTCCAACCGGCGCCCGAGAGTGTTGTAGAGGGTGAGCATCGGAGCGGCGATGTTACGCCGTGGCCTCGGCAGTGAGAACCGCCAGGGCGGCGATCCCCTCGTCGTGGCCGATGAAACCGAGCCGGTCGGTGGTGGTGGCCTTGACCGACACCGCCGAATCACCCAAACCCAGCGCCCTCGCCAGCCCTTGTTGGATGGCGCTCCGGTGGGAAGCGATCCTCACCGACTGAACCACGACGGTGACATCGACGAACACCGGACGCACCCCGGCCCCGGCCGCCAGCGCAACGGCCCGGGTCAGCAGGTCGAGGCTGTCCGCCCCCTCGAACCGAGCGTCGGAGGAAGGGAAGTGCGTCCCCATGTCACCGAGATTGGCCGCCCCCAGCAACGCGTCGGTCACCGAATGGGCGACGACATCACCGTCCGAGGTGGCTTCCACCGCCGGCGCTCCGGGAATCGGACAGCCACCGAGCACCAGGGACCGCGTTCCGCCGAAGGCGTGGACGTCGACGCCCCAGCCGACCCGGAGCATTTCAGCTCTCGACGGGTTCGAACTTGGGCAGCGCCTTCTCCAACCGCCGCACGGACTCCTCGTCGTCGACTTCGAGAGAGAACGACAACTCCGAAGTGAGGGTCAGGCGGGCCTTGGACAGCATTCGCTTGAGGGCCGGCGAGATGCCCTTTGTCTGCTGGGCGAAATTGAGGTCGCGGACGACTTCGGCCACCTGGAAAATATCCCCAGACGTCATCTTCTCATTGAGGACCTTGTACCAGCGGCTCCAGTTGGCGCCTGCCTCCTGCGGCTCGTCCTTGAGGACCGCCAGCACCTTGCGGGCCTCGGTCTTGGAGATGATGGGCCGGATGACCTCGTCGATCTTGTCGACCGGGACCATCACCGTCAATTGTTCGGTGGCGATGTCGAGGACGTAATAGTCGCGCTTCTCGCCGCCGAACTCCTGCTTGAGGCGTTTGGCGATGGTGGCGGCCCCGTGCTGGGGATGAACCACCTTGTCACCGACGGTGTACTTGGAGACCGCCTTCGACTTCTTGGCCGGGGCGGGTTCGGGAGCAGGCTTGGCCACCACCTTGACCGGTGCCGGCTCAGGGGTGGGAGCAGCGGTGACTGGCGCCGGTTTGGCAGACTTGGCCGGCTTGTCGGCCGCAGCCGCCTTCTTGGCGGGTTTGACCACAGGCGCGGCCGGTTTGGCGGACTTGGCCGCGGGCGCGGCCGGCTTGGCAGATCGGGCGGGCTTGGCCGCAGCCACCGCCGGCTTGGCAGGCTTCGCCGCAGCCGCCTTCTTGGCGGGTTTGACCGGGGCCGCAGCCACCGCCTTCTTGGCGGGTTTGACCGGAGCCGCAGCCACCACCTTCTTGGCTGGTTTGGCGGCGGCTTTGGCCTTGGGCGCGGACTCAGGCTTGGCTTTTTGGCTGGGCATCGAGACCGGAGTGTACCCGACGGCCATCTCCTCAGTAGTAGCTCGGCGTCCAGTCGTCGACCGCTCCGAGAAGGCGGTCGAAGTAGTGCCTGATCTGGTTGGCACGGGCGTTGCCGATTCCGTCGACCGCCTCGAGCTGGATGGGATCTGCTCGCAGCATCTTCTGGAGGGTCGGGAACTGTGACATGAGCTCATCCCGTACCGACTCGGGCAGACGACCCACCTTCCCCAGGATCCGCACGCCGAGCGGTTCTGCCGGGTCATCCAACTCCCCGAAACCGACCGCCCGGGCAACCCGGGTGGGATCGATCAGATCGTTCTCCGGCATCCCCCGCAGGGCGGCCAGGGCCAGTTGCACCGCCCGCGGCCGGCGGGGACGGACGTAGTCGCGCAGGGTGGCCTCCGTCAGGTATTCGACCCCCCGCAACAGGTCGTTGAGCTGGACCGAGGCGATATGACCCTCGTCCCCCAGAGACACGGTGAGCCGACCGATGGCGGCACCGACCCGGCGCACCATCTCGGCCCGCTGGATGAGCGTCACCACGCTGCGGTAGGTGACGAGATCGGCGACCTCGACCTGGGTCAGTAGCGACTCGGCTTCGTCGAGCTGGCGGCGAAGCCGATCGAGGGAGAGCAACTCCTGATTGACCCGAGCGGCGACAGCGGCAGGGCTGGGCAGCTCGATCTTGTGCTCATCGATGTAGAGCGTGGCAACGTGACGGCCCTCGCTCACCGCCACCACCGGGCGGCCGGTCTGAATGGCGATACGTTGGGCCGTCCGGTGCCGGGAGCCGGTCTCGTCGGTAGGTGTCTCCGGGTCGGGAACGAAATGCACGTTGGCCGCCACGATGGCCGAGGCATCGGAGTCGAGGACGATCCCACCATCCATCTTGGCGAGTTCGGCGAGGCGGGCCGAAGAGAAAG
>DAIOGO010000183.1:0-4599 GCA_036745195.1 Actinomycetota bacterium | reverse complement strand
GTTGATCGTTGATCCTTCATCCTCTTCCTCACCGGGCGCGGAGCGCCCGAACCGCTTCCGCCGCCGACTCGATCGACTCGAGGGTGATCGGGTCGAGCACCAACTGCAGATGGTCGATCCCGGTCGCCTCGAAGCGGGCGAACACCTCGGCCAGTTCGTTGGCAGATCCTCTGATCGGGTTGTGCGGATTGCGGCGCAGGGCCTTGCCACCGAACTGGACCAGTACCGCCACGGTCTTGGAGAGGGTGGTCGGGTCCCGGCCGGCCGCCGCACAGGCCCGATCGATCTGGTCGAGGAGGGTGGGTAGCGCCCCGGGGTCGTTGTCGAAATCCTCGTACCACGAGTTCCAGGCGTGGACGTGTGGCAGGGTGGCCGCCAGCATCCGCGGCCCGTTCGACCCGATCATCAACCTGGGACTCCCCCGGCGGGGGGAGGGGGCCAACTCTGCTCCCTCCAGATGGTGAAACCGGCCGTGGTAGTCGAATCGTTCCCCCTCCAGCAGCCTCCGGATGATCTCGAAGGCCTCTGTGAACCGGGCCACCCGCTGGTCGTAGGGAAATCCGAATGCATCGAATTCGACCCGGTTCCATCCGGCGCCGAGACCCAACACCAGCCTGCCCCCGGAGATCTCGTCGACCGTGGCCGCCTTCTTCGCCAGCATGGCGGGCGCATGAAAGGGGGTGGCCGCCACCAGCGGCCCCAGTTCCACCCGATCGGTGACGGCCGCGATCGCCGCCAGGAGCGACCAGGCCTCCCACGGTCCACGGGCGCCGTCGACTCCGTGCGAGTCCCGGTACAAGAGATGATCGCCCACCCAGATCGAGTCGAATCCAGCCGATTCGATTGTCTGGCTCATCGCCTTCAACTCCGGCCAGGCCACCTGCCGCTCCACCTCGGGGAGCTGGATCCCGATCTTCATTGCCACAATCTACGGGACCACCCCCGGCGAAGCGGCGGTAGTCTGTCCGGATGCGCACACGCCTTTCGATGTTCGACGAAGTGGTGACCGGGAATCGGCTCGAGGTGGGAGTGGTGGTCGAGTCCGACGGGACCGAGGTGGTCGGAAGGTCGGAAGGACCCCTCGAGGACCGCCTGGCGGTGGTGGCCCGGGCCGCACTCGCCGCCGCCCGCAATGCCTCCACCGTCAAGCCGGACTCCGATTTCGTAGGGGTGACCCTCGGGGAAATGAACGGCTCGGGTTATGTGCTCGCCATGGTTCACGATGTCGCCAACGGCGAGCCCCTGTTCGGCGCCGCCTATCTCCGACCCCACGAGGATCAGGGCAAAGCCACCATCCGGGCCGTCTTCGCCGCACTGAACCGCCGTTTCGAACTCTGATTCGGCCGCCGGCCATCTGTCTGGGTACGGCCCTCGGTCGGTGCGGCCGGATGAACGATGAACGATCAACGATCAACGATGAAGAGGGTCGAAGGTTCAAGGTTCAAGGTTCAAGGTCGAGCCTCGAACTCCAAGGAGGGCCCGAACCCCTGACGGCTGGTGGCCGAAAGCCGATAGCCGAAAGCTGACGGCGCGGGCGGCATGCCGCATGCCGCTGGCTCCGGTTTCGTTGATCGCTTGATCAAACCTATTCTGCGGCGTCGATGAGCCGCTGGTCACCCGCCACCCGAGCCCGAGCCGAGGAGATCCTCGCCCGGTATCCGCACAAACGATCGGCGGTGATGCCGCTGCTGTACCTGGCGATGTCAGAAGATGGCTGGCTCACCGAAGAGGGGATGGCGGAGGTGGCCGAGTGGACCGGCCTCACCCCTGCCCAGGTCCTGTCGGTTGCCTCGTTCTACACGATGTACAAGCGAGAGGCGACGGGTCGGTACCTGATCTCGTGTTGCACGTCGATCTCGTGCATGTTGCTGGGTGGGGACGACGTGCTGCACGCGGTGGAGGACGAATCAGGAGTTCCCCACGGGGAGACGGACGAGGACGGCTTGATCTCGGTCGAACACGCCGAGTGCATCGGTGCCTGCGGCGGGGCGCCCGCGGTCCAGGTCAACTACGAATTGGTCGAAGGATTGACCCCCGACAAGGCTCGCGAACTGGTCCGCTGGCTGCGGGCGGGCCTGCCAGAGGTGGTGCGGGCCGACGAGATGCAGTCGTTGTTCGGCGGGCGGACCAGCTTCGATTGGGCGCTCGACGAGGCGGCGGGGGCTGTCGGACCGTTCCCGGCCTTCGAGCCGTACGGGACGGCCGGACGGGACGTCTCATGACGTACAACCGCCTCATCACCAAACGGATGACCGACCATCCGGCCGACTCCAACACGATCGCTCGCTACGAATCGACCGGCGGCTATGTCCAGGCCAAGGCCGCCACCACGATGGGGCGTGAGGCCCTGGTGGAGCTGGTCAAGAACTCCGGTTTGATGGGGCGAGGTGGGGCGGCGTTCTCGGCCGGGATGAAGTGGTCGTTCCTGGCGCCGGCCAAGCCCGCCTACCTGGTGATCAACGGCGACGAGTCCGAGCCGGGGACCTTCAAGGACCGTCAGTTGCTCGAGCGCGATCCGCATGCGGTGGTCGAGGGCATCATCATTACGGCCCTCGCCAACGAGGTGCACGAGGCGTTCGTCTACATCCGGGGTGAGTACCCGAAACCGGCTCGCAGGTTCCAGCGGGCGGTCGAGGAGGCATACGCCGCCGGTTACCTGGGCGCCTCTATCTTCGGCTCGGACTACGACCTGGAGGTCACTGTCCACCTGGGCGGGGGGGCGTACATCTGTGGCGAGGAGACCGCCCTCATCAACTCCC
This sequence comes from Actinomycetota bacterium, assembly GCA_036745195.1. Lineage (GTDB taxonomy): Bacteria > Actinomycetota > Acidimicrobiia > Spongiisociales > ZC4RG35 > JBFHRE01. The sequence goes on along the minus strand of DAIOGO010000183.1, from coordinate 1,840 downwards.
TGGAGGGCAGGCGGGGCGAGCCGCGTCTCAAGCCCCCCTACTTCCCGGCGGCGAAGGGGCTGTACATGCAGCCGACGATCGTCAACAACGTGGAGACGGTGGCCAACCTGCCGCTCATCCTGGAGATGGGAGTCGACGCCTACAAGGCGCTGGGTCACGACACCGACACCGGGACGTTCCTCTTCTCGGTCTCCGGTCATGTCGCCAAACCCGGCAACTACGAACTTCCTCACGGGATCACCTGGCGCGAGTTGATCTACGACGTGGCCGGCGGGATCCGTGAGGGGCACGAACTGAAGTGCTGGATTCCGGGTGGCGCCTCGGCCCCGTGGTTCGTGCCGCAAGACCATCTCGACCTCGAGATCACCAAAGACGTGACCGGGAAGGCCGGCTCGATGCTCGGCTCCGGGGCCGTGGTGGTGATGGACGAAACCACCTGCGTGGTCCAGGCCGCCGAGCGGGTGGTCCGATTCTTCGCCCACGAATCGTGCGGGCAGTGCACTCCGTGTCGGGAGGGCACGACCTGGCTGGAGATGATCCTGCGCCGGGTCGAAACCGGGCAGGGACGCGACGGTGACGTCGACCTGCTCCTCGACGTCTCGGACAACATCTCCATCGGGCTCGCCTGGCCGCCCCGCATGACCACGATCTGTCCCCTTGGACCCTCGGCGGTGTCCCCCATCATCTCGATCACCAAGTACTTCAAGGACGAGGTCATGGCCCACATCCACGGTGGAGGCTGTCCCCTCGGTCGGAGTCACTGATGGACGGAGTCCGATGAGCGAGCTGGTGACGATCAAGGTCGACGGCAAGGAGTTCGAAGTCCGCAAGGGGGAACTCCTCATCAAGGCCGCCCAGGAGAACGGGACCTACATCCCCCGGTTCTGTTGGCACCCGCGGATGAGCCCGGTGGGGATGTGCCGCATGTGCCTGGTCGAGATCGAAACGCCCCGCGGGCCGATGATGATCACCGCCTGCACCAACCCGGTGGCCGACGGGATGGTGGTCGACACCAGGAACGACACCGTCAAGAAGGCGCAGGAGGGCATCCTCGAGTTCCTCCTGGCCAACCACCCGCTCGACTGCCCGGTTTGCGACAAGGGGGGAGAGTGCCCGTTGCAGGACCAGGCGATGGCGTACGGGCCGGGTGAGTCGCGCTTCGTCGAAGTGAAGCGTCACTACGAGAAGCCGATTCCGATCTCCGACCTGGTGCTGCTCGATCGTGAACGGTGCATCCTCTGTGCCCGCTGCACCCGCTTCTCTGACGAGATCTCGGGGGACCCACTCATCGAGTTCCGGGACCGCGGCAACGCCACTCAGATCAGCACCTTCCCCGACCTTCCCTTCTCCTCGTACTTCTCCGGCAACACCGTCCAGATCTGCCCGGTGGGCGCGCTGACGGCCGGCGCCTACCGGTTCCGGGCCCGTCCCTGGGACCTGCAGATGGTCGAGTCGACCTGTCAGCACTGTTCGACCGGTGATCGGATCGCCATCCACGCCAGCCAGAACGAGGTGCTCCGGTTCGTCGGCGTCGACTCCGATGCCACCAACCACGGCTGGCTCTCGGACAAGTGCCGGTTCGGGTTCGAGTACATCAACTCGGCCGAGCGGCTGACCGTTCCGCTGGTGAGGAACGCGGCCGGTGTGCTCAAGGAGACGACCTGGGCCGAGGCGCTCGCAATCGTCTCTACCCGGTTGGCGGCGGCCAACGAGGCCGGCTCCGTCGCTGCCATCGGCGGCGCCCGCGGCACCAACGAGGACGCCTACGCCCTGTCCAAGTTCATGCGGGTCGTGTTCGGGTCCAACGACGTCGACGCCCAACTCGACGACGGGCTGGATG
>DAIOGO010000182.1:0-4662 GCA_036745195.1 Actinomycetota bacterium | reverse complement strand
TCGGATAGCGGGCGTCGGCGGTGGCAGTGGTGCCTTGCGGGTCGAGTACGCCCAACCCCCTCATCCACGACCACGACCCGTCCACAGCCGCCACCCCGGCGAGACCGTGACGGACATGACGACGTTCCACCGCCTTGCGCAGCAAGCCGTCGAGCCGGTGTTCGAGATCAGTCACCGGTGGAGTCTCCCACACGGCGGCGCCGACCGCGGTAGGCAGTCTGCCGTCGGGCCCGCTGTCAAAGCTGCGATCAGCAACGTCGGCGAGCTTGCACCGACCCGACAGAGTCTTCGGGTGGTTAGGGCGGTGGCGGGACGTTTGGCTCTGATCGTCAGACGCCTCACCTGCTCAGAATGGCGGTGGGTGCGGGCCGGGGGGCGGTCCTCCGGACGGTGAACACCCGAGGAGGTCGACGATGAGCTCGAAGTCGAAGCTCGTGGTGTTGGCGGCGGTGGTGGGAATCGCCTTGATTGCCCCGGCCGCGTCGAGCGGGGCGGCGGAGCCCTACAGCGACTGGATCACGGTGGACCGCGTTCTGGTGAACAAACTGGGTGGTGTCAACGTATCTGGCGAGGTGAGTTGCGAGGGTACCTACCAGGATCTCATGGCCGGCCAGTTCCAGGCCGTCCGTGAGAACGGGTTGTGGTACACCGTTGTGTCCCCCGGCCCCTTGGACAAGGTCAACATCTTGGTCAATGCCGACTGGTACACGGTGAGCCAGCCGGCGGGCCGCCGGCTGATGATCCAGGTGGAGCACGAATCGTCCCGCATGACGCCCTGCTACGCCCAGCACCCGTACGAGATGGACGGCACGCCGTGGACGGACCTGGGCGTGCAGTGCCGTCAGGACGGTACGGCCTGTCGCTGGGAGACGGACCGATACGGCTATGACCGGGTCAAGTACGGGCCGCTGTTCGACTACTCCCCAGACGGCAAGTTCAAGACCGGCAGCCTCAACGTCGACGCCTACGGCTACGGGGCGCTGGTGATGATCTACCACGAAGGGACGGGGACCTGGGAAACGCACTATTCGCCGTATGCAGCCGACATCTTCACGTCGCAGGTGGTCCGGGCAACGATGTACCGGTAGACCTCTAGTAATCCAGCTTGCCGAGCAGCTCGCCGATCCGGCGTTGCGAGCGAGATTCGGGATCACCTGCGGCACGTTGAGCTGCCGGATCGGAGCCCGCTGTGTGAGTCCGTGGCCGCTGTGACCGGTGACGAAACCAGTGGTAGGTCGAGCGTGAAGGTGGTCAGGTTGGTTGGTCCGGGGTTCGGAGAGCATCACCTTTCGTTGTCAGGAGAAGGCGAGCCCCGGTCGGACGAGGTAGACGAGCACCGCGAGAACCCGGCGGTTGTTGTCCGGATCGGGTTCGGGGTCGATCTTGCTGGAGATACTGGCCAGTGCAGCCTCGATGGTCTTGATCGAAAACATCGGCCGGTCGGCGATCGATCGATTGGAGCGTCCCTCAGCCAGCAGTGTCATGACCCTCCGCTCCCGGTGAGTGAGACGGTCCAGCCGGTCCTTATTGCGGCGGGCTAGCGCCAGTTCCCCCGCAACTCCGTGACTCCTACACGATCAGCAGGATGATGATGATTAGGAGGATGAGAACCAGAAGCCACATCCACCAAGGTATTGCAGCCTCGGCCGGAAGGCCGGCTCGACCCGGCTCGCTCAAGCAGGCCGATGGGCGCCCGGGTTGGGTCACTGACACACCGGGCGGATTGCCTCCGGTGGGGTCGTGGGAGACGTCGACGCTGTAGGTGCCGTCACCGTTGTCGACCAGGGGTCCGGTCGGATCGCTTCCCGGAACCCCGGTTATCACCAGATCGGCGCCGAGACCCGGGCCGACCAGATTGCCGAATCGGTCGGCGGGGGTGATCGTGACCCTCACTTGGCGACGGCCGTCGGGAAGCATACCGACGGGAACAACGGTCACGTCGGTTTGATCCTCGTCGATGGCAGTAGCGACGTGCACGGTCCAACTGATCTCCCGGCTGCCCCGGCAGTCGTGCCCGTACTGGGCCAATGCCCGAAACGTGTAGTTGCCGGGGACGGCCAGCAGATCGTCGAACCGTCGGGCGAAAGGTCCGCCTTCGAAGGCGCCGGTAAGGGCGCGATCCTGTGCGAGGTCAAACCCCTCGGTCAGGTAATCGATCTCGGGACCGCCTCCGGCGGCCAGCGCCATCAGGGTCGCCTGCCGCGGTGGGATCTGGTCGCCGTCGATGTCCGTCGGCCCTCCCAATCCTGCCTCGGCGAGGAGGACGCCGGCCGCCCGGTCGGGTCTGGTCACTTCGAGCGTCACTGTTGGATCGTGGACCGCCTGCCCGTCGGGATACCCGAGAGCCACCTGGGGGATGAACCGATCTCCCGTGTAGAGATGGGTTCCGCCGTCGACCACCCGGATGAGCGGACCGCCGGTGGCGACCACGTTCACGAAGTAGCGGAGCGGGACCGGCGGTGGTGGGAACTCGCCGCCGCCACCTGCCCGGCGGACCTCCACGCTCCAGGTGCCTTCCCGGTTGCCGGCTACCGGCAGAGGAACCCGGAGAAAGACCCAGGTTCGCCCGCGACTCGACTCCACCCCGGCGGTCGTCGAGTCGATCGACGTCCCGTCCGGAGCGGTGAGCACAAGAGTGAGGGCTCCGTCAGGACTGTCCCAGCCGGCCACCACGGTGATGGCATCCTCGTCGCACACCCCGAACGCCATTGGCTTTCCAGAGGCTTCCCCCCGATCGAGATGGAAGATCGGATCGGTGAGGGTCCCACTTGCGAAGATATCGCCGAAAGCAAGGGCGAAGAACTTCTTCAGATCGAGCCCGTCGCCCGCCCTGGTGTAAGCCCCACCCGTCGACTGGGCGAGGTTGGACAGTACCGCCCCGTCGAGGTTCGATTCGGTCCCCAGTCCGATGGCGTGAATCGTGGTAGCCCCCAGATCGGCGGCGGCGGTGGCGATCATCGGAGGCGTGTTCTGGAGCCCGTCGGTGAGGAGAAGGATGTTCTTGGGATTGCCGCCCGAGCCGAGTTGGGTCTGTGCGATGTCGATTCCGGCTCCGATGCTGGTCCATCCCCCCGGCGCAATCCCACCGACGGCACCGCCCGAATAGGGGGCAGGCCCGATCAACTGGTTCTTCTTGCCCGGGGTCAGATTCCCGATCGGCTCGTCGATGGAGGCCGCCGTCGAGAAGCTGGCCAACCCGACTCGATGGCCGACGTTGCTTTGCACGAGTTGTACGAACAACGAGGCCGCCTCCCGCGCCTCCTCGATCTTGGTCTGTCCGGTGCCGGCGGAACCCGACATCGAGCCGGAGCGGTCGATGACGAGCATCACGTCCTGGTCGGGGACCGGGGTCGGCGTGGCGGCGATGTCGGCGAGGATCGAAGCCGACGGGTAGTAACTCAAGAAGCAGTCGACGCCGGCCGAAAGGACACCGACGAGCCGACCGGCCATGTCAAACAGTCCGGAGCCCGAACTCCCCCCGGAAACGTCGATGTCGACCTGAATGCCGTTCGCGCCGGCCGAGTTGACGGTCTCGGTGACGGTATGCGGAGGAGCCAATTTCTTGGTGGCCCCATTGGGGTGGTGGATCCCGAAGATCTGCTCTCCCACCGCCGGAAGGCTGGGTCGGAGGGGAATGGCCGGAACCCCGAGGCCGCCCGGCGGGACCTGCAACTGGAGAATGGCGTAGTCCTTGCCCGAACCGTCGTTCCATCGGAACTTGAGGTACCCGGTGACCTTGTGGAACACCGGCTGATAGGTCGGCCCGACGTTGCCGGCACAGTCGGTCTGATAATCGAAGGTCACCGATGAGGTGGGCCATTCGTCGTCGATGTGCTCGAGGCAGTGTCCGGCGGTGATCACGGTGTCGGGCCCGATGGCGGTGACCGAGCAGGTCGAAACCCCGTTGCCGTGGATCGTCACGATCATGCCGACACTGCGAGCCACCTGGCGGCGGATGTCGGCCACCGGGGTGCATTCGATGTTCTCCCACTTGGGCGGGGTGTTACAGAACCAGAAGGGGTCGTATTTGGGCTCGGTATAGGAGCCGGACAGAACGAAGGGGTCGCAGTTGGACAACGCGGTGGGATCCTGGGTGCCGGCCAGCCGTTCGCCCCTGCCGTACCGGTCGATTTCGGCACCCCCCGCCAACGCCCCGGTGGCGAGGTAGCGAATCGGCACCGCACCGCCCAGGTCGACCACGTTGATCGGCCGTGTCCAGAACTGAGTCCCGGAGCCTGCGTCGAACACGTCGGTGGCATACCCGAGATCGACTTCGAGTCGATTGCCGGCGGGCAAGGAGACGTTGGTGAAATGCAGGATCACGAACTTGGTGCCCGTCGGCGCCGGAGCGGGAGTGAAAGGTTGCGACCAAGTCGTCCCCGAAGTAGGCGGCTGCCCGGAGGCGGGTCCGATTCGGAAGGAGGGGGCGACGGTCTGGACGGTTCCGGTGTTGTGTGACATGAAGAACTCCCTCCTCGCCGGACGTTGCCCCCGAAAGAGGGCGGTCACGCTCTGAAAATACGCGCACCCTGAGCCTGGATCGCCTGATGTCACCGCACCGCACCGGGTGCATCTCCTGGTTTTGTTCGCAAACGCCGCCGGGCCGATCTGTCATGGCGCCGTGATCACCCTGCGCGGTCTGGAGAAGTGGACTCCCGGTTG
>DAIOGO010000181.1:0-4674 GCA_036745195.1 Actinomycetota bacterium | reverse complement strand
AAGCCTTGGGGACGTATCAGATCGGGCCACTCCGGCCCGGGTCAGCCGCCGATCTGGCGGTTGTCGATCGCGACCCGCTCACGACTGATCACATCCAGGACACCAGAGTGCTGGCGGTGTGGAAGGACGGCAAGCAGGTGGTCTGAGACCGGCCTCAGCCTCTCAGGGCAGGGGCGACGTCGGTTTCGTACTCGGCGTGTCGTCCGGTCGCCTTCTTGGAGTAGACGGGCCGACCGTCGACGTCCACCTCGAACACGCCACCCTTGGAGGGAACCAGGCTGATGTCGTAGGCGAACCCGAACTCATCGAAGATCGCTTCGGCCATGCTCACGGCACGGCTGGTGTAGTTTCAAGAACGGCAGAACTCGATGGTGACCCTGGACATCGGCCCAGGTTAGTTGGTCACCGGTCGGCCCCCGGTACCCGTCCAGGACCGCAACATCTCGGCTCCGGGTAGGGTTGTCGGATGCTTCCTGACTTCTCCAAAATCACCGCCGAAAGCATCGCCGCCGAGACCGAGCGCCTGCTGGACGTATCCAATCGGGCGGTCGACGCTCTGGTCGACCCCGACGCCCCCCTCACCTATGAGGCACGGCTCGCTCCACTCGAGGACATCGCCGACCTCACCTCCCAGGGATACAACCGGACCGCCTTCATGGGGTACGTCCATCCCGATGCCGCCGTGCGGCAGGCGGGCAAAGAAGCCGAAGAGCGTCTGTCGAAATGGTCGGTCGAGATCGCCTTTCGCGAGGACGTGTACAAGGCGGTCCGCGACTTCGCCGAATCGACCGCAGGCAACCCCCTCACCGGGGAGAAGGCCCGCCTCCTCGAGTTCACGATGCGCGATTTCCGCAAGGCCGGTCACGGCCTGGAGCCGGAGAAGAAGGCACGGTTGGAGGTGCTCGCCAACCGGATCGTCGAGCTCGGTGTGGAGTTCGAGCGCAACATCGCCGAGGACGAGCGCGGAGTCGAGGCCGAGCCCGACCAACTGACCGGTCTTCCGGCCTCCTTCGTGGAGTCGTTGGAGTTGCTCGACAACGGCCGGCGCAAGGTGACGATGGCATATCCCCACGTCACCGGCGTCCTGGAGGACGCCGCCGACCGCGGTCTGCGCCGTGACGTGTCGTTCGCCTTCAACAACCGGGCCGTCGAGAAGAACCGCGGCCTCCTGGCCGAGGTGGTGGCGATCCGGGCCGAGATTGCCGCCATCTTCGAACAGCCGTCCTGGGCGCATCACAAGTTGGACGAGCAGATGGCCAAGACTCCCGAGTCGGTCGAGAAGTTCTACGCCGACCTGGTACCCCCGCTCACTGTCGCCGCCACCACCGACATCGCCCGGATGGCGGAGATGCTGGACGAGGACGACGTCGTCCGCAGTTACGACTGGCGCTACTTCGACTCCCAGCTGAGGAAGACGGAGTTCGGGGTCGATCAGAGCGAGGTGGCCGAATATTTCCCGCTCGAGTCGGTGGTGCAGGGGATGCTCGACATCACCGCCGAAGTGTTCGGGCTCCGCTACCAGCAGGTCTCCACCTCGGTCTGGCATCCGGACGTCACCGCCTGGGCGATCCTCGACGCCGACTCCGGCGAGATCATCGCCCACTTCTTCATGGACCTCTTCCCGCGTGAAGGGAAGTTCAGCCATGCCGCCGCCTTCCCGCTCGTATCGGGCCGTCTCCTCGCCGACGGGTCGTATCAGAAGCCGGTATCGGCCATCGTGGCCAACTTCACCAAACCGCAGGGCGACACCCCGTCGCTGCTCCGGCATTCCGAGGTCGAGACTCTCTTCCACGAGTTCGGGCACATCCTCCACCAGACACTGACGCGGGCCGAACTGGTCCGATTCGCCGGAACCAATACCGAACGCGACTTCGTGGAGGCGCCGTCGCAGATCATGCAGCACTGGGTGTGGAAGCCCGATGTGCTCGCCCGGTTCGCCCGCCATCACCTGACGGGAGAGGCGATCCCCACCGAGTTGGTTGAACAACTCACCGCCGCCCGCCAGCTCGACGTTTCGATCGCAAAGTTGCGACAGATCGTCTTTGGCAAACTCGACCTGTTGCTCCACGGCCCGGCGGGCAAGGGCAAAACCGACCAGGAGATCCTGCTCGAGTCGACGGCAGTGGGTCTGTTCCCCTACGAGGAAGGCACCTACTACCCGGCCAGTTTCGGGCACCTGTTGGGCGGATATGACGCCGGCTACTACGGCTACCTGTGGTCCGAGGTCTACGGGGACGACATGTTCAGCCGGTTCGAGGAGGAGGGGTACCTGGACCCCGGGGTGGGTCGGGACTACCGGCGCCACATCCTCGAGCGGGGTGGCACCGCCGATGGACTGGACCTCCTCCGCGACTTCCTGGGGCGGGAACCCGACAACCGCGCCTTCCTCGCCAACCTGGGGATCTCACCCACCGGTGCCTAACAGCGGCTTTATGCCTGCTGCGAGAAACTGACATCACGACATCCAAGCGGGCTCTCGGCTCCGTATGAATCGGGAACAAGTTGGACGCCGACGGCGTTCAAACACTGAGAGGCTCCGACGACAGGAGGCCAAGGAATGTCAGATGTCTTGAAAGGTCAGGCAATTCGGGGCGTTACCCGCCCTTCGAAGGATTTCGGCGACGGACGGGTGTGCGCCCACAAGGAGTGCCCCACCAAGCTCAGTCGCTACAACCGGCGCGAGTTCTGTTACGCCCACGCCCCGGTCAAGTACCCCCGGGTTCGGGGGCGGATTCTCCCCGGCGGAGCCTGATTCACAACCTCCTCGGTGCGGTGGGTTCCGGTTCTCTCCCCCCTCCCCCGATCTCACGGCACCACAGGAAAGGAGCCCCGGTCCACCCACCGGGGCTCCTTGCGTTGCTGCCAACCCTGGGTTCCCTTGACACCCCACCCCCGGTGGGGGTAGGATGCGGCGATGCTCGATCACCACAAGTTGTCCGTGCTCAACCGGCTCAAAACCGTGCGGGGCCACATCGACGCCGTGATAGGCATGGTCGAAGACGAGCGCTACTGCCCAGAGATCATGAAACAGACCTCGGCGTTGCAGGCCTCGCTCGAGAAGGTCAACCGGATCCTCCTCCAGAACCACCTGGAGACCTGTGTGGCCCACGCCGTCAGCGAGGGCCGGACCGCCGAGATCGTCGACGAACTGATGGAAACCATGAAATACACGGCGGCGGTCACCGGACCGTCCGCTCCAGTAGAGGAGATGCAATGACCACCACCACCCTGTCCGTTCCCACCATCTCGTGCGGGCACTGCAAGGCGTCGATCGAGGGAGCGGTGGCGGTCGTACCCGGCGTCGAGCAGGTGACCGTCAACATCGAGCCCAAGACCGTCGATCTCTCCTTCGACGGTGAGCCGTCGACCCTCGAAGCCATCGTTGGCGCCATCGAGGAACAGGGCTACGACGTGGTCCGATGACCACCGGAACTCCCACCCGCCCCACCGAGGCGCCCCTCACCTTCGAGGTCGACGGCATGACCTGTGCGGCCTGTGCCGCCAGGATCGAACGCGTCCTCGGCAAGCAGGAGGGGGTCGACGCGGCGGTGGTGGACTTTGCCGGCGCCCAGGCCCGGGTGCGCCTCGAGGAAGGGGTCGATCCGCAGATCCTGCGGGCGGCGGTGCAAAAGATCGGATATGACATCCGCCTCCGTCAACCCGAAGACGAGCGGCGCAACCTGGTGGATCACTACTCGGACGAGGAAAAGGTCCAGTGGCGCCGGTTCTGGACCGCGGCCGTGCTCGCCCTTCCGGTGACGCTGCTCGCCATGTTCGGCCCGATGCATGCCGAGTGGAGCCTGATCACCCAGTGGGTGCTCACCACCCCGGTGGTGCTGTGGGTCGGCCGTCAGTTCCACCAGGTCGCCCTCAAACAACTCCGCTCCTTCGGGGCGTCGATGGACACCCTCATCTCGCTCGGGACTCTCACCGCCTACGGGTATTCGGTGTGGGCCTTCTTCGCCGGTGAGCACCTGTACTTCGAGACGGGCGCCGTCATCATCGCCCTCATCACGCTTGGGAAGGCCTTCGAGGCCCGCGCCAAGGGACGGGCCTCGAGCGCCATCACCAAGTTGCTGGAACTGGGGGCCAAGCAGGCGACCGTGCTCCGCCAGGGAACGGAGGTGACGATTCCCATCGAGGCGCTGCTGCCCGGCGACATCATGGTCGTGCGACCGGGTGAGAAGATCCCGACCGATGGCCTCGTCACCGAGGGTCACTCGGCGGTCGACGAGTCGATGCTCACCGGGGAGTCGATTCCCATCGAGAAGACCGAAGGCTCGAACGTGTTCGGCGCCACCGTCAATCAGAACGGTCGGTTGCTGATCAAGGCGACCCAGGTGGGAGCCGGAACCGCCCTCAATCAGATCGTGGCGCTGGTCGAGGAGGCTCAGGCGACCAAAGCCCCGGTCCAGAAACTGGCCGATCGGGTCTCGGCGGTGTTCGTCCCCACCGTCATCGTCATCGCCCTTCTCACCCTCACCGCCTGGCTGATATCGGGCGCCTCCATCGCCGACGCGACCGCGGCGGCGGTGGCCGTCCTCATCATCGCCTGCCCCTGCGCCCTGGGGCTCGCCACCCCCACCGCGATCATGGTCGGAAGCGCCCGGGGGGCGGATCTGGGCATCCTGTTCAAGGGAGCCGAGGTGTTCGAACGGTCACGGGTGGTGGATG
>DAIOGO010000180.1:0-4677 GCA_036745195.1 Actinomycetota bacterium | reverse complement strand
AGCCCAACTTCATCGTCTGCGACGAGCCCATCAGCGCCCTGGACGTCAGCATCCGGGCGCAGATCATCAACCTTCTGCTGGAGCTGCAGCGCGAGTTCGGCCTCACCTACCTGTTCATCGCCCACGACCTCTCGGTGGTGCGCCACATCTCCGACCGGGTCGCGGTGATGTACCTGGGCAAGGTGGTCGAGACCGCCGACCGCAATGCCCTCTACGAGACTCCGCTCCACCCCTACACCGGGTCGCTGCTCTCGGCGGTGCCGGTCCCCGATCCACACGAAGAGCGCCAACGCCGGCGCATCATTCTGGAAGGCGATCTCCCTTCCCCGGCCAATCCGCCCAGCGGCTGCCGGTTCCACACCCGCTGTCCCATCGCTGCCGAGGTCTGCACCACCGACGATCCGGCGCTGGTGGAGCGTGTGCCCGGCCACTGGGTCGCCTGTCACTTCCCGCTCGAACCGGGTGAGAGCCTGATCGACCGGGTCGGAAAGCTGGGCCGTTCGGTCCGGCTGGCCGACTCCCGTGCCGACTGAACCCCGCGAACTCGTCCTCCACTCGTCGATCCGGGGGTCCATCTCGGGGCTGGGCGCCCCTCTGCTTTTGTTGCTGGCGGCTGCCGCCGGCTGGTGGCGTCAACCGCGGGTGGGCACGGGGATGACAATCGTCCTCGGCCTCGCCGTTGTGCTGCTGCTGGCGTTCATGCTCGACCACCCCCACCGGACGGTGTTCGACCACACCGGGGTCACCCGCCTCTGCTGGTGGCGCCATCAACACATCGGCTGGACCAGGATCGATCGACTGTCGCGGGGCAGAGGTTCGGCCCTCGCCAACCCGAGGAGGAAGGAGGGGCCGTCGGCCCGCGCCACCGGACCGTTGGTGGCGGTGGTGGGACGGCGCCGGTACCTCCTCGTCGACCAGTGCGAGAGCCGGTCGGAGTACGAGGCTCTCCGAAAGTCGCTGGAGGAATGGGGAGTGAAGGCGTCACTGGCCGCCACCCCCCCACCGATGGATGCCCCCCCCACCGATCTCTACCGGCGCAAACGGAACGCCTGAAGCGTCCCGAGTCGCGAGCTCCGTGTGGGGGGTTCCAGGTCCCAGAACCTTGACCTCAGAACTTGCACCTTGAACCTTCGTTCTTCGTTCTTCGTTCTTCGTTCTTCGTTCTTCGTTCTTCCTTCTTCGTTCATCGTTCATCGTTCATCGTTCATCCTCGCCCTCCCCCGGGGCGGTATCCTCCCCAATCCATGCACAGCACTCGGGTCGGATTTCAGGGCGAGGCCTATTCGTATTCGGATCAGGCAAGTTCCGAGTTGTTCCCTGACGCCGATCGGGTCGGCTTTCCGAGCTTCGTCGCCGCCTTCGAGGCGTTGCGGGATGAGCGGGTCGAGCGCCTGGTCCTACCCATCGAGAACTCGACGACGGGGAGCGTGCTACCGGTGCTCGATCGGCTCCTCCCCGGCAGGGTTCACATCATCGCCGAACACCTGGTCGAGGTCCGGCACTGTCTGATGGGCTCCCCGGGAACCACGCTGGAGACGATCGAGCGAGTCCACTCCCATCCCGAGGCGCTCTCCCAGGCGGAGGCGATCATCACCCACCAGGGTTGGCGGGCCGTTCCCGAGCACGACACCGCCGGCGCGGTCCGGCTGGTGGCGGAAAGAAGGACGTCACCGAGGCGGCGCTGGCCTCGGAGTCGGCGGCGGTTCCCCACGGGCTGACGGTCCTGATGCGGGACGTGGTCGATCGGGACCACAACACCACCCGGTTCGTGGTCGTGGCCCCCGGCGAGCAGCCGATCCCCGACGATGCCGACAAGACCTCGGTCGCCTTCACCACCCTCCACCAGCCGGGGGCGCTGGCGCTGGCCCTCACCGAGCTGGGTCTGCGCGGGGCCAACCTGACGAGGATCGAGTCGCGTCCTTCGGATCGGGCCTGGCAATACCGCTTCTTCGTCGACCTCACCCATCCACCCGGCGCCGTCGGGGTCAAGCAGGTGTTCGAACCGCGGCTGGCCACGATCGGAGACATGGTGTTCCTGGGGACCTACCGCTCCGCTCGCTGATTCAGGCGGAGAGCCGGTGGCGAGGCTCGGATTCGAGGACCGCGGCGAGGGCTTCGACCATTCCTTCCAGCGGTGCGGGGTCGCTGGGCTGATCCAGTTCTCCGATCACCGCGACTGGTTCGGTCCCGGTCGCTTCGAGAATCATCCGCCCGTCCGCCTCGCGATGAGTGGCCCGGTTCACCACCAGCATCGGCTGGGGGCCGCGCCAGCGGTCGAGCATTCGCACCAGCCGGACGATCCCTCCCGGGTCGGCCCGGGTCACGAAGACGGGTCGGCCGGAGGCGGTGGTGAGGGCCGGACCGGCGTCGGCTACGACGGTGCCGGTCAGACCGGCCAGCAACCCCACCCGCAGGGACTCGGACAGCGGCCCCTCGGCTGGGGGAAAACCTGCCACGTCGAGAGGACCGCACCGCAGCAGGCCCGGGCGCCGAAAAGGAGGCAACCCGAGCCGGAGCCCCAGACAGGGCGCCTCCAGGTCGAGGTCGACCAGGGTGGTGGGCGAGCGGGTGGCGGCCAGCCAGGCGAGGGCGATGGCCACCTCGGAACGGCCGGGGGCGCCCCGGGGTCCGGTCACGGTGATCCAATCCGTTCCCGTCTCCGCCGCCGGGGAGGGGGCGAGCGAGGCGAGTGTGGCAAGCACGATGGGGGCTTCGGCATCGTCGGGGAAGCTGGCATCGGCGCCGGCGCAGCGGCCGGGGGCGGTCGGGTCGTCTCTCTGGACGATCGCCACCACCGCGATCCCCGCCCGTTTCCAGGCCCGGATCACGGATTCGGTGGCCAGCGACGACTCCGAACCGACCAGCACGATGGGGGGTCGCATATCGACGACCTGCTGATAGGTCGAGCACCGCCCGAGCACCGCCCCCAGGCCGCTCTGGCGAGCGAACCCGACCACCCGGGGCTCCCAGGGACGGGTGGTGACCACCGTGGCGAAGGTGGTTCTCATCCCCATCCCAGCGCCACCACCCGCCGCAACCGGATGATGACGTGTCCCTCCGGCGAGCCGAGCTCGAGGTGGTCCCGACCGACCGCCAGCAGAGTCCCCCGATGTCGTGCGCTGGTCGTGAACACCTCGACCCGGACCCCACCCTCCTCCAGGTCGATCAGTCGATCCCGCAGGGTGGTGCTCCGGCGGGCGTACACCGCCGCCGCCTCCTGCTCGGCCTGGAGAATCGAGTCGAGGCGAATCCGGATACGAGCGTCGAGGTCGACCAGATCGGGGTGCAGAGAATCGTCGAAGACCGTCATAGAAGCAAAACTATCAAGTACACACCGCTTCGAGAAGACCCTTGTATCCGGTCTCCGGGACACAGGTCGCACTTCCGGTGCCCGGGCCGTCGGAAAGGGGCGCGGCCGGTCGTTCTACGATGGTGGGATGCCCCGGCTCGAGACTGTGACGGCTCCCGTCATCCGCCCTGCCAGCGACGAGGAGGAGTCGGTTGCCGACGTCTGGAAGGTCGTTGTCTGGAACGATCCCGTCAATCTGATCTCGTACGTCATCTGGGTGCTGCGCACCCTGTTCGGCTACTCCAAGGAGAAGGCCACCCGGTTGACGATGCAGGTTCACAATGAGGGACGGGCGATCGTCTTCGATGGAGACCGCGACAAAGCGGAGGCGGCCTGTTTCGAGCTGCACCGTCAGGGCCTATGGGCGACCCTCGAGCAATGAGACCGTTCCAGCGCACCCGACGGGGCATCGCCACCGATCTCGGGCCGGGCCTGGCTCCCGGTCTCATCGATCTGCTGGCCGCCCTCTCCGACCTGGGGGATCCCCGGGAGGACCCGGCCGCCGCCCGCCTCGCCCTTCCCGTATATCTGGGCGACGATGCCGCCGCCTCCGCCTGGGAGTCCGAGCACCGCGACCGGATCGAACTGTCCCGGCTGGCCGATCGGGCCACCTTCGTTCGGGTGGCGGAACAAGACCCGACGGTGGTCGACGACGACGAGGCGAGGAGCCTCGTCAGGGTGTTCGCCGAGCTTCGCCTGGTGCTGGCGGCCCGGTTCGGGGTCGAGGTCGAGTCCGACTATGCCCGGCTCGAAGAGGAGCAGGCGGAGTTGCTCGACGTGCTCGGCTGGCTGCAACATTCGCTGTTGGAGGAACTAGGGCCTTGAGCCGGGCGGCCGGGGCGACGACGTCGCCGGTGTAGCCTCGCCCTTCGTCCCTCGAAGTCCCGACCGGAGGTCCCATGCCGATCCGAATCGAATCGGTCGCCCACGGCGGCGACGGCATCGGCCGGGCGGAGGGCAAGGTGGTGTTCGTGCGGGGGGCGGTCCTGGGTGATCTGGTCGAGGTGGAGATCGTCGAATCGCGCGAACGTTTCGATCGGGCTGTCGTCGCCGCTGTCATCGAGCCTTCCCAACACCGGGTCGAACCGCCCTGTCCGGTGTTCGGGCGGTGTGGTGGCTGTGCTTGGCAGATGGCCTCGTACCCGGCGCAACTCGAGTGGAAACGGGACGTCGTCGTGTCTCAACTCGCCCACGTGGGTCGCCTCGAAGCGGAGGTTGGTCCGGCTCTGGCGGTGGGGAATCCGTATCGTTATCGCAATCGGGTCGATCTGCGGACGGCCGGCGGGAAGTTCGCGCTGCTCGAAGAGGCCAGCCACACCCGGGTTGTC
>DAIOGO010000179.1:0-4727 GCA_036745195.1 Actinomycetota bacterium | reverse complement strand
CTCCTGCCGGTTGGCGAAGCGCTGGGTCGATCTGGGACTGATCCTGCCACGACCGGTTGACGACGCCCGGGTTCGCTCGATCGACCTCTACGGCCCGACCAGCTTTGGACACGCGGTGCGACTCCACTCGGTGGAGGAGATCGACGAGGTGGTGCGCGGCTGGCTCGGCGAAGCACTGCTACGTGGCGACCAGGAGACCCTCGACCCCCACGCCACCGTACCGGCGCTGATCGGGCATCCGCTGCAGATCCTGCGGATAGGGGCCAGAGCCGGGGTCGCCCGGATCGGAGATCGGCTGGTGTTCCGGGTTCCGCGCTACGCCGTGGAGGCCTTCGCCGCCGCCGGGGTGGATGCCCGGATCGGAAAGAACCACTGGCCCGGTTCCCTCGAGACCGGGTCCGCCGGCTCCTTCCTCGTCCTCGACGAGACCGTGATCCCCGGGCTCGGACTGGGTGAAGGCGACCACATCGACGTCTATCTCGTAGCCCGGCGCACCCGCTGAGCGGGCAGGCTGCCGGGCGCTGGGACAGTCTCGATCAACCGCCGGACAGATCACCCGGTTCGAGAGTGCTGAGCGAGTCCCGGTCGGTGGCGCCGGACACCACCAGCCGGCTGGCGTGAACCGTGATGGCGTCTTCGAACCAGTTGCGGGCGAGCCTGGCGTTCCCGAACCCTTCCCCCCTCGGCGCCTCCTCGAATCGCTTGGCGAGGACCACCTTCGCCTCGGGTGAGAGGTAATAGCCACCCTCCTGGCAGAACTTCTCGAAGATCTCGAGCAACTGGACATTGGTGAAGTCCTCGAACTGGATGACGGTGCGGATGCGCGACGTGAGGCCAGGATTCGACTCGATCAACTCGGCCATCGGTCCCGGGTATCCGGCCAGGATGACCACCAGGTCGTCACGGTGATCCTCCATCAGCTTGACCAGCGTGTCGACCGCCTCCTTGCCGAAATCTTGCTCGCCCCGCCCGGCCAGCGAATACGCCTCGTCGATGAAGAGGATCCCGCCCAGTGCCTCCTCGACTCTGGCCCGCACCTTGGGGGCGGTCTGACCGACGTACGAACCGACGAGTTGTGATCGATCGACCTCGACCAGGTGACCCTTCGACACCACCCCCAACGCCCCGTAGATCCCGGCCAGGATCCGAGCGACGGTCGTCTTGCCGGTGCCGGGATTCCCGGTGAACGAAAGGTGATAGCTGAGGTCGGGGATCGGAAGGCCGGCTTCCTTGCGCAGATTCTGGATGCGGATGTAGTCGGTGAGGAGCCTGACCTGGCGCTTGGCGTCCTCCAATCCGATCAGCCCGTCCAGTTTCTCCAGCAACGGGTCGAGCAACTCTCGCTCGGTCTTCTCCTCTTCGACGATCCCCTCCTCGACCTGGGACTCGACCCGGGACTCGAGCTCGAGTTCGGCACCGGTTTCGGTGGAGGAGGCCGCTTCGAACGGGACCGGTCCGCCGGCGGCGCGGGCGGCCTGTTGCATACTCTTCCCGATCTCGGAAATGATCGATGCCTCCTCGGGACGGCCGACTTCATCGGCCGCCTTGAGCATTCGCACATAGGTCCGCACTGCTCGGGCGTAGAAGGTGGACAGCCGCGACCGGTGGCGCTTGTCGAAGTCGAGCAGCGCCCGATATCCGTGCGGGACCAGCCCGCTGTCCGCCGCCAGGAAGTCGAGCAGAGGTACGCCCCCCGGGGGCATGTCCGACCCGGCCGTGTAGCGGTCGAATCGTTCCCGCTCAATGGGGGTGAACTTCTTGTCGGCCCCGGCCACGAGTGCGTAGAGGATGACGCCGTCGGCTTTGATCACGTGCTCGACACCGTCCCGTTCCGCCGGGTGCATCCCGGCCAGAGCCTGCTCCACTCCTTTCGGGTCGAGCCGGCGGGCATACTCCCAGATGGCTCCGGCGTGGTCGAGGAACTGCCGGATGGCCTGCTCGGTCAGGCTGCCGTCGGTGCGGCCGGCGGCGTTCATCTTGGGCCCCCGGCGGCCGTGTGGAGCAATCGACAGCGTGGCGTGGTGGTGGCCATGGCGTACCGGGAGCATACGGTCCCGCACAACTGGCACGGGCTTTTGCCCCTACCGAAGGGGATCGTGCTCCGGTATTGACAGGTGGATGGGCGAACATGTGAACGGACCGGTCGTCGTCGTCGAGGGACTGGTCAAGGACTATGGGAACACCAGGGCCGTCGACGGCTTGAGTTTCACGATCGAGCAGGGAGAGGTCTTCGCCCTGCTTGGGCCAAACGGGGCCGGCAAGACGACCACGGTCGAGATCCTCGAGGGCCACCGCCACCGCACGGCGGGGAGTGTCTCGGTGCTTGGTCTCGACCCGCAGACCGGCGGTCGCGCCTATCGCGAGCGCATCGGAATCGTGCTGCAGGAAGCCGGGTTCGACGAGGAGTTCACGGTCCGGGAGCTGGTGACCCTCTACGCCGGGCTCTATCCAAGTCGTCGAGATGTCGACGAGGTGATCGAGCGGGTCGGGCTGGCCGAGAAGGCCAAGGCTCGCACCAAGACCCTGTCCGGTGGCCAGCGTCGGCGGCTGGACCTCGCCCTGGGCTTGATCGGCAACCCGGAGTTGCTGTTTCTCGACGAACCCACCACCGGGTTCGACCCTTCGGCCCGCCGCCGGGCGTGGGAGCTGATCGCCGCCCTGCGCGAGCTGGGCACGACCATCGTGCTGACCACGCACTACATGGAGGAGGCCGAGAGCCTGGCCGACCGGGTGGCGGTGATCCAGGGCGGCCGACTGGTCGCGCTGGACACCCCCGCCAACCTGGTGGCAGGTGAAGGAGCTGCGGCGATGATCTCGTTCGACCTCCCCGAGGGGATCACTGCGGAAGACCTACCCATCCTGGGAGTGGGTGCCACCCGCACACGCGGCACCCGGGTAGACATCCCGAGCGCCCAACCAACCCGCGACCTGAACACACTGACCGAGTGGGCGCTGCAACGCGACCTGCACCTGGCAGGGCTGACGATGGCTCGACCCACCCTCGAAGACGTCTACCTCGATCTGACCGAGGCGGTCACCGATGACTGACAGGCGACTGTGACATCGACACAGGCTCCGGTCCGCTCCCACCCGGTGTCGGTTTCAGGAATGCTCTGGGGACAGTTCCGTCACGCCAACGGCGGGTTCTGGCGCACCCCGGTGGCGGCATTCTTCACGCTGGTCTTCCCCTTGAGCTTTCTCGTGATTCTCTCGGCGATTTACGGCAACGAGGTCATCGACCCGAGTGGGCTCCGTCTGGCCCAGTACACGACCCCGACCTTCGCGGTGTTCGGCGTGTGCATGGCCTGTTACGTCTCGTTGGCAACCGGTCTGGCGTACGCCCGCGCCGGCGGAGTCCTCAAGCGCCTGCGCGGCACCCCGCTGCCGCCGGCGCTGCTGGTGATCGGCCGAATTCTCTCGTCGATGTGGGTCGCCGGGCTGGCGGTGGTGGTCATGGTGACGGTGGGCGTCGTGCTCTACGACGTGCAGATCATCGGAGAGAACGTGCCCGCACTCGTGCTGACCTTCATGGTGGGCACCGGCTGCTTCGCCGCTCTCGGGTTCGCGGTGGCGGCGGCGGCGCCGACCCCCAACTCGGCGATGGCTTTCGCCAACACCACCCTGATCTTGCTCGGGTTCGTATCGGGGATCTTCGGCATCGGTGACCTGCCGAACTGGATGGAGCGACTGGCCTCGGTGTTCCCTCTCAAGCCATTCGTCGATGCCTTCGCCGCCGGCTTCAACCCATACGTCGACGCCGCCGCCCCGGACTGGTCGGCGATGATGAACATGGTGGCCTGGGGAATCGCCGGGACGCTGATCGCGTGGCGTGCCCTCAGCTGGGAGCCGAGCGCGGCCGGAATCGCCTGGCGCCGTCGCACCCAGGGCGCACCCGAGGGTGACGAGGAGGCCCCACTCAGCCGAGGCGTGA
Organism: Actinomycetota bacterium; assembly: GCA_036745195.1. GTDB lineage: Bacteria > Actinomycetota > Acidimicrobiia > Spongiisociales > ZC4RG35 > JBFHRE01. The sequence goes on along the minus strand of DAIOGO010000179.1, from coordinate 796 downwards.
CCCCGTTCGGAGGAGAGGTGACATCGGCGGTTTCCCTGGGCGCCATGGCGATCCAGGAGGCCGGCTCGCCGTCGTTGGGCGCCCTCGTCTGGTCGCAGACGCGTTACGCCATCTGGCAGATTTTGCGCGACCCGATGTCCGCTTTCTTCGGGGTCGTGTTTCCGGTGCTGCTGGTGTCGTTCTTCTCGGCAGTGAACGGACCGGAGGCCATGTGGGAGGGGATGGCGCTGGCCCAGTACCTGTGCGGATCGTTCGCCATCTACGGGGTGGCGACCACGGGGTTCGTGAACCTCGCCGGCTCGATCGCCGACCACCGCGCTCAGGGGATCCTCAAACGGCTGCGCGGATCACCGTTGCCACCCTGGGCGTACCTGGTCGGCCGGGTGCTGGCGGCCTTGCTGCTCGGACTGGTCACTGTCGTGTTGGTGTTCGCCGTCGGGGTCGTCTTCTTCACCGTGGGGCTGCCACCGTCGCGGTGGGTCGCAACGCTGTTGGTGTTCGTGCTGGCGACCTGTTGCTTCGCCGCCTGCGGCCTGGCGCTGGTGGCGGTGGTTGACTCCTCGCAGGCGGTGATCGCGGCGACGCTGAGCATCCTCTTGCCCCTGTCCTTCATATCCGACATCTTCATCGGGGTCGAGGAGATGCCACCGGTGCTGAACACGATCGGGTGGTTCTTCCCGCTGCGGCACGCGGTGGCGGCGGCCGTGACCGCCACCAGCGGTGGTGCCTTGGATGCCGCGTTCGCGGTCCACCTCGGCGTCATCGCCGCCTGGACGATTGCCACCGCCCTGATCGC
>DAIOGO010000178.1:0-4821 GCA_036745195.1 Actinomycetota bacterium | reverse complement strand
AAACCGGGAGTGGTGATCTCGACCTCTTCCCGGTACACCCCCGGCTCGATGAGGACCAGGTCGCCCGGACCGGCGGCGTCGACGGCGCTCTGGATCGACGGATAATCGGCGGGAACGTGGCGGGTGATACCAGACCATTCGGCGGGCGCCGCCGAGTCGGTCACTCCCTGGGCGGCGGCCGAGGCCTGAGGGTCCCCCACCACCAGTCGCCCGGCCATGCCCTCTCCCGCCGCCGTTCCGTGGAACGTGCAGTAGAAGGCGTATTCGCCCGGTTCGGTGAAGTCGAGTGTGGCGGCATCACCTTCGAGTTGGGCGAGCGATCCGAACACGGTCTCCGTGCTCCACGAACCATCGGCCGCCACCGCGTTGTGGGGCGCGTCACCCGCCCCCACGAAGGTGACCGAGCCTCCCACCGGGACCCGGATCTGGGCCGGCTCATACCTGTTGTCGAACATCTCGACTGTGACCGAATCCGACGTATCTGCTGCGCTCTGACCACAAGCCGTCAGAGGGATGAGCATGAGCAGGATGGCGGGGCCCAGGCGCACCCAACCACTCAGGCGCCGACGAAACCGGCCGGTCATCAGCGTCGGAAGATCCGACGGATCCAGGCGATCAGGCTCTGGAAGAACAACGAGATCCCCTTGACCTCACCGGCCGTGATGGTCTCGGCCTCCTCGGCGGTGCCCGCCGCCAGCTTCGCCTCCACGCAGGACACGAACTCGGCGATCAGCCGGTTGGACATCTCATTGATCAGTCCGGTCCGGCCGAACTGGGCGGCGGCCCCCGACAGCTGGACATCGGCGTCGATCTCGACCCCGGTCACCGCCGGTGCGGAGGCCACCAGGCGATAGGTGACTTTGACCTGACCCCGGCTACCACCGCGCCGGTCGACTCCCTTTCCGTCGATCAACCCGGAGTGGGTGGCGGCATCGGAAGTCACATTGGCATCACCCTCGAAGGTGGCCGACATCGGCCCCAGTTTGATCGAGACCTTCCCGGAGTAGATCCCGCCCTCCTTCACCTCGAGCAACTCTGCGCCGGGAAGGCACTGGGCCACCGAGGGGACATCCTGAAAGAAGTCCCAGACGGTGCCGATGGGCCTTTGGACCTCGAAACGATGCTGGACCTGCATGGTGGTCGAGCCTACTCGGTGGAGTCACCGGCCAGGGGCGGCGACGATGCCCGAGTTGGTCCTTTTCTGACGCGGAGTCTCCCTCCCGGTCGGCCGCGGCGGACGGCCAGAATCTCACTCATCACCGACCAGGCGATCTCGACCGGACCCTCGGCACCAATATCGAGACCGGCCGGACCGTGCAACTTATCGAGTTCTGCCTCGCCGATGACCGCTCCCTCGCGTCGGAGATCGGCAAGCAGCCGCCCGAGCCGTTCGCCGGGTCCGAGCGCCCCGATGTAGGCGACATCCGTTCCCAACAGCGACCTGAGGGCGGCCAGGTCCCGGAGGTAGTTGTGGGACATCAAGACCACATAGGTTCTGGGGTCCGGCCCGATCGCCGCCGCCAAACCGCCCGCTTCGACCTGGATCAACTCCTTGGCCGAGGCGAACCGCTCCTCGGTGAGGAACTGACGGCGCTCGTCGGCCACGATCACCTCGAACCCGAGTTGGGCCGCGCTGGCGGCGAGAGGGGTGGCATCGTGACCGGCCCCGAACACGATCAACCGCGACGGGGCCCCTACAACCTCGACGAGGAAACTCCAGGGACCGTCCTCCACCACCCGGTGCCATCCGATCTCGATCGCCGCCCTGGCCTCCTCCACCACCCCGGCCGGCAACGAGCCTTCGACCGACGACAGAGTCACCAGGGCTCGCCGGCCGGGGATTCCCTCGCCGATGGAGTGCACGATGGCGGTGGGGCGCTGGCCGGCCCGGATCTCCCGGATCATCGCAACGAACCCCGCCGCCCCCTCCGCCGGTTCTACCAGAAGCCGGGTCGCCCCATTGCAGCCGATGCCCCACCCCCACACGGCCTCGTCGTCGGCGGTCAGGTCGAACTCGACCGTCTCCGCCGTACCGCTGGCGGCGACCCTGGCCGCGATCGAGGCCACGTCCTGATCGAGACATCCACCCGAGACGGTTCCGATCGATGTCCCGTCGAGGGCCATCAGTTGCCGGGCGGCGAGGCCGCGGTACGTCGAACCCCGCACGCCGACCACCGTGGCCAGCGCGAATGGGACCTCACGTTCGATCCAGTCCTCGATCGCCGCCACGATTGCATCGAGCTCAGCCACGAGGGCAGGCTACAGAGGGAACAAGGAAGAACGAAGAAGGAAGAACGAAAGGAAACCGGACTCAGTTGACGAGATTCGGTCGCCTATCAGCCGATTCGCGCCATCAAGAGGAGCAAGGAGGTCACCACCAGCACCCCGACCGCGGCGGCGGTGGCAAGGTTGAACGCATTGCGACGCGAGGCGAGCAGTGACATGGCCGCCAGCAACGCCACCACCAGGGCGGCGGGGGCGGGGACCCCGGCGATCGGGGCGACCAGCAAGAGCCCCACGGCCACTCCCCAGGCTCCCAGCATGACGGCAGTGACGGCCTTTCGGCCGAGACGCACTGCCAGCACCCGTTTGCCTGCCCGACGGTCCGAGTCCAGGTCGGGCAGTTCGAAGGCGATCATCATTCCGACGTGGGTCGGAACCAGCACCGCGATGGACCACCACAGGTCGGCCCGCAGCGCCAGGCCCTGGGTGGAGGCGCCGACCACCGGAAGCACACCGCCGACCACCAGCGACGTGACCACCTCGCCCGACCCTGTCCCGAGCAGCCGCAAAGGTCTCAACGAATACGTCCACGACACCGCCAGGGCGGCGAGACCGAGCACCGCCACCAATGGCGAGCGGAAGGCGAACACCACCACCCCGACCAGTGCCACCCCGGAGGCGACCATCGCCGCCCGAAGGGCGACAGCCGGGGCCAACCGGCCGCTCACCAGAACCCCGCTGCCACCCGAGAACACCGTGCGATGCTCCACCAGTCGATCGGCCTCGAAGTCTGCGTACTCGTTGGCGTAATGGGCGGTCAGTTGCGTCGAGGTCACCATCAACTGACCCCACAGGTAGGCGCCGACATCGACCTCGATCGCGGCCAGGGCGCCTAGGGCGAACAGGACCACCCCGCCTAGGAGGAAGTGGGGCCGGGAGAGCAGCAGGAACGCCCCCAGCCGGGACGTGCCCCGGCGCACTGGACCAGTCAGGTCAGGAACGAGGCCGGATCGGCGTCGAAGGCCTTCTTGCAACCGGGGGCGCAGAAGTAGTATTCGGTCCCGTCGTGGGTCGAAACCCAGTTGGCCGAAGCCACGTCCACCTGCATCCCGCAGACAGGGTCGATTGCAGTCTCCAAACTGATCACCTCCGTTACCTGGGCTCCCGCCCCCGTTGCCTTGTACGCCACCAACTCTGCCAGGATCGCCACCGCGATCTCCTCGTGATCGGTTGAACCGAGGTCGAGGCCGGCCGGGGCCCGCACCCGAACGATCGACTCCTCGGCGGTCCCCCGCTCTCGCAACCAGGCCAGCACCGATGAGGCTCGCTTCTCGGACGCCACCAGACCGATGTAGGCGGCCGGGGTGGACAGCGCCCGCTCCACCGCGGTCTCGTCGTTGTGGCCCTGGGTGGCCACGACGATGAACGACCGCTCTCCGGCCCCGACCAGCTCGCTCTCGTCGGCCGTTCTCGCCCGCCAGCCCAGCACCCCGGCCAGGTCGACCAGCGTCATCGCCGCCGGGGAATCACCAACCACCCACAGTTCCGGCTTGGGGAGTACCGGCTCCACGTGTACCTCCATCGCCCCTTCGCTCGAGCACGCCATTGCAACCATCGTCACTCCCGGGCGAACGTCGGGTTCCCCCAGCACCAGCAGGGCGGGCCGCCCCGTCTGGAGGGACGACAGCGCCGCCCGCACCACCGTCGGGTGGGCGCAGGCCCCACCCAGCCATCCCTCACTGGTCCCATCCGGATGGATGATCGCCCGGGCTCCCGGTTTCCCCGACGACGGGCCACGCCGCCAGACCACGGTGGCGAGGACGAACGGCCGACCGGACTCCTCCAGTTCGGCCGCCCGGCCGAGCAGCGTCGTCACCCGGCGAGCGGCAGGGTCAGGGCCGGACGTCGACACCGTTGAGGGCGCCCCAGACCCGGTGGGGCAGGACCGGCATGTCGATGTTGGTGACCCCTTTCGACCACAGCGCATCCACCACCGCGTTGACGTACGCCGCAGGTGATCCAACCGTGGCCGACTCGCCCACTCCCTTGGCCCCGATCGGATGATGGGGGGACGGTGTGACCGTCGCCCCCAGTCTGAACCGGGGAGTCTCCCAGGCGGTCGGCACGAGATAGTCCAGGAAGTTCGAGCCGATGCAGTTGCCACCCTCGTCGAAGGTGATCCACTGCATGTTGGCCTTGGCAAACCCCTCGGTCAGCCCGCCCTGGATCTGACCGTCGACGATCATCGGGTTGATTCGAACCCCACAGTCGTCGACCGCCACCATGTCGAGCACCTTCCATGTCCCATCACCGGGATCGACCTCCACCACGACGATGTAGGTTCCAAACGGGTAGGTCATGTTGGGCGGGTCGTAGTAGTGAACGCCCTCGAGACCGGCCTCCATCCCCTCCGGGTGATTCGTATAGGCGGCAAAGGCGATCTCCTGGATGGTGACCCCTCGATCGGTCCCTTTGACGTGGAACCGACCCGGCTCCCAGTCCAGGTCCTCCTCCCCCGCCTCGAGCAGATAGGCGGCGATCGAACGGGCCTTGTCGCGCAGCTTGCGCGAGATGACGGCGGTGGCCGCCCCGCCCACC
>DAIOGO010000177.1:0-4832 GCA_036745195.1 Actinomycetota bacterium | reverse complement strand
GGAGACGGAGGGGGCACTGGGCGGCCACGCCCCGGAACGCGTCAGACCACCGTCGGGCCGTGCCCCCCTCCCGGCTCCGCCGTACTCCCCCCTGCGGGGGGAGAGACAGAAACGGTCGCCGGTCACCGGGGGGGCGCATTCCCTGTCCTTGGAAGCGACCGGTCCTTGCATCATCCGAAGGACTGCCGGGGGGTCATCCCCCCGGCAATCATCACCGTCAGTAGCTGATCGTCCCGGTGAGGGTGGCCTGCCAGTCCCATGGGACGGTGATATCGAAGCAGAACTCCACTTCGGGATCGCAGTTGGGGATGAACACCGGAACAACCGCATAGGTCGCGGTGACGTGCCCAACGGCGTCAGAGAAACGGCCGGTCCCGCCTGCGAACACGATTGGGATTTCGTTGCTCTCGCTCATCGGGTCGTAGTCATACGTGCCGTGCAGTTCGTCGCCGTTGGCGGCGACGACGATGAGGACGCCATCCATGAAGTGGGTTTCCTCAGCCGGGCAATGACTCCAACGGGCCTCGACCTTGCCCAGATGGCTCGCTCGGCCAGGCACATTCGTAACGGTCGTCAACTCGGCACATTCAGAGGGTGTCGTTCCCGGGAACTCCCAGTGCACCTGGCCGGCCATCCTCGCCTCGAAGGGTCGGGTGCCGCCGCCGGCGGTGGCGGCGGGCGCCACCAGCACTGCCAGGGTCAACCCAGCCACGAACACGAGACACATTCGTCTTCTCATCTCGACTCCTTTCGAGTCGGTCGAATCCTCCACTTGGCTTCTTGGCTCTCCGGGCCCGTCGGAGAACGGTCGCAGTTATTGCTGGAAGACCTGGAGCTTGATCTTCCCGTCCTCGAACATGAACAGGCTGATCCCGTCCGAGGTGTCGTCTCCACTAGTCAGCTTGTTGGGGACCACCAGGAACGGACCGGCCACCACTGCCTCCTCGAGTGGAGCGGTGACATCGAACCAAAGGCTGTCGCTGATCCACTCGGTCAGCGTGGCTCCCTCGCGAACTTGGCGGTTGGAGTGCCAGCCATCCCAGAACGCCCCGTCCGGGGCGAAGGCGGCTCGGGCCGCCTCGGCGTCGCCCTCGTTCCACGCGGCGATGTAGCCGGTCACAAGGGCGGCGGCGTCCTCGGCGAGGAAGCGTTCCACATCGGGATCGATCGGGGTCCTGGCATACATGGTGGCCTGCCCGGCGATCAGATAGCCGTCCGCCACCTTCTCAACCAGGAAAAGGTCGAAGCCGATATCGGTCTCGTTCGAGTACTGGTACTCGCCGGGAACAGCCACGATCATGCCCGAGAAGAGCGGCGGCCCGAGTCTGGTGATCGACCGAAGCGGATCGGTGGCCAGGTCGAACCTGCGGGTAGCGGTGAAGGTTGCCGCCTGGGTCAGATCTCCGCCGGCGGAGTAATACACCGAGTGAACCGCGTTTGGCGTCCGCAAGGCATAGAACCCCTCGGTGTCCCGCTCGTCAATACTCACATAGCTGGCGTCGATGAGAGCCTCGATGCTGCTCATCGGGGTCCTCGACGCCGGCGGGACCGCAGCAGCGGTGGGAGTGGGTTGGGCGGTGACGATCGGTTGGGGCGCCGCCGGTTGGGCTGCGGACGGCGTCGCCGAAGGCTGAATGGTGGTGCCGTCATCGTTGAGCAACCACACCACGCCGGTGGCGATCAAGCCGACCACCAGCAGCACGAGCAGCCACACCCAGGGACGAGAGCGGGCCGCCGGAGGTGGGCGAATCCCGGTCGGGGGTTTGACGGTCTGCATGGTTCCCTCCTGATCCCACGCCAAACCGGAGCCCCTCACAACTCCAGCTACACCGGTGCGGTTCCCTCCGCCAGGGAAGAAAGTCCCGGCTTCGCCGGGCTCTCCAATGGGGGGGGAAGAGACAGAAGCCGCTCCCGCAGGAGACCTGCTGTTGCCGTCACACCAGCATCGACACCAGGGCCACCCCCCAGAGAACCGATTCGACCATCAGCAACCGCCCGAGGGTTGCGGCGTGGGTCCCCGCCGTGACATCACCGGCCGCAACCGCGGCCCGCAGGCGGTTGGAGGCCGGGCCGGCGATGGTGGCCCCAAGCACGAAAGCGACGATCACCGCTCCCGCCCCGACCCAGATTGGGGCCCGGACCGAGCCGGGGCCAATGAGCCACACCAGGATCGAGCCAGTTGCCAGCGTCCCCACACCGGTGATCTGACCCAGGCGCTCAGCGCTGGCCAGACGAACCATCAGGGAGGGACCCTCCCCTGCGGTGATCGACCGGCGCATGTCCGCCGGGATCAGCAGCTTGTGTCCGAACCAGGCCGAGGCCAGGCCGATATGCAGAATCCGGATGATGAGTTCCACCCACAGAGGCTATCCCGTCGGCACCCTCAAGGGAGGGTCAGGAACGGCCGGAAGGCTGTCCCCTCAGCCGGTCCGGGAGGGCAGATCGGGCACGCCGGCAACGACCAACGCCGCCACCAATGCCAGACCGGCGCCGGTGGCAAACGCCACTTCGGGTCCGAACCGTTCGTACAGCACCCCGAACAGGATGCTGGCCGGGAGGGCGGCGAGACCGACTGCCCCGTGGTAGAGCCCGAAGGCGCCACCCCGGTGCTCGACGGGGGCGATCGAAGCCACCCAGGCTCGCTCGACCGGTTCGGTCAGTCCGAAATAGAGCCCGTAGACGAGGAACAACCCGATCAGAGCGGGCAGGGTCGCAGCCAGACCGAAGGCGAGATACACCGCCGCGTAGACCACCCACCCACCGAGCACGAACCGCTTGTGACCGAACCGATCCGAAGCGCGTCCGGCGACCCAGGTCGAGCCCATCTTGACCAGGTGAAAGGCCGACCACAGGACCGCCACCCAGCCAGCCGCCAGCCCGGCATCGCTCATCCGCAACAGCAGGAAGGCGTCGGTGCTGTTGCCGAGAGCGAAGACCACGAACGCCGCCAGCATCCGCCGGAAGGCGGGGCTGATGCCCCCCAGCCCGATCCGCTCCTGCTCGACAGGCGGAGCGCCGCGGGTGTCGGCCACCCGGGTGACCAACACCACCACTACCGCCAGCGCTGGGATGGCGGCCAGCAGGAACACATGACGGAGGGTCACCCCGGGCAGCAGGAGGAGGCCGGCGGCCACCAACGGGCCCAGCACCGCCCCGGCGTGATCCATCGCCCGATGGAACCCAAAGGCCGCCCCCCGGATCTCCGGGTCGGTGACGTCGGCGATCAGGGCGTCGCGGGGCGAGGTGCGCAGACCCTTGCCGATCCGGTCGGTGAAGCGCAAGGCGGCCACCAGCGGCCAGGAGGATGCGAGTCCGATGAGTGGCCGGACCAGACCCGACAGCCCGTAACCCGCCAGCACCAGCGGCTTGCGGCGGCCGCTGCGGTCGGTCAGCCGGCCCGACACGATCTTGAGGATGCTGGCCGTGCTCTCGGCCACCCCCTCGATCACCCCCAGGGAGATGGCACCGGCGCCGAGAACGGTGGTGAGAAAGATGGGGAGGAGCGGATAGATCATCTCGCTCGACAGATCGGTCAGCAGGCTTGCCACTCCCAGGGCCACCACGGTGGGGGCGAGCTTGCGAGACCTCATTCCGGCCGGACCCTAGGGCCGTCGGTTCGCAGGCGCTTCCAGGTTTCGACCAACTCGGCGGTGACCGCGCCCGGTCCGATGTTGTCGGGGAAGACCGCCAGCACCTGGTCGACCAGGGTGGCCGAGGGGGTGAGGAGGGCCTCCCACCCGGTGTCGTGGGCGGCCCGGCCCAGATCCTGGGTTTCGGTCCAACCCGGACCGGTGAGGGTGTCGGGGCTCACACCGAGCGTGCGCAACACCGAGCGCGACGTCAGGTCGAGCACCCTGCCCAGCACGACCTCGTAGCGGTAGAGGGAGCGGGGCAACAGCCCGGCCATCCCGATCACCTGGCGTTCGCCCAGTCGCTCGAATTCGGCCACCACACAGGCCCGGGTGGTGCACAGATAGAGAACCGGGTAACTGTCGGGTGGGTTGAACCGCCCCCCATGGATGCGAGCGCCTTCGCCACTCAGGGGATCGTGGTAGCCCGCCGCCATGTGCCGGAACCCGGACCCGGCGTAGCGGGACCGAGGGGCGGTGCCGACCACCGTCGGGTCGACCGGCACGTCAGACCGTGACCCCTTCCGCCATCGCCAGAACGGACCCGATCACCCGCCGGTACTCGCCCCGAGCGATCAGGTCGAGCGGCTTCTCGTAGGCGAAGTCGGGGTTGGGGCTGTGGATCCAGAGACGGGCTGCATCGACTCGAAGCACCCGGCGGAGAAGGTCGACCACCGTCTTGAGTTCCAGCAGTCGCTCCTCGGCCGCCTTGCGGGGAGTGACCCCCTCGGTCCACCGGGCGACACTCCGCCCGGTTGCCCCGGTGACCCGAGCCACATCCGATTGGTCGACGATGTCGTCGAGGAGAAGGCCATCCACCAAGGTGGCGGTGATCGACACGAGAAACCCTTTCCGGTGCTGAAGTGTCAGTATAACGTCAGGTTGAGTGTCCGTCCTGCGTCATGCGTCATGCGTCCTGCGTCATGCGTCCTGCGTCGTGCGTCCTGCGTCCTGCGTCATGCGTCCTGCGTCGTGCGTCCTGCGTCGTGCGTCCTGCGCCATGCGTCATGCGCCATGCGTCGGAGCTTCCCGTGGGGAGGAGACAAGACCGGAAACCGGCGAACCACAGATCGGTTCTGTCTCCCCCCCAGGAGCGAAGCGACGTTGGGGGGAGTACGGCGAAGCCGGGAGGGGGGCACGGTCCGATCCACCTCCGACGCGTCATGAGGGCCGGCGCCCAGTGCCCCCTCCGTCTCCGGCCTG
>DAIOGO010000176.1:0-4843 GCA_036745195.1 Actinomycetota bacterium | reverse complement strand
CGCGCCGCGCGCCATAATCGGGCACCGTAGGCTCCCGAGAGGTTGATGGTGACCGCGACCAGCGAGAAGGCGAAGACCCCGATGCGATCCTGGCCCGTCGAGTTCTACCGGTCGGCGGTCGGCAAGAAGTGGGTGATGGCCGTCACCGGGATCGTGCTGCTCGGTTTCGTGCTCGCCCACATGGTGGGCAACCTCAAGATCTACTACCTCGACCCCGTCTCGGAGGGAGCGATCGTCGACTACGAGATCGACCTCTACGGCGAGGCCCTGCGCACCTTGCTCTTCCCGATCCTCCCCAAATACGTGCTGCTCTGGGTGATGCGCCTCGGACTGATCGCGGCGGCGGTCCTCCACGTCCACGCCGCCTACACCCTCACCATCATGAACCGGCGGGCCCGTCCGGTCGACTACGTCGGGCCCCGCGAGTACCTCGTGGCCAACTACGCGTCGCGGACGATGCGCTGGAGCGGGGTGATCGTCCTTCTCTACATCGGGTGGCACCTCGCCGACTTCACCTGGGGGGTGGCGCCGTTCGCCCCGGAAGGGTGGACCTACGGCGAGATCCACGACAACTTCGTGTTGAGCTTCTCGCGGGTGCCCGTCTCGGTTCTCTACATCGTCGCCAACCTGGCGCTGGGACTGCACCTGTTCCACGGGGCCTGGTCGATGTTCCAGAGCCTGGGCGTCAACAACCCGAGATTCAATCCGTGGCGCCGGTACCTGGCAATCGCCTTCGCCACGATCATCGTCGTCGCCAACATCAGCTTCCCGCTGGCGGTGCTGGCCGGGATCGTGGAGTGAGGAGCCGCCGATGACGATCAAACTGGACGCCAAGATCCCGGCCGGACCGATCGCCGAGAAGTGGGAGAACCACAAGTTCTCGGTCAAGCTCGTCAACCCCAACAACAAGCGCAAGTTCAAGGTGCTGGTGGTGGGGACCGGCCTGGCGGGCGCCTCGGCCGCATCCAGCCTCGCCGAACTCGGATACGAGGTCGAGGTCTTCACCTATCACGACAGCCCCCGGCGAGCCCACTCCATCGCCGCCCAGGGCGGCATCAACGCCTCCAAGAACTACCACAACGACGGCGACTCGACCTTCCGGCTCTTCTACGACACCGTCAAAGGAGGCGACTTCCGGTCACGGGAGGCCAACGTCTACCGGCTGGCCGAGGTGTCGGGAGCGATCATCGACCAGGCCACCGCCTCCGGGGTTCCCTTCGCCCGCGAATACGGAGGGCTTCTCGACAACCGCAGTTTCGGCGGTGCCCAGGTCTCCCGCACCTTCTACGCCCGTGGCCAGACCGGCCAGCAGCTCTTGCTCGGTGCCTACTCGGGTCTGATGCGCCAGGTCGGGTTGGGCACGGTCAAGCTCCACACCAAGGTCGAGATGCTCGACGTGGTGGTCAAGGAGGGTCGGGCGGTGGGCATCGTCACCCGCCACCTCGGCACCGGCGAGGTCAAGAGCTGGTCTGGACACGCCGTCGTGCTCGCCACCGGTGGCTACGCCAACGTCTACTACCTGTCAACCATGGCCATGTACTGCAACGTCACCGCCGCCTGGCGGGCCCACCGGCGGGGCGCCGCCTTTGCCAACCCGTCCTTCACCCAGATCCACCCCACCTGCATCCCCCAGTCCGACGAATTCCAATCCAAGCTCACTCTGATGTCGGAGTCGCTGCGCAACGATGGGCGGATCTGGGTCCCCGCCAACCCCGACGACCGCCGCCCGGCCGATCAGATCCCCGAGTCGGAACGCGACTACTACCTGGAGCGGCTCTATCCGTCCTACGGGAACCTGGCTCCCCGCGACATCTCGAGTCGGGCGGCGAAACGGGCGGTCGACAACGGCAACGGGGTCGGCCCGCTCAAGAACGGGGTCTACCTCGACTTCAAAGATGCCATCGCCCGACTCGGTCAGGACAAGATCGAAGAGCGCTACGGCAACCTCTTCACGATGTACCAGCGGATCACCGACGAGAACCCGTACTCGGAGCCGATGCGGATCTACCCGGCCCCGCACTACACCATGGGCGGCCTGTGGGTCGACTACAACCTGATGACGACGGTCCCCGGGCTGTACGCGCTGGGCGAGGCCAACTTCTCCGACCACGGGGCCAACCGGCTGGGAGCCTCGGCCTTGATGCAGGGCCTGGCCGACGGCTACTTCGTGCTCCCTTACACGATCGGCGATTATCTGAGCGGATTCCTCGGCAGCCGCCCGGTTCCGACAACCGACGAGGCGTTCACCGCCGTCGAGTCCGAGGTGAATGACCGGGTGGCCGGGTACCTGGCCTCGCGTGGTACCCGCACCGTCGACGACTACCACCGCCAGCTCGGCCGGATCGTGTGGGACTACTGCGGAATGAGCCGGGACGCGGCCGGGCTCGACAAGGCGATGGCCGAGATCCCGGCACTCCACGCCGAGTTCAAGAGCGACGTCAAGGTGGTGGGCTCGGGAGACTCGGTGAACCAGACCCTCGAGAAGGTGGGCCGGGTCGACGACTTCTTCGAACTGGCGATGTTGATGTGCCGCGATGCCCGCGACCGCGAGGAGTCGTGCGGCGGGCATTTCCGTGAGGAGTACCAGGACGCCGAAGGCGAGGCCAAGCGCGACGACGTGAACTTCGCCTACGTCGCCGCCTGGGAATGGACGGGCAACCCGTCCGAACCCGTTCTCCACAAAGAACAGCTCGAGTTCGAGAACGTCAAACTGGCAACCAGGAGCTACAAATGAGACCGTCCTGCGCCATGCGTCCTGCGCCATGCGCCAGCCGACGGCTCCGAGCTTTGCGAGGAGCCTCCCTATGAAGATCACCCTCAACGTCTGGCGGCAGGCGGGGCCAGAGGCCTTGGGTGGGTTCCGGACCTACCTGGTCGAGGACATCAAGTCGGACATGTCGTTCCTCGAGATGCTGGACGTGCTCAACGAGCGTCTCACCCTGCAGGGCGAGGAGCCGATCACCTTCGACTCCGACTGCCGGGAAGGGATCTGCGGCACCTGCGGCATCATGATCGACGGACAGGCCCACGGACCCCAGTCGGGTGCGGCGGCCTGCCAACTTCACATGCGCTCCTTTGCCGACGGAGCCACCATCACGGTCGAGCCGTGGCGGGCGGGGGCGTTCCCGATCATGAAGGATCTGATGGTCGACCGGTCGGCGTTCGACCAGATCATCGCCGCCGGAGGCTTCATCTCGATCCCGGCGGGTTCGGCCCCCGACGCCAACCTGATCCCGGTACCCAAGCAGGTGGCCGACACCGCCATGGACGCCGCCGCCTGCATCGGGTGCGGCGCCTGCGTGGCCGCCTGCCCCAACTCGGCCGCCAACCTGTTCACCGCCGCCAAGGTCGTCCACATGAACCTCCTCCCCCAGGGTCAACCCGAGCGGTACGACCGGGTGGTGGCGATGGTCGACACCATGGAGGAGTTCTTCGGGTCGTGCACCAACCACGGCGAGTGCGAGAAGGCCTGCCCGCAGTCGATCTCGATCGACTTCATCGCCCTGATGAACCGGGACTACATCAAGGCCAAGTTCAAGAACCGGCGGTTACTGAGCCAGCGCGGGTGATCGATCGTCTCCGGGGCATAGGTCGCGAGAACCATTGCCGATAGGGACGTTGTGAAGACCGCGCCCGGTGGTAACCTGCCCGACGGGGATCCTGCAGGGAACGCGGATCACTGTGAGTGGCAACCGCATACGAGGGGTGACCAGGTGAGAACAGTCTCCCGGAAACGAAACGAACATGGGGCAGCGTTGGTCGAGTTCGCCATCCTCGCCCCGCTGTTGATCCTGCTTCTCTTCGGGATCGTCGAGTTTGGCTATACGATGGGGCAGCTGAACGACGTGAGGCATGGGAATCGTGAGGCTGCCCGCTTGGCCGCCGTGAACGACGGCACGGTCGCCGCCATGGGAGCCAAGGCCTGCGCTGCGATGTCGATCTCGCGCGGTGGCACCTTCACCTTCACCGACTCGCCAGGAGGTGTCACCGGCGAAGAAGCGACCGTTGTCATCGCCGCGCCCCGCATCTCGATCACCGGCCTGCCCTTCGTGTCTTCCTTCCTCCCGGCCAACCTGACAGACACCGTGAAGATCAGACTGGAACAGAACTCGTCGAGGTGGGGAACGGGGGCTTTCACATGTCCATGAGATCTCGCAAGGAATCAGGCGCCAGCGCCATCCTGATCGCCTCGTCAATGATCCTCCTGTTGGGTTTTGCCGCCATCGCAGTCGATGCCGGGGCGGGAATGGGCCAGCGCCGCCAGAACCAGACCGCCGCCGACGTGGCGGCTATGGCCGGGGCAGTGGAGTCCCTGAGAGGGGGCACTGCGGTTGTCGCCAAGGTTCTCGAGTTCGCCCAGAAGAACGTTCCTGGCGTGCCCGCCGGGTCCTGGCAGGCCATGTGGCAGGGATGTGTCGATCCCGCCGCCGAGCGCAACACCCAGACTGGGGACAACTTCATCGCCCTCACCCCTCCCGCCGGGTGGACGGTTGCCCAGCCCGCCAACTGGTGCATCAGCTTCGACGCCGCCAAGGGTCTGCTCAGAGTCCGCATCCCAAACCAGACCACCACCGCCGAGTTCGGGAAGGCGATCGGGACGGGCACGCTGACGACCAAGGCAGCAGCCGTTTCCCAGCTGGTGACGCGCGACCTCGGCGGAGTGCTTCCGTTTGGTCTCGGCAATGGAGCAACGGGAGGCGACCACGTCTGCCTCTCCAGCGGGCCGACCGGTCTGGCTGTCGCCCCATGTGACGGCAGCACTACCGGCAACTACGGCACGCTGAAGGCTCGGCAGTTCGGGAATCTCTTCCTGGGCACCGATCAGAACTGCACCGCCTCTCCG
>DAIOGO010000175.1:0-4852 GCA_036745195.1 Actinomycetota bacterium | reverse complement strand
CGGCCGCCGCTGATGACGTCGACGCTCGCCGCCACCTTGGCCAGATAGGCGGGCGACCGATACCCGTTGGCAGTGCACATCTGTCCGAGGCGAACGGTGTCCGTGACGGAGGCCAGCGCCGCCATCATCGTCCACGCCTCGTAGGTTGGCTCCTGGGTGAGGACCGGGACGGTGTGGAAGTGGTCGTAGACCCACAACGACTCGAAGCCGGCGCTCTCGATGGTCGAGGCGACACCCGACATCGTTGGCCAATGGCGGTCGGGCTCGATCCCGGCCAGATCGAGTCGCCATCCCTGAGGTACAAAGCAGCCGAATCTCATGGTGGCGAGCCTACCGGTGCCCAAAGTGCGTCGCCTCGCTCTGAGGGAGAGACAGAACCGGTCACCTGTCACCAGCCGCCCGGCGATGCCTGCTGGCCGATGCCCGATAGCCGATGCCCGATAGCTGGCTGACGCACGGCGACATGACGCATGACCGGCCGGAGCCGGAGGGGGAACGGTGCGTCAGCCCTCGACGACCACACCCTTCCAGAACGCCAGCCGGCCGGCGATCTCGGCCGCCGCCGGAAGGGGCTCCGGGTAGGACCAGGCCCCGGCCGCTGCCACCTGACCGTCGACCACCACATCCTTGTACGAGGCGGTCCCTTTCCAGTGACAGGTGGAGTGGGCGGGGTTGTCACGCAGATACTCCGAACGCACCGCCTCCACCGGGAAGTAGTGGTTGCCCTCGACGATCACCGTCGAGTCACTCTCGGCGATCACAGCTCCGTTGAACGTGGCACGCGCCATGTCGGGTTCCTTCCAAGATCGAGCGCTTCCTACAACCGCCGGCGGCACTCGCAGATTCCCGCCTACCCTCCCCCCATGACCCCGCCCGGCCTCGACCAGGTGATCGAACGATTCGACCATGTCGCGATGGCGGTGTGGGACATCCAGGCCGCCCTCGGCATGATCGATTTCATGGGCGGCGTGTTCCGCGACGGGGGCGACAACGTCCGGATGCGGTTCCGCTGGGTCCAGTTCACGATGCCGGGTGGCGCCAAACTGGAGTTGATCCAGCCTCTGGAGGACAACGACTGGCTGGTGCGTCATCTGGAGCGCCGGGGGGAAGGGCTCCATCATGTGACGTTCAAGGTCTTCGATCTCGATCAGGCTGTGCAGCGGGCCCGGGCCCAGGGAATGGAGATCACCGGGTACAGCCGGACCGACGATTGGAGCGAGGCGTTCATCCACCCCAAGACCGCCAACGGAGTGGTGGTCCAGTTGGCGCAGTGGAACGACGGGTTTCGCTGGGCGACGTCGTACGAAGAGGTGATGGCCGGGCGGGTCATCGACGCCGGCTGAGATGACCGCCGTCGTCGCCCTCCCGATCAAGCCATTTGCCGCCGCCAAGCAACGGCTGGCAGCCGTCCTGTCCGTCGAACAGCGACGTTCCCTGTCGATGGCGCTGGCCGGGAGGAGCGCCGACATCGCCATCGCAGCCGGGGCAGTGCCGCTGGTGCTGGCAGCCGATGAGGAGGTGGCCCGGTGGGCAGAGGAGCGGCGGCTCGCCTGGGTCCTCGACAGAGGTCTCGACCTCGACGGCGCCGCCGCAGGAGCGGTCGAATGGTCCACCGAGCGTGGGTGGCCATGGGTCATCTGCCATGCCGATCTGCCGCTCCTGGAAGTCGCCGACCTCGCCGTGGTGATGACCCCGGTCGAGTCGGGCCGTCCGGTGATCGCCGCCTCTACCGACGGCGGCACCAGTCTCATCGGCGCTCGCCTTGACCGCTTCGACTTCGCCTACGGGCCGGGCAGCTTCCACCGTCATCTCGCCCGGCTCCAGGCAACCGACCCGGTCATCCTCTCCCGGCTCGGTCTGTCGCTCGATCTGGACGAGCCGGCCGACCTCATCGCCGCCTACCGGCACCGACGCGGCGCCTGGCTCGGCCCCCACTTGCCGGCCTCGTTAACCTCCCGCCCGTGACTGCCTCGATCCACCCCGAAGCCCGGTTCGAACTGCCGGAGCGGCTGCCCACACCCGCGCGGGTCCTGACGATCGGCGCCCACCACGACGATGCCGAATTCGGGTGCGGTGGCACGCTGGCCAAGTGGGCGGAGGATGGCGCCGAGATCTCGATGCTGATCATCACCGATGGCTCGAAGGGCACCTGGGACGAAACCATGACGGCCGAACGACTGGCAGCCATCCGTCGCCAGGAGCAGGATGAGGCTGCCCGGGTCCTCGGCGCCAGCGGCCGTCTGGTCTTTCTCGACAGGGTGGACGGCGAGTTGAGCCACGACACCGCCCTCCAGGAGGAGTTGTGCCTGTGGATTCGCCGGCTGCGGCCCGATGTGGTCCTCGGGTTCGACCCCTGGAAGCGGTACATGATGCACCCCGACCACCGAGCCGCCGGCTGGGCCGTGATCGACGCGGTGGTGGCGGCCCGCGACCACTTGTTCTTCCCCCACCAACTGGACGCCGAAACGAGCAAACACCGTCCGGCGGCGCTGCTGCTGTGGTCGGCGGACGAGCCCGACTACTGGGAGGACATCTCCGCCACCTTCGAGCGCAAGATCGACGCGCTGCTCTGTCATCGCAGCCAGGCTCACTCCACCATGCAGGGAGCAACCGAGAACGGGCGGGCGGAATTCGTGGAACGGATGCGGGTCTGGGCGGAGAATCTGGGCAGACCGGCCGGGCTGGCACTGGGCGAGTCCTTCAAGATGTTGACTCCCTGAACCCGGCCCTACCGCCGGTACAGTCTGGCGTCCATGGATCAGTCGCTGTTCGAGACCCCCCGGCCCAACGTATCGGCGACCCTGGCCGAAGAGATCTCCCGCACCATCTTCGGTGTCGAGGGGACGGCCCGGCCGCTGGAAGGCGAGCGCGACACCAACTTCCGCATCGACGGTCCCGACGGAGCGTTTGCCCTCAAGGTTGGAAACAGCGCCGACCGCCCCGATGCCGTCGAGATGCAGATCCTGGCGATGGAACACGCGATCTCGGCCGACCCCACCCTTCCCATCCCCCGGGTGCGGCGAACGCTCGACGGAGCCCCCACCGGGGTCTACCTGGGCGAGCACGGAACCCATCCGGTCCAGTTGGTCTCGTTCCTCTCCGGGGTGGTTCCCTCGCGGTCGGGAGCCGGACCGGGCTACCGCCGATCGCTCGGATTCACCGTCGCCCGCTTGAGCCGGGCGTTGCGGGGCTTTCGCCATCCAGCCACCCGCCGTGACCTCGTCTGGGATGTGACCAGGCTGTCGAGTCTGGAGCCCAAACTCCGTTTCGTCGAAGAACCCCGGCGTCTCCTCCTCGGCCGGCAACTGGATCGTTTCGGCCAATTCGTCGCCGATCCGCTCGCCAAGCTGCAGGCGCAGCCCATCCATGGCGATGCCCATGCCGCCAACGTCCTGGTCGATCCCGGCGATCCCGAGCGGGTGGTGGGGTTGGTGGATTTCGGTGACATGACTCTCGGCGCCCGGGTGCTGGAAGTGGCGATCACCGGGGCCTACCAGACGATCGGAACCGCCCCGGTGGACGCTCTGGTCGAGCTCACCGCCGCCTACCACGCCGTCGACCCGCTCGAGCCCGCCGAGATCGCCCTCATCCCCGATCTCGCCGCCGCCCGGCTCACCCAGTCCTACCTGATCACCCGCTGGCGGGCGACGGTCGACCCCGACAACGCCCCCTACATCCTGTCCGACACCGAGGACGTGTGGGAGGCACTGGAGGCATTGGCCGCCCACGACCCGGATGCCATGGCGGAAGAGATCGCCGCCGCCTGCGGTCTGCGTCGCCCGCACCGTCCACCCCTGGAAGACGCCGTCTCCCGTCGCCGGGCCCGGCTGGGCCCGTCGCTCGCCCTCACCTATGACGAGCCGGTGCGCCTCGACTCGGCCGAAGGGGTGTGGCTGGTGGACGTCGACGGCAACCGGCTGCTCGACGCCTACAACAACGTGCCCCACGTCGGCCACAACCACCCGCAGGTGGTGTCGGCCCTCACCGCCCAGGCCCGGCGTCTCACCACCAACACTCGGTATCTGGTCGACGAGGTCACCGAGTACGCCGACCGGTTGGCGGACCTCCTTCCCGGCGACCTGTCGGTGGTGATGTTCGTGAACTCCGGGAGCGAGGCCAACGATCTCGCCTACCAGATCGCTCGCACCGTGACCGGCGCCCGGGGTGTCATCGTCACCGAGCACGCCTACCACGGCACCACCGCCGCCACCGCCAACATGTCGCCCGAAGAGATCGGGCTGTCGAAACTGGAGGGCTGGACCGCTCACGTCGGCGGGGCCGCAACGCTGGGCGATGACGACGCCGCCACGCTGGTCGGATCCGAGATCGATGCTGCGTGCCGGGCGCTGGCCACCGCCGGGGTGTCCCCCGCCATGTTCATCTGCGACACCGTCTTCTCCAGTGATGGGATCTTCCGGGTCCCGGAGGGGTATCTGCGCACCGCTTTTGCCCGCACCCGGGCCGCCGGCGGGTTGTGTGTCGCCGACGAGGTCCAGGCCGGGTTCGGGCGCACCGGCAGCCGGTTCTGGGGATTCGCCCAGGACGGAGTGACACCCGACATCGTCACGATGGGCAAACCGATGGGGAACGGTCACCCAATGGGAGCGGTGGTCACCACCCCCGCCATCGCCGCCGAATTCGCCGCCGGCTGGCACTTCTTCTCCACCTTCGCCGGTTCCCCGGTGGCGGCGGCGGCGGGCATGGCCGTGCTCGATGTGCTCGAACGGGAACGACTCCCCCAGCGAGCAGAAGAAGTCGGCGCCTACTTCCAACAACGACTGACCGCCCTCGGCCACCCCCGGATCGTCGACATCCGGGGACCGGGACTCTTCATCGGGGTCGAAACCACCGA
>DAIOGO010000174.1:0-4859 GCA_036745195.1 Actinomycetota bacterium | reverse complement strand
CCGATGAAGAGTCGAAGCGGCCGCCCCACACCTCGAGGTCGACCGGGAACTGCACCAGCCACTCGTCCGCCATCCAGGCAGCGGTGACGGCGGCCCGCAGGTCTTCGGCGGCCCCGCCGGCGTCCTGTCCGAGTCGTACGCCGTAGCGGCCGTCCACCTCGACCCGATCCATCACCGTCGACGCCCACGACCCTCCTTCGACGACACCGATGACGGTCGGGTAGGGCAGACCCAGCACTCTCATCAGGGGATCGGTCTCGGCCCGGTTGCGCTCCGCCTCGTCGCGAGCCAGTGCGTTCATCAGCACCACCAGCTTGTCGAGCGCCGAAACCCCTTCGGTCCGGGTCGAGGCGTGGGCGGCCTTGCCGGGAACCCGCAGTGTGAAGGTGATCGCCCCGGCATGGGCCACCACCACGTCCAGTCCGGTCGGCTCGGCGATGATGGCCATGTCGGCCGTGACCCCGGCCTGGAGGGCGGCAAAGGTCCCCGCACCACCGTCTTCCTCTGCCGGTACCGAGACCACCACCAGGTCTCCGGTCAACTCCTCGCCCGACTCGAAGGCGAGGCGGACCGCCTCCAGCATTGACACCATCCCGCCCTTCATGTCGCACGCTCCCCTCCCGTAGAGGGCGCCGTCGCGCACCTCGGGCGCGAACGGCGGAGTCGTCCACGAGGCCGGGTCGCCGGTGGGGACGACGTCGACGTGTCCCAGCAGCATCCGGGTCGGTCCCGGTCTCCCCGACGAATGGCGTCCGATCACGACCGGGAGGTCGGTGCGGGGAACCTCGATCCCGGGAAAGCCGGCGTGATCGGCCAGGTCGTCGACGTCCGCCTCGAGCCACTCCACGTCCAGGGTGGCCTCCTCCAGCAGCGAGGCCATCAGTTCCTGCGCCCGCCGCTCGCTCCCGGTGATGGAGGGGATGGCGACGAGCGCGCTGAGGTCTTCGACGATCCGCTCGGCATTGGCGCTCATGATCATCGAACCGTGGGCCGTACCCGACACGGCATGTTGCTGCGAACCCTGGGTTCACAGCTACACGTGGTGTGTTCGACAGCCCACAGTTGGACACTCACGGCGCAGATGGGGGAAGGATCGGTCATCACCCGCGTTTGAGCGGTCGGGTCAGACAGGTGGGACCGCCACTCCCGTTGAGGCAGATCTCCTTCCCGGTGAAGGTGTGCACGTCGATGCCGAGCGAGGTGAGGGCGGCGGTGGTGTCGGGATTGCCCTCGAGCATCACCACCACCCCCGGGCGCACCACCAGGATGTTGCAGGCCAGCGTCTCCACCTCTTCGGGGGCGATGTCGAGCATCCGCACACCGTGATCGACCAACAACTCGAACAGCCCGGCGGGAAGACGCTTGGCCTCGACCACCGCCAGATCGTCGAGGATGGGCGAGATCACGGAGAGCAGGTGGAGGCACTCGGCCGGGCCGTTGTCATAGGGCACGTCGAACACATGAACCTCGCCCTCGAGGAGGGCGGTCAACTGTTCGATGCCGGACCGGTTGGTGCGGAGTGACCGGCCGATACAGACGATGTCCGGTCGCAGCCAGAACACGTCACCGCCATCGACGGTTCCCGGCTCCTCGATCCGCCCGATGATGGGGATCCCGTTCTCCTGGTACCACTCCCCCTGCAGATCCTCTTCCCCCCGCCGGTTGGGTTTGCCCGACCGGAGCAGGATCGCCCCCCGATCGGTGACGAGCGACGGGTCGTACTGGTAGACGAGGTCGGCGCTGGTGTTCTCCTTGCCCAGTGGATGCACGGTCACGTCGAGCGATTCGAGCAACCCGACGAAATCGTCGAACTCCTTGAGAGCGAAGCCCATCGCCACCGGCTTTCGGAACCCGTGCTCGGGGTTGCGGAACGCAGTCCGAAAGGCGAGGCCCGGTCGTTTGACCAGGACGTGTTCGAGGGGGGCCACCATCGACTGCGCACCAAAGGGAACCATCCGGCGATCGTATCGACCCGACCGGGCGATTGCGACCGACCGTCCACCCGGGATCGGCCCACCGCCGCACGCTGCCGCCGAACTGTGGGCCGCTGAACACACCACGTGTAGCTGCGAACCCTGGGTTGGTGGCACCACCACCCTGAACCTGGGTTCAGGGTGGTCACCGATGGATTCCGGCAGGCAAACTGTCGATACTGACCACATGAACCCCATCACCAAGACTCTCGACGCCGCCGAGCGTCTGGCCGTGGCCACCCCCCCGGAGCGAAACCGCTACGTCGATCTGCTCCGGGCCCTCTCCATCCTGGTCGTGGTGTTCGGTCACTGGCTGATGGCGGCTCCCGAGGTGGTCGATGGAGAGATCCGCATCGGTCACGCCCTCACCGACATCCCCTGGACCCGGGGGTTGACCTGGGTTCTCCAGGTGATGCCGATCTTCTTCTTCGTGGGCGGGTACTCGAATGCGCTCGGCTGGCGGGGGGCGGTTCGCAAGGGAACGCCGTACGGGCTGTGGCTGCGAGACAGGCTGCGCCGTCTGGTGATGCCGGTGCTCCCGGTGCTGGCACTGTGGGCTCCCGGCGCCTGGCTGGCCGTGACGTCCGGGGTCGATACCGAATTGGTTCGCGTCGGCTCGCAGGCGGCGCTCGTCCCGGTGTGGTTCCTGGCCACCTACGTCGTGATCGTCGCGCTGGCCCCTCTCACCCTCGCTGTCTGGCAGAAGTTGGGGTGGTTCGCCTTCGCCGCCTTCACCGCCGCCGCCTTGCTGGTCGACATCCTCTACATCGGTTTCGAGGTGGCGCCGGTGCGGTGGCTCAACTACCTGTTCGTGTGGAACGCGGTCCACATGCTCGGTTATGCCTGGGCCGACGGTCGAATCAAAGGCCCCCTCCATCGGTTCGGGTTGGCGGCGGGTGGGTTTGCGGTGCTCGCCTCGCTCATCGTCCTTGGCCCCTATCCGGTTTCGATGGTCGGGTTCGCCGGCGAGACAGTGACCAACTCCAATCCACCCAAGGTCACGCTGGTGGCGCTGGGGGTGTTTCAGTTCGGATTGGCGATGGTGCTCGAGAAGGTGGCTCGGCGCCGGCTCGATCGATTGTCCACCTGGACCAAGGTGGTGGCTCTCAACGGCTCGATCATGACCCTCTATCTCTGGCATCTCACCGCCATGGTGGCCGTGATCGGGGTGCTGCTGCTGCTGGGATCGCCCGGCCTGGGTCTGGCGGTGGGGTCCGGGATCTGGTGGTTGACCCGACCGATCTGGCTGGCCTTGATGACGCTGGTGGTGGTGCCTTTCCTGGTGGCCTTCGGTCGGTTCGAGCGGCCCCGGCGGGACAACCGGCCGGCTCCCCCAACCTGGAAACCCGTGGCGGCGACCGTGGCAGTGTGCGCCGGCCTCGGTTCGCTGGCCAGTTTCGGGATCGCCGACACCGACGGCCTCAATGTGGTCGCTCTCCTCCTCCCGCTGGCGGGGGTGGTTGCCGGTGGTGTGGTGGGGGCGGGCCGCTGGGAGCAGCGCCAGCAACGTCTCCGCCAAGCCGCCACGGACGGGTAGCCCGGCCACCCGGTGGGGACGGAAGCCTCTAGCCCGCTCGTGACCAGAGTGCGGATCATGTCGGCGGTGAGAGCTACAAACCTGACCCGCCAGCAAACAGCCGCCTCGACCGACCGGGAGACCCAGTGACACAGGCGAAACACGAGTGGTGGAAGATGTCCATCGCCGAAACCGCCGCCGCCGTCGGGTCGGACCCAGAATCGGGTCTGGGCTCCACCGAGGCCGCAGCCAGGCTCGAACGGGATGGGAGGAACGAACTGGCCGAGGCGCCTCCCCGATCCCCGGTCCGCCTCTTCCTTCTCCAGTTCGCCAACACCATGATCGTCGTCCTGCTGCTGGCCGCCGCCGTCACGGTGTGGCTGGGCGACCTGAAGGACGCCATCGTCATCGGTGCCATCGTCGTGCTCAACGCGGTCATCGGGTTCTTCCAGGAGTACCGGGCGGAACGGGCTATGGAGGCGCTGCGCAAGATCTCGGCACCGTCGGCCCGGGTCTTGCGCGACGGTGCCCAGACCGTGATCCCGGCCGGCGAGCTGGTCCGGGGCGACCTCCTACTGCTCGAATCGGGCGACATCATTCCGGCCGATGCCCGCCTCGTGAACTGCCCGACCCTCCGGGTCGACGAGGCGCCGCTCACCGGCGAATCGGTTCCGGTCGACAAGACGGAGGAGACCGCCGCCGGCGAGACGGACCACATCGCCGATCGCCACAACATGGTCTTCAAGGGCACCTCCGTCGTCTACGGCCGGGCCAGGGCCCTCGTCGTGGAGACGGGGATGAGCACCGCCCTGGGGCGGATCGCCGGGTTGCTGATTGACAAGCCGTCGCCATCCACCCCTCTCCAGAAGAGGCTCGCCGTCCTCGGCCGGCGTCTGGCGGGCGCGGCGCTCGTGGTGTGTGCGATCGTCTTCTTCCTCGGTGTCGCCCGGGGCGAGGATCCGGCAGTGATGTTCCTGGTGGCGATCAGCCTGGCGGTGGCCGCCATCCCCGAGGCCCTCCCGGCGGTGGTGACGGTTGCCCTGGCGCTGGGAGCTCAGCGCATGGCTCGTCAGAACGCCCTGGTGAGGAAGCTCCCGGCGGTGGAGACCCTCGGATCGGTGACGGTCATCTGCACCGACAAGACCGGCACGTTGACCGAGGGCCGGATGCTGGTCGAGCGGATGTGGACGCTCGACGGCGAGATCGAGGTGACCGGCTCGGGCTTTGCCCCGTCGGGGGCCGTCACCGCCGGCGGGTTCCCGGTCTCGTTCCCCGAACATCACCCGATCCCGCGCATGATCGATGCCGCCGTGCTGTGCAACGACGCGGTGCTGGTCGCACCCGAGGACGAAGGTGAGCCGTGGACCGTG
>DAIOGO010000173.1:0-4913 GCA_036745195.1 Actinomycetota bacterium | reverse complement strand
ATCGATGACCACCACCGTCAGGAGTTGCTGGATCGGGCCGACGCCTACTCCGCCGACGGGTACCGGGTGCTGGCGCTGGCAGAACGGCGACTCGCCGACGATTCGACCTTGGGGGCCGACGTCGAGGAGAACCTGGTCGTGCTCGGCCTGGTCGCCATGGCCGACCCTCCCCGGGCAGAGTCGCGGGCAGCGGTCGAGGCATGTGTGTCCGCCGGCATCACCCCGGTGATGATCACCGGAGACCACCCGTCGACGGCGCGGGCGATCGGCACCCGGCTCGGCCTCCTCGACGGACGGGAGGTCCTGACCGGTGCGGAGCTCGCCCAGATCCACGCCACCGGCCTGGCCGACCGGGTGGAGGCGATCGGGGCCTACGCCCGCACCTCCCCGGAGCAGAAACTCGACATCGTCGCCGCCTGGAAGACACGGGGCGAGATCGTCGCCATGACCGGCGACGGGGTCAACGATGCCCCCGCCCTCCATACCGCCGACATCGGAGTGGCGATGGGCCGGGCCGGCACCGAGGTCGCCAAGGAAGCGGCCGACATGGTTCTGACCGACGACAACTTCGCCACGATCGTGGCGGCGGTCAAAGAAGGGCGCCGGATCTACGACAACATCCGCCGGTTCGTGCGTTATACGCTCACCTCGAACTCGGGCGAGATCTGGGTGATGATCCTGGGGCCGTTCGTCGGCCTCCCCATCCCGCTGCTGCCGGTCCAGATCCTGTGGATCAACCTCGTCACCGACGGGCTCCCGGGGCTGGCCCTGGGAGTCGAACCGGCCGAGCGGCGGGTCATGTCACGCCCGCCCCGACCGCCCTCCGAGAGCATCTTCGCCCGGGGCCTCGCTCTCCACGTGGTGCTGGTCGGCCTCCTGATGGGCCTGATCCCACTGGGCCTGGCGTTGTGGGGCGACGCCACCGGCCGCCCGTGGCAGACGATGTTGTTCACGTCCCTGGCACTGCTCCAACTCGGGAATGCCTTGGCGGTCCGCTCGGAGGAGGAGTCGCTGCTTTCGCTCGGTCTCCGCTCGAACAAACCGTTGCTGGGGGCGGTGGCCCTCACCCTCGCCCTTCAGCTTGTCGCCGTCTACTGGACGCCGATGGGCGGTCTGCTCGGGATCGAACCTCTCGGTCTGCTCGAGCTCACGGTCACGCTCCTCGCCTCCACCGGTGTGTTGTGGGCGGTGGAGGCCGAGAAGGCCACCCGTCGCCGTCGCGCCAACCGGAGGTGACCCGCCGGATCGTCGGGTTTCAGCCCTCGGCGGCCTCGGCCAGACGAGTGGCGACCGATCTCAGGATCTTGACGGCAACCCGGGGATGTTCGTCGATGACCGTGTTGAATTCACTGCGACTCATGAGCAGGGCGCTGACGAAGGTCTCTGCCCTGACGCTGGCGTTGCGGCGATGGTCGGTGATGATGCTCATCTCGCCCATCACCGCCCCGGCCGTCGCCTCCGCCAGTTTCCGCCCCTTGCGGCGCACCGAGACCACCCCGTCGAGGATCACGAAGGCCTCCCGGCCGGTCTCGCCTTCATGCATGAGGTATTCGCCCCGTGCGAACTCGACCTCGGTCACGTTGCGAGCGATCTCGGCCAGTTCCTTCTTCGACAGACCCGAGAACAGCGGAACCCCGGCCAGCACATCGATCTTGGCCGATTGCCGGGTCAACAACGCCTTCTTGACTGGAGTGAACGCCACCTGAACCTTCCTTTCGAGCCCGTCGCACGCGACCTTACCGGCGTGACCGGCAACCGTGTCGTGTGATTCCGGCCTTCGACCGGCAACCCACCCCGCGATCTGGCATCATCGAACGACGACGAATTCGGGAGGCGAGTGATGCAGGCGGTGCTCCGGCTGATTCACATCGGCGATGCCTTTCTGTGGGCCGGTGGGGCCCTGTTCCTTGCCCTCTTCGTCACGCCGGCGGCGAGGGCGGCGGGTGACGGGGCGGGCCCGTTCATGAGTGCGCTGGTGATGAAGACCAGGCTGATGAACGTCATGACCATCGCTTCGATCCTCACCGTGGGGAGTGGCCTGTGGTTGTGGGTCGAAGCGTTTGGAACGATGCCACCGCCCGGTTTCAAAGGGGTGGCGATCTCGGTCGGGGCCGTAGGCGGCCTTCTGGCCCTGGGAGTGGCCCTGGGCATGCAACGTCCCACCATCGTCAGGCTGCAAGGGATCCTGGGTGAGGTGGCGGGGAACGGTGGTCCGCCCAACGAGGATCAGATGGCGCGCCTCCAGGCGGTCCGGGCCAGGATGATGAAGAATGGGAACCTGCTGGCGGTATGCGTCGGCGTGGCGATCGTGGGGATGGCGCTCGGGGGGTGAGGTCACCCGACCTCGGCCAGCCGGCCGGTGTCGACGTCGTAGACGAAACCCCTGATCTCGCCCCGGGCGAAAGGGCTGTTCCGGAGCATTTCCAGCGAGGACTCGACGCCGGTCTCAACATCGTGAAACGACCCGATCGTGAACCCCGGGCGGCTCCCGGTTCGGACCTCGACCGTCTCCCGCACCTCCGATTCGGCAAGGCCCTCCAGCCCGCATTTGGTGTGCCCGATGACCATCACCGCTTCGGTCCCGAGCAGATGCTGGGACAGCAGCAGCGAGCGAATGGTGTCCTCGGTCACCAGCGCCCCGGCGTTGCGGAGGACGTGTACCTCCCCCGGTTGGATTCCGATCATGTCCTCCACTTTGATGCGGGTGTCCATGCAGGTCACCACCGCCACCCGCCGCCGCGGCTGGGGAGGCATTCCGGGATGGGCCAGGCGATCGGCGTTCTGTCGATTCCACTCGACGAACTCGTCGATCACCGAAGTCGTGTCCACCCTGGTCCTTTCACTCGTTGCCGCCGCCATTGTGGCGTGATCTCGACCATCCATGTGCGGAGAGCCCGGTTTGGCACCGGGCTCTCCGTCGATCGGAGCGGGGAAGGACCGTGATCAGCCGGCCAGCATCCGATCTCCTGCCCCGACACTGATCTTGCGGGGCTTGGACTGTTCGGCCACCGGGATCACCACGGTCAGGACGCCGTGGTCGTATCCGGCCTCGATGTGATCGGTGTCGAGGTTGTCGCCGAGCATGAACCGGCGGGTGACCGTTCCCTGCGGTCGCTCATTGATGAGCACCGTGGCGCCTTCGGCCGGCTCCCAGGAACGTTCCGCCTTGACCGTCAACTCGTTGCGCTCGACCGTCAGGTCGATCGAGTCGGGGTCGAAGCCGGGGAGGTCGAGATGGAGGAAGAAGCGGTCGTCGAGACGGTAGGCGTCGACCGGCACCACCGAGGGCCGCGACCCCCACACCTCCTTGGAGAACCGATCGAGATCGGCGAATGGATCGAAACGCATCAACATGACAATCCCTCCTTTGTGGGTTGAAACTGCTGCCCGCTTCCTGGGCAGGTCCCTTGTGTTTCACCATAAGTATGCATCATCAAATCTGATGAGTCAAGACTCAGATTATGAGAGGCGGCGAACTCAGTTCGGGTGGCCGTTCAGGTGAGCCGGCCCAAGGACTCGACCACCCGATCCACCTCCTCGACCGTGTTGACATGGACGAACCCGATCCGGACCAGACCGCCCCGATCGAGCAACCCCAGTCGCCGCATCGGCTCAACCGCGTAATAGTGGCCGGGCCAGGTGGCGATCCCATCCGCCCCCAACCGGGCCGACACCTCGGCCGCCGCCATTCCCTCGACATCCACGGCAAACGTCGTCACCCGCCCCGCCAACCCGGGCCGGCCGTACACGACGACTCCGGGCGGGACCGATGCCAGGAAACGCCTCCCGAGCTCCGCCTCATGGGCGGCGATCGCCGAGTAGGCGCCGTCCAGGCAAGACCGCCGATCCGGACCCTCGCCCAGTGAGGCCAGATAGTCGACGGCCGCAGCCGCCCCCGCCAGCAACGGGAAGGAGGGTGTCCCGGTCTCGAACTTGCCGGGCGCCTCCACCGGGGCGGGACGCACCTTGTAGGCGTCGATCGACCGGAGCCATTCCGAGCGACCCCACAGGACACCCACGTGCGGGCCAAAGAACTTGTAGGCGGAACAGACGAGGGCATCGCAGCCGAGCGCATCGACATCGATCCGGCGATGGGGCGCCATGTGGACGGCGTCGACAAAACAGTGGGCCCCCACCGCATGGGCGATCCTCGAAACCTCGGGGATGTCGACCAGGGTGCCAAAGGCGTTGGAGCAGGCGGTCACCGCGATCAGGCGGGTTCGTTCCGTCACCAGGGCCTCGAGAGCGGCGGTGTCGAGCGAGACGTCCGAAGGATCGATGTCCCAGTGGTCGACTGCGACTCCCCGGTCTTCGGCTGCCCGCACCCACGGGGTGACGTTGGCATCGTGGTCGAGGCGGGAGACGACGATCCTGTCGCCGGGCAGCCAGCTCTGGGCGACGGCGCGGGAGAAGGCAAAAGTCAACGTTGTCATGTTGGGCCCGAACACGATCTCGTCGGGGCGGCCACCCACCAGGTCGGCCAGCGCCGCCCGGGCGCCATCGACCACCCGGCCCGCCCGCTCGCTGGCCGGGAAAGGCCCGCCGACATTCGAGACCGATTCGACCATGGCCGTCGACACGGCTTCGATCACCCGTTCCGGAACCTGGGTGCCGGCCGGTCCATCGGCGAACACCAGCGAGGAGCGAAGGGCTGGGAACTGGTCACGGAGGGAGTCGACGTCGAAGCTCATAAGCGGGACGGTACCGGAGCGACACCCGCTCCACCGCCGGTGCTCTCTATCCTCGCCGGCAGTGACCGATCACCACCACGACTTCCGCCGGCTGACCGGCTCCGACCGGCGCCTGGGGCTGGGGGCCGTGCCGATCGTGATCGGAGCCATCCTCGCCGTCGGATTGTTGCTGCTGTGGCCCCGCCAGCCGCTGACCGCCGACCTCTCGGAGCTGGGGGTGAC
>DAIOGO010000172.1:2010-5025 GCA_036745195.1 Actinomycetota bacterium | reverse complement strand
GAACCAGCGTTTGGAGGTTGCAGGTTCAAAGGTTCAAGTTGAAGGATTCAGGTTGAAGAGTTCGAGTTGAGGGGACGCGAGACTCAACCTTGAAACCCTTTACCTTCTTCCTTTTACCTTCTTCCTTCTCGGCTCATCCCCGAACCGGAACGACTTTTTCAACTGTTCCCTCGAAGGTGAGGAGATAGATCTCGCCGTCGGCGTCGTGGCCGTACCCGTTGACCTGGCCTCCCGAGTCGAACCAGGTCTTCTGTTCGGTGGCCTGCCCCGCTTCCAGCCGGAAGCTCCGGGTCCAGCCGAAGCACCAGTCCGAGTAGAAGTAGTGACCGACCAGTTCGGGGATGGCCATTCCCCGGTAGACGAGGCCACCGGTGATCGAGCATCCCTCGTCATGGGAGTATTCGACCACCGGCAGGGTCAAGCCCTCGACGACGGCGTCACAGCCTGCCTGGAAGCACGAACTCCCCTCCATTCGTAGCCAGCCGAAGTTGGTGCCAGGCAACTCCTCGAGCCCCACCGCATCGACTTCCTCCCAGTCCTCCTGACCCACGTCGGCGATGTACATGATCTCCTCCACCGGGTCGATCCACGTTCGCCACGGGTTGCGGAGCCCGTAGGCGATGACCTCGGGAGCGCCCCCGCCGTTGCGGTAGGGGTTGGAGTCAGGGATCCCGTAGGGGTCACCACCGTCGACGTCGATACGCAGGATCTTGCCGAGCAGGGTGGAGGGGTTCTGGGCGTTGAGCGACGCCTTGCCTCCCTCCCCCACCGAGAGGTAGAGGTACCCGTCCGGGCCGAACTGGAGCATCCCGCCGTTATGACGGTTGGTCGGCTTGTCGATGTCGATGAGCGGGATCTCCGAGTCGGGATCGACGACCCCGGCGGGGGCGGAGAACTCCGACAACCGGGTCTGCTCGGCGTCGGAGCGGTAGTAGTAGACGAAGAACCGGCCGTTCTCGGCGAAGTCGGGGTGGAAGGCCAGTCCGAGCAAACCGGGCTCGATCCCATCCTCGGAGTTGACCCGCTCGGAGATGTCCATCCACGGCTCGTCCTCGCCCAACTGCATCACCCGGCCGCCCCTCTCGACGACCAGCGAGGTGCCATCGGTTGGCATTGGCAACATGAGCACCGGTTGGTCGAGGCCGGTCGCCACCTGCTCGAGGGCGAGTGCCTCCAGCGGGGCGAGCGGGGCGGTGGTGGTCGTGTCGGGAGGGGCAGAGGTGGACGGGGTGGGAGAGGTGCTCTCGGGAGCGGTGACGAGGGTCGAAGCAGAGGTGGCGTCGGGCGGGGGAACCGTGGTGGGGGTGGGGGCGGCCGAGCAGGCGGCGAGGAGGAGCAGGAGAATCGGCGCCCGTTTCACCGTCCCCGTCTCCCGAAGATGTCGTCGAGCCAGGCCAACCGCTCGGCTAAGCCGGTCTCCCGTCCACTTTCGGAGGGATGGAACAGAGCCAACGGCTCCACCTCTTCGGGGAAATAGCGTTGGGCCACCACGTGATGGGGGTGGTCGTGGGCGTAGAGGTAGCCCTTCCCGTGGCCCAGCCGGTCGGCCCCCGAGTAACTGGCGTCCCGGAGATGGGCGGGGATGGTGGGTGAGGGTCCCCCGGCGATCAGATCGCGGGTGGACCGCATGGCGACCGCCAGGGAATTCGACTTGGGGGCGGTGGCCAGATAGACGGTGGCCTGGGTGAGGTGATAGGAGGCCTCCGGCAGCCCGACCATTGCCAGCGCCTGGCCGGCGGCGATCGCCTGCAGCAGGGCATTCGGATCGGCCAGACCGATGTCCTCGGAAGCGAGGATGATCAGCCGGCGGGCGATGAATTCCGGGTCCTCTCCCCCCTCCAGCATGAGGTGGAGCCAGTAGAGGGCGGCGTCCACATCCGAGCCGCGCACGCTCTTGATGAAGGCGGAGATGACGTCGTAGTGCTGATCCCCGCCCTTGTCGTAGCGCACGATCCGGCGCTGGATCGCCTCCTCGACGTCGTCGAGGGTGATCTCACGGGATCCCCGACCCACCGCCAGCATGGCGGCGACCTCGAGCATCGTCAGGGTGCTGCGCCCGTCTCCTCCGACCCGGGACACCAGCCCCTGCCGGGCCTCCTCACCCATCGTCAGACCATCGGAGAGCAGACCTCGCTCGTCGGTCAGCGCCCTGTCGATGAGTCCGACCAGATCCTCCGGGGCGATCGTCTCGGTCCGGAACAACGTCATCCGGGACAGCAGGGGCGAGTTCACCTCGAAGAAGGGATTCTCGGTGGTGGCGCCGATCAGGATGATCGTCCCATCCTCCACCCCGGGCAGCAGGGCGTCCTGCTGGGCCTTGTTGAAGCGGTGGATCTCGTCGAGAAAGAGCACCGTTCGTTTCTCGCTCGATGCGATCCGCTCGCGTGCCCCCAACAGCACTTCCCGCACGTCCTTCACCCCCGCCGAGGTGGCAGACAGGGTCTCGAAGGCGGCATCGGCGTAATTCGCCACCAGCCGCGCCAGGGTGGTCTTGCCCGTGCCCGGCGGGCCCCACAACAGCATGGAGATCGGGCGCCCCGACTCCACCAGTCGCCGAAAAGCCGCCCCCGGCTTGAGCAGCGACGCCTGGCCGACCACCTCGTCCAGCGTGCGTGGACGCATCCGCGCCGCCAGCGGGGCCACCTTGAGCAGGGCGTCGTCTGTGGCGGCGGAGAACAGGTCCATCGAGTCAGGTGGCGGTCGGTCGGAGCTTGATCCCCAGTTCGGCCAGTTGGTCGTCGTCCACCGGCGTGGGCGAACCGGTCATCGGATCGGTCCCGGTCTGGGTCTTGGGGAACGGGATGATCTGGCGGATGTTCGGCTCTCCCTGCAGGATCGACACGAACCGGTCGATCCCGATCGCAAACCCGGCGTGGGGCGGAGTCCCGTAGCGAAGACCCTCGAGGAACCATCCGAATCGAGTCTCGGCATCCTCCCGGCTGATCCCGAGCACATCGAAGACCTGCGACTGCACCTCCGGATCGAAGATCCTGACGCTGCCGGATCCCAGTTCCG
>DAIOGO010000172.1:0-1910 GCA_036745195.1 Actinomycetota bacterium | reverse complement strand
ACCTGCGACTGCACCTCCGGATCGAAGATCCTGACGCTGCCGGATCCCAGTTCCGACCCGTTCAGGACGAGGTCGTACGCCTTGGAGATGGAGTGTTCCGGGTCGTTCTTCATCTGCTCGACGTCGACCGGAGCCGTGAACGGATGATGCGACGGCGCCCATCCCCCGCCCTCCACCGGTTCGAAGGTCGGAAAGTCGATCACGAACAGCGGAGCCAGGGTGTCGTGAGAGTCGGGTCGTCCCAGGTCGAGACGGAGGGCACCGAGGACGGTGGAGACCGTCCGCCAGGTGTCGGCGGCGAGCAGCAACACGTCCCCGGGACGGCCGGCGAGCCTTTGACGGATGGCCGCCATTTCATCCGGGGTGAGGAACTTGGTGATCGACGAACGGAGAGAGTCGTCGGGCTCGACCACCATCCATACCAGTCCCTTTGCACCCAGCTCCTTGGCCCGTTCGGTGAGGGCGTCCATTCGGGAGCGAGTTGCTTCCTGCCGGCCGGCGTTGATGCCACGTACCACCCCGCCCGCCGCCACCGCCGAGGAGAAGGCGGCGAACCCGCTGCCGGCCAGGGCGTCGGTGAGGTCCACGATCTCTCCGCCAAAGCGGATGTCGGGCTTGTCGCTTCCGTACCGGTCCATCGCCTCGTGCCAGGTCATGCGGGGAAATGGGGTCGCCAGCTCTACTCCCCTCACCTCCCTGGTCACCGCAGTCACCACCGTCTGGAGGACGTCGAGGACATCGTCGCGGTCCCAGAAGGAGCCTTCGAAGTCGAGCTGCGAGAACTCGATCTGACGGTCGGAGCGGAAGTCCTCATCCCGATAGCACTTGGCCACCTGGTAGTACCGCTCCACCCCGGCCACCATCAGCAGCTGTTTGAACAGCTGCGGGCTCTGGGGCAGAGCGTAGAAGGAGCCCTTCTGGTGGCGGCTCGGCACCAGCACGTCCCTGGCCCCTTCCGGCGTCGAGGCGATGAGGGTGGGGGTCTCGACCTCGAGAAACCCGAGTTCGTCCATCACCCGCCGCATGACCGCCACCGCCTTGGAGCGGGCCTTGAGGTTGGCCGCCATCGAGGGCCGGCGCAGATCGAGATACCGGTACTTGAGCCGGATCCGCTCGTCGAGTTCGACCCTGTCCTCGATCATGAACGGCAGCGTTTCCGACGGGGAGAGGACGACCAGATCGTCGGCCTGCACCTCGACCTCGCCGGTCGGAAGGTTGAGGTTGACGGTTCCTTCCGGCCGGGGTTGGACGGCGCCGGTGACGGCGATGCAGTCCTCCATCTTCAGACGGGAGGCGGCCGGTATGGCCGTGGGGTCGAGCACCACCTGGACGAGCCCGGTGCTGTCCCGCAGGTCGACGAAGACGATTCCCCCCATGTCCCTCCGGCGCTGAACCCACCCGGCCAGCCTCTCCGTCCTGCCGACGGCGCCGGGGGCGTCGAGAGCGTGGATACTGCGATACCTAGTCGACATGGTCACTCCTGGTCAGAAAGGCGACCAGATCATCCGGCGCCACCTCTTGTTGTGTCTGGGCGGCCAGGTCCTTGACCGTGACCACCCCGCGCGAGCGTTCGTCGCTGCCGGCGATCAGTGCGAACCTGATTCCGGCCCGGTCGGCGTACTTGAGTTGCTTGCCGAGTTTGGAGGCCGCCAGCACCGACTCCACCCGGAGACCGGCTCCGCGCAGGACGGTGGCCAGACCGAGAGCCTCTCCCAGCCCGTCATCGTCCATCAGGGTCACGAGGACATCGGCGCCCGACCCGCTGGTGGGAACCAGGTTCCGCTCACGCAGCTGCCAGAACAGCCGGGTGAGGCCGATCGAAATCCCCACCCCGGGGAGCCGGGAGTCGGTGTAATGCGATGCCAGGTCGTCATACCGCCCACCCGAGCAGATCGAGCCGATCTCGGGAT